>NZ_JBBMQY010000003.1:0-315284 GCF_038900255.1 Pseudoalteromonas sp. AS84 | reverse complement strand
GCAGGAGGATTCGAACCTCCGACCGCTCGGTTCGTAGCCGAGTACTCTATCCAGCTGAGCTATGCACCCACTTTCATTTTTACTATTACTTGTTTTTACTCTAAGTGAGAGTTTATAAAGTGGTGGGCGCAGGACGTATCTTGTAAGAATGAACCTCCGACCGTTTGGCTTTAGCCAACACTTTACTTATTTATACTCTAAGTAGGAGTTTATAAAGTGGTGGGCGCAGGAGGATTCGAACCTCCGACCGCTCGGTTCGTAGCCGAGTACTCTATCCAGCTGAGCTATGCACCCACTTTATAGTTTACTTATTTTAACTCTAAGTAGAGCTTTTGCTTATTTAGACTCTAAGCAGAGTTATTAAAGTATGGTGGGCGCAGGAGGATTCGAACCTCCGACCGCTCGGTTCGTAGCCGAGTACTCTATCCAGCTGAGCTATGCACCCATACTTTAAAAATTTACAAAACACGCCATTAAAAGAAATGGTGGAGAGGGAGGGATTCGAACCCTCGATAGAGCTACAAACTCTATACTCCCTTAGCAGGGGAGCTCCTTCGGCCACTCGGACACCTCTCCGTCTTGTGGGGCGTATAATAAAGATTTCAGAAAATATGTCAAACACTTTTCTACCAAAAACGACTATATGGTTATAGATTGCACATATGCTTGGTTTAAAAGTGTAATTAGTTTGAAATTTAAGCGGGTTACGCGTTTTTATTTGAAGGATTAACACCTAGCACGGGAACTAAGTCATCAGTTAACTGAGCCAAATACTGTTCTTGGTAACCTAACTGTTGAAATTCAGCAATACAAGCACGGTAATAAGCATTTCGTTCTTGCTCTGATGTGCCCTCTTCTGAAAAATCATCTACTCGTTTGTCTTTCATACTATTATTCTAAGTCCTTTAAGAATCTATACTTAAACTGCTAAATACCAAGCAGTGTAAATTTCGTGCGTATTCTAGCTAAAACCTTTACATAAATACAACATATGTTTAAAAAACAATCATACTAAAAAGTTATAGCACTGTTAGTTTTAATATTAAAAACTGCCAATAACAATAAATTAGTGAAGCTGAATTGCACATTAACCAGCACTAATAACTACATTTAATTTTTAGTGTAGTACTTATTAATTAAAATACTAATACAAAATAAAAAAACGCCGCTATTAAGCGGCGTTTATTAACTTACTTTGTTCTACCCAAAGCTTAGTCAGCTTGCGGGCGCATATGCGGGAACAAAATAACGTCTTTAATTGTTGATGAGTCAGTAAACAACATTACTAAACGGTCAATACCAATACCTTCACCTGCAGTTGGCGGTAAGCCGTACTCAAGTGCGCGTATGTAGTCTTCATCGTAATGCATTGCTTCATCATCGCCTGCGTCTTTCTCTTCAACTTGGCGTGTAAAGCGCTCTGCTTGGTCTTGTGCATCGTTAAGCTCAGAGAAACCATTTGCAAGTTCACGACCGCCAACAAAAAATTCAAAACGGTCGGTAACAAATGCATTTTCGTCGTTACGGCGTGCAAGTGGAGAAACTTCCCACGGGTAGCCAGTAATAAACGTAGGTTGAATAAGCATGTGTTCTGCTGTTTCTTCAAATATTTCACACAAGAACTTACCTGGGCCCCAAACACAGTTTTCAGGAATTTTAACGTGCACTTGTTTAGCGTACGCTTTTAATTCGTCAAAGTGGTTTTCTGGGTCGTTAAATACCGCAGCATCAAACTCAGGGTTATACTTTAAGATTGCGTCCGCCATGCTTAAACGTGTAAACGGTTGGCCAAAGTCGTATTCAACTGAGTCAATCACTTCGCCGTTTTCGTCTTTAGTTGTATTAACTACAACTGCACTACCTAGTACGTTTTCTGCAACCGTACGTAGCATGTCCTCGGTGATGTTCATCAAATCGATGTAATCAGCGTATGCTTGGTAAAATTCAATCATTGTGAATTCTGGATTGTGACGCGTAGATAACCCTTCGTTACGGAAGTTACGGTTAATTTCGAATACACGGTCAAAACCACCTACCACTAAGCGCTTTAAGTAAAGCTCAGGCGCTATACGTAAGTACATGTCGATATCAAGCGCGTTATGGTGAGTTACAAACGGACGCGCAGATGCACCGCCAGGTATAACCTGCAGCATTGGTGTTTCTACTTCCATAAAGTCACGGTCTGCTAAAAAGCGACGAATGCCTTCAACTACTTGTGAACGGATGCGGAATGTTTCGCGCGTTGCTTCGTTAGTAATTAAATCAACGTAACGTTGGCGGTACTTTGTTTCTTGATCTGATAAGCCATGGAATTTTTCAGGCAACGGACGAAGTGACTTAGTTAATAATTGGTACTCAGTCATTTCTACGTATAAATCGCCTTTACCCGATTTATTTAATGCGCCTTTAACACCAATAATATCGCCAGTGTCTAGCTGACCATATTTTTCTTTAAGATCTTTTTGAACATCTTTAGATGCATACGCTTGTACGCGACCTTTCATGTCTTGAATTACAAAAAACGGTCCACGCTTTGCTAAAATACGGCCAGCGATAGACACAACTTCTTGCATCTCTACTAATTCTTCTTTGCTCTTATCACCAAACTGGGCTTGCAAATCAGCCGTGTAATGCTCACGACGGAATTGGTTTGGATGACCGTTGGCTGGGCAATTTTCGCGTATAGCATCTAACTTGCCGCGACGCTCAGCGATTAACTTGTTTTCGTCTTGGATTTTATCAGTCATTTTTTAGCTCTTTATTAGCTTGGTGGTTATAGGCCAGATTTAAGGCTGGCTTCAATAAATTTATCTAAGTTACCGTCAAGTACCGATTGGGTATTGCGGTTTTCAACGCCTGTACGTAAATCTTTAATGCGTGCGTCATCAAGTACGTATGAACGAATTTGACTACCCCAACCAATATCAGACTTAGCGTCTTCTTGCGTTTGTTTTTCAGCATTTTGCTGTTGTAGCTCAAGCTCAAATAATTTAGCTTTTAACTGCTTCATCGCTTGGGCTTTATTTTTATGCTGTGAACGCTCGTTTTGACACTGCACTACGGTATTTGTTGGTACGTGAGTAATACGAACCGCCGATTCGGTGGTGTTAACGTGCTGACCACCCGCGCCCGATGCACGGTAAACGTCTATACGTAAGTCTGACGGATTCATATCAATTTCAATGTTATCGTCAACTTCTGGGTATACAAACGCAGAAGCAAATGAAGTATGACGACGACCACTTGAGTCAAATGGGCTTTTACGTACTAAACGGTGCACACCAGTTTCGGTACGTAGCCAACCGTAAGCGTATTCGCCAACAAAGCGGACAGTTGCGCCTTTAATACCGGCAACATCACCGTCGGTCGCTTCAACTAGCTCAACTTTAAAGCCTTTAGCCTCGCCCCAACGTAAATACATACGAAGTAAAATATTACACCAGTCTTGTGCTTCAGTACCGCCAGAACCTGATTGTAAATCAAGGTAAGCATCGTTTGAGTCATGAGGACCCGAAAACATACGACGAAACTCTAAACCTTCTAACTGTCCGTTTAAATCAGCAAGCTCAGTTTGCGCTTCAACAAAGGTATCTTCGTCTTCAGCTTCTACAGCTAGCTCAAGTAAGCCTTCAACGTCGTCAGTACCGGCTACTAGGTTGTCGATTGTTTCAACAACCGCTTCTAATGCTGATTTTTCACGGCCAAGCGCTTGTGCGCGTTCAGGCTCATTCCATACGGCTGAATCTTCAAGCTCGGCGTTAACTTCTTCTAAGCGTTCTTGTTTAAGAGCGTAGTCAAAGGTACCCCCGAAGCAATTCAGTACGTTCGCGAATTTCCTTGATTTGATTAATCACAGGATTCACTTCAAACATGTACATCACTCCAAAATGGCTAGGTAATTGCGCCCCTTTAAATGGGATTTTCGCAATAAATTATCGTCAAATGATAAAAACGCCCGATTTTAACAAAAAACCGCGCGCTTTATTAGCATTTTATGCATGATATTACATATTTTTTAATGCACTTTTTCAAGCTCTCTAACTATTAATTGCAGCGTAAATTTACCTCTAAACTCATTTATATCGAGCTGATACGCTACTTTTACAAACTTGGCCTCTGTATCTGGCCACTCTTTTACATCAATACCAAAAGCAATGGCGTCAACTAATCGACCAGATTGGTGCTTTAACACGAGCTTTAAATGCTTTTCGCCTACTATGCGCTGCTGTATTACTTCAAAGGTATGCTCAAACACCGGCTCAGGAAATTGCTGACCCCACGGGCCCGACTGCTTTAATAGCTGGGCAAAATCCATTGTAAAGCAGTCGTTTGGCAGCTCGCCGTCGGTAAACACAATGCAGCGCTTACTTTCTTCACTTAGTTGCGCGCTAACTGCGGCATCAAACGCTTTTTTAAAGTCGTTAAAATGCTGCTCGTTAATACTTAAACCAGCGGCCATTGCGTGACCACCAAATTTATTAATTAAGTGTGGGTCGGCGGTATTAAGCCCTTCGAGTAAATCGCGCATGTGTAGCCCTTCAATAGAGCGGCACGAGCCTTTAATTTCACCGTTTTCGCCACCAGCAAATATAACGGTTGGGCGGTGGTATTTTTCTTTTAAGCGACCAGCCAAAATACCAATAACACCTTGATGCCAATCGTCTTGAAACAAACAAATAGCATCAGGGATGTTATCGTCGCTAAATGCGAGCCTATCAAGCACGGCTTGCGCCTCAAATTGCATGCCTTGTTCTATTTCGCGCCTTGCAAAGTTTAAGCTATCGAGCTCGCCCGCTATGCTGCGCGCTTGGTTTATATCGGTGCTAAGCAAACACGCTATACCCAAACTCATGTCGTCTAATCGCCCTGCTGCATTTAAACGCGGCGCAAGCGAAAAACCAAAATCACTGGCACTTAAACGTGAGGCATTACGATTTGCCACTTCAATAAGCGCGGTAATACCAGGGCGTGTTTTACCACTGCGAATACGTGCTAAACCTTGATGCACTAACGTACGGTTGTTCGCATCAAGTGCGACCACGTCAGCAACTGTACCAAGCGCTACAATGTCGAGTAAGTTAGCTAAATTAGGCGGCGGTTGCTGCTCAAAATAACCTAAGTCTCGCATTACGCTTCTCAGTGCTATTAATAAGTAAAAAGCAACGCCAACGCCAGCAATGGATTTAGACGGAAAATCACATTCATGCCTGTTTGGGTTTACTATTGCATCGGCATTTGGCAGCTGCTCACCTTGTAAGTGGTGATCTGTTACCAGCACTTTTATGCCAACCGCTTTTAAAATATCAATACCGGCAATACACGATATGCCGTTATCTACGGTGATCACTAAATCAGGTTTTATTTGTACTATTTGCTCTGCAAGCGCGGGGCTTAAGCCATAACCTAAGCTAAACCTGTCAGGAATTAAGTAATCTAAATGCTTAAAGCCAAACATCTCAAGGCCTTGCATTAAAGTTGCAGTACTTGTTGCGCCATCGGCATCAAAATCGCCAACTATTAATATTTGGCTTTGCGCTTTTAATGCTTCAATTAATAAGTCGCTGGCTTTGTCGATGTCTTTAAACAATTTAAAGTCGTGGAGCGTCGCTACGCTGTTATTTAGCTCTTCGGCATTGAATACATTGCGGTTAGCATAAATTTGTTTAATTACAGGGTGTAAATTACTCGGCAGATGCGAGTCGTCAACGTTTTCACGCGCAATGATTAGTTTTTTCATGCAGAGTTTTAACTTATTGAGTCGTATTAAAAAGACAAAAAAAGGCCATTAAGGCCTTTTTAATAATAACTAAGCGTTTAATTACGACGCTTTGTTAGCTTCTAATGCTGCTTTTAATGCTGCTGCTGGCTGGTAACCAGGGATCATCGTACCATCTTCTAAAATAATAGCGGGTGTGCCGCTAATACCAAAGCTTTGACCTAATTGGTAATGCTCTGCAACCGGTGCGCTACAGCCTGCAACTACTTTAGTGCTTGTGCCCGATTTAGCTTCTGTTAGTGCTTCTTGCTGATCGCGTGCACACCATACGTTCATTAAATCTGCGTAACCTGAACCTTGTAAGCCACCACGTGGAAACGCAAGGTACTTAACGGTAATACCCGCATCAAGTAAATCGTCTAACTCGCGGTGTAATTTACGACAGTAACCACAGCTAATATCGGTAAATACAGTAATACTGTGTTTTTCGTTTGGCGCTTTGTACACAATCATCGACTCTTCGTATTCTTTAATACCTTCAACACGCACGCCATTTAATGCTTGCTCTGTTAGGTTATTACGATTATTTAAATCAATTAACGTACCTTGCATTAAAAATTGACCATCTGGACTTGCATAGAGCACGCCTTTATTAGTGATCAATTCTTTTAAACCCGCTACTGGACTTGGATTAATTTGCTTTACAGTTACACCAAGCTCGGCAAATTTAGTAATAATAGGATCATTAGCATCTGGTGTTACAGCAACGCCATTTGCAAATGCACTAATACTTGTGCACAACATGGCACCTGCTAACATTAATTTTTTCATAACTTCTCTCTATCCTAAAAATACTTAATATATTGACCGGCTTAATGATATTTACTTTCAAACTTACGCACGCGGATGATGCTCTGCGTGTACCGACTTTAACCGTTCATTGGCAACATGGGTATAAATTTGCGTCGTTGATAAATCGCTATGGCCCAACATCATTTGTACCACACGTAAATCTGCCCCATGATTTAATAAGTGCGTAGCAAAAGCATGGCGCATAGTATGGGGCGATAAAGGAGACTCAACTGCTGCCAAAATAGCATAGTGTTTAATTCTATGCCAAAAGGTTTGTCGCGTCATGCCTACTCCGCGTTTAGATGGGAACACAAAATCGGTGGCATGTTTTATCATTTGCGCACGACCACCCTTTAAAAATTGCTCAAGCCAATACATGGCCTCTTCACCCAGTGGTACTAACCGCTCTTTATTACCTTTACCTTTTACAAACACCACTGCTTGGCGCAAATTAATTTGCTCCATGCGCAGTCCAACAAGCTCACTTACACGCAAACCCGTTGCATAAAGTAGCTCTAGCATGGCCTTATCGCGCAGTCCCATCGCTTCTTCGGTGTTAGGCGCATTTAATAATGCCTCAACTTCAGCTTCTGAGAGTGTTTTAGGTAACGACTGCCCTGCTTTTGGCTGAGAAATATTTAGCATGGGGGTGTCGCTAATTAGTTTTTCGCGCACAAAGTACTGATAAAAACGCTTTAGCGCACTAATACTACGTGCAGTACTGCGTGGTTTTAAGCCTAAATCGACTCGATGCGCTAAGTAACTTTCAACATCAAGCCCTGTTACCGTCATTAAATTTTCGCCTTTTAAAAATAGGCAAAACTTGTCTAAATCACTGCGATAAGCACTTAATGTGTTTTCGCTTACGCCTTGTTCTAAGTACAGGCTATCTAAAAAGGTTTCTAGGTAGTCGCTATTACTGCTCATACTGCTGTTATTTTCAAAAGAATCGTCAGATAGCGTTGTCACATTATGCTCTCATGCTTTGCTAAGGTATCAATTAAAAATACCTTACGGTAAACTTGAGCCTATCATATCAGGCAATTACACAGTGATAAATACGATGCAAATTGGTTTATTTTTTGGTTCTACTACGTGCTACACCGAAATGGCAGCAGAAAAAATTCGCGACATTATTGGTGCCGATATAGTTACCCTGCACAATATTAAAGACGAGCCACTAAAAAATGCAGAGCAGTACGACTTTATCATCTTCGGTATTTCAACATGGGATTTTGGTGAAATACAAGAAGACTGGGAGTCAAAGTGGGACGACATAGCCGACGTAAACCTAAATGGTAAAACCATTGCTTTATTTGGCATGGGCGATCAACAAGGTTACGGGCAGTGGTTTCAAGATGCGCTAGGCATGCTACACGACGAAATAAATACGCAAATATTTACTCAACTTGGTTTTTGGCCAAACGACAGTAGCTACGAGTTTGAAGCTTCAAAAGCATTGACGCCTGATGGTAAACAGTTTGTAGGACTCGCGCTAGACGAAGATAGTCAATACGAGCTAAGCGACGACCGCATTGCAACATGGGTTGAACAGGTAATGACTGAATACGGTGAAACGCTTTAATTCACTTATAAATACCGAAAAATAAAATAAAAAAGTGCGTAACTATAAAATTAGTTACGCGCTTTTTTATTAATATAAATCAATTTATTGAAACGTCATCACATTGGTTGTTTGTGGGTAGTACCCATCAGCCATAACAATGTACGGTAGTAAATTACTTAACCATTTTTGCTGCACGCTTTCGCTATAATTTAAGTAAAGCTTATCTTCGTGAATATAAAATGCTTCAGGGTCTATCCCTACGGCATTACCCTCATCAGCCATTGCATAAGCGCACCAGCCACCGTATTGCGGTGCATAACGCTTTGGGTTTTCTGCAAATGTCGTTTTGTTTTCTTCACTCGAAAAATGCCAGTCAGCACCTAAATAACTAAACGTATATTTGTCGCTACCTTTAACGGCTTTATTTTGCGTAAAATATGCAACGCTGTCGTACCCTTTAATAGCCGTGTTATTAAACCAACCCGTATTTACAGCATCATCCTTTGCGCTTGCTCCACCGCTTATTAACAGTGTGCTCAGCATTATTAAAGCAACTATGTACTTAATCATCTTTTTTCCTTTATTATTTACTCAAAATTGAATGCCAATTAAATATAGCTGGCTTAGTGAGTAAGAAAGGCAAAGCGCAAAAATGATTTCAGTTAATACTTAATTATTTAACGTTTAGTAAATAAATAAACAGTAAAACTTACTCTACTTTTAACCAATATTGATTACGGTAAAAAAAGCCAATGTAGCCGCGTACTTCGAGCTTTTTACCTTCATCCTGCGGGGTTAGTTGTAAAGTGTAGGTTTTACCATTTGTTGGGTCGAGTATTTCTCCGTCTCCCCAGATGCCATCATCTTGTGCTTTTACATCGGTGATTATAGTCATTCCTAAAATAGGCTGATCTTTTAACTCATCATCGCATTTACTACATATATCATTTTGTTTTGCAGGGTTAAGAATGGTTTCAACTTTGCCGCTTAATACACTGTTGGTTTGGGTAATACGTACATACGACTTAGCTTGGTTTGTATCCTCATCAATCGTTTTCCAAAGGCCTACAGGCGTAATAGCAGCAAACACACCTTGGCTTGCAAAAATGGTGGCTGTTAACGTGCTAAGGAATGCTAATTTATTTAACTTTTTCATTGTGTTGCCTTTTAAATTAAGTGGCTAATGGCTAAATCATATCAGGTGATTCATAAACACACTATTAAAGCGCCGTACCTAAAATAAAATAAAAAACTAAAAGCAAAAAACCTAAACTAATAATCATTAGTTTAGGTTTAAGGGGCAGTAGCATAAAAAAGTTACGTATTACCTCACTTTAAAAACAACATCCCCTATTTTTAGATTTGAATATTCAGGCACAACTAAAGATAATTCGTTATTATCAATCATGCTTTTAAGGTATCTAATCTCTTCAGGATTTTCGACATTCATATACCTTGATCGCCACTTACCCATGTCGAATAACCAGAAATATGCGGCTATATTTTCATTACTTTCGTCAATCACTATAAAATCGAGTTCATCATCTTTGTTTAAATCCATGCCAATGAAATAGTAAGTATGTTCTTTTAAAGAGTTACGATCGTAAAAATGTTGTTCAGAAAATACTGCCTCTATTAAACCTTGAGGTATTAGCGCTTGTGATGGCCAAAATACACTGCGCTCAATAAAATCATCGACTGTGTGTTCAAGCGTTAAAGCAAACTCATTATTTACATACATCCTATCGATGATAGCGTATTGCTCTGGGTGACTCGTTTCAATTTTCTGTTTTAATAACTGCATAGCTAAATAACCTTGGCGTCCTAAGCTGTACTCAAAATAGTAATAGTCAAACTTTTCTATTGTTACTTTATCTGCATCTAAACGCGCTATTTGGCTGTTTGTAGATAAGCTTTGAAAATTTAATAAAGGGGAGTTAACAGCAAGCATACTAACGAGCACCACCCACCCCATCACAATATTTATTTTGCTAAGCGGCTCTAGCCAATTGTCTCGCTTTGTTATAATTCCAACAAGATAACTAAACGAAAAACACGCCAATAAAAACCAAATCAAAATGCCCCAACAACGATCTACTGTTAGCCCATGCTGCTCTACCCGTAAGTAAATTCCATAGGCTGAAATAACACTATAAACTGGAAGTAACGCAACGCTTATAAAAACGAGTCGGTGCAAGAGCAAGTGATAAGGGCGAACTGATGAGTCGTCTTTATAAACAGTGTTAACAAAAAACAACGTGAGCACCTGCAGCCACATTACTAATAAACTGCCACTTCCGGTCTCCCATAATTTATTGAGTCCGGTAAAAGGAAGTGTTGCTAAAAAACCGAGAGAAATAACTGATAAAACAGGCAATAAAAACTTAATTAAAGTTTGTAGTAAAAAAGCGATATTATCTTCAATGTTCAAAAGCTTTCTAAATATGATACTCGCAAAGGCAAATGCGAGCGTTAAGGTTGGGATCCAAAACCATTCATCTCTTAGTAGCTCAGAGAAAAAATTTATATCTAAAATATCAAATAAAGCCGCACCTAAATTTAGTATTCCCCAAAAAATAAGTACGAACAGCCAGCATTCTCCAAAAATTATAAAATTACGCCAAGAGAGCTTAAACAAACGACTGTAGCTAACATTTTCTGAACTACCAAATTGTTGAATGTACATAAGGCCTTTAAAGCCAGCTATTAAACTAGTAAAAATAAAAACTGATATTAAATTGCTATTACTTACGTACTCTTGAGGCTCTTGCTGAAAGCCTGCATACGCACCCAGTAAAGATAACAACAAGGAAAAAGGAAGGATTAAAAGTAACGACGTTTTTATATTATTTTTATTAACGGTCATTAGCATTAATAAAGGAAAGCTCATAGAAAATGTAATAAGTGAGACTAACCATGTAGGGCTTGTTGCTGGCCACACATTATTTTCTATACTGCTATATAAAAGGGTAAGAGCAATAGCCTGTACTACGGCAAGTATAATTATAAAGGATTTTGGTAACTGACTATCCATATCTGTTCTCAACAATAGGTTTTAGTCAGTTTGCGTTATTCGTTCCTATTTTACAATTGCTTCACATTTTCAAATAAAATGCTTTGCACAGGGCTATATAATCAGCGGTGTAGGTATTATCTAAGTTTCTAATACACAGAATTGATGTTTCTATATCGCTTTTTACGTAGCTAAATGTCATTAAACTGCGGCTAATATCTTTATTAGGCGTGGCTTTTACTTGGCAGTGAGTATTTAAATAAAGCCCATTTTGAGTAGCAAGCTCAATAAATAATGCGCCTTCAACGCTTGGGAGTATTAAGCTAAAGCGGGAACCACTATGGCTTAAATGTTTAAACGCATTAATTAACTCTTCAAAACTTAGGCCGTCCGTATGGCGTGCGGCATTACGCGCAGCATTATCGCCTTTTAAACTGTCATTAAAATACGGTGGATTAGAGATAACCACGTCAAATTTAACTTCACTACTAAAGCGCTGAATAGTTTGGTGCGTAATACTTATAGTTGGCCACGGACTATTAGCTACATTTTGTAATGCTTGGGTATAGGCGCTTTCGTCAATTTCTACCGCAGTTATACCAAGCTCATTACTGCGCTGCTTACACATTAGTGCTAGTAAGCCGGTTCCGGTGCCTATATCAAGTAATGACTTTGCACCGCTTAAATTAGCCCATGCGCCAAGCAAAATGCCATCGGTAGAAACTTTCATTGCACAGTGGTCGTGTTCAACTTTAAATTGTTTAAATACAAAACCAGACATTTTTTCACCTTTTCATTCACCAAGCGCAGCATAGCGCGTATAATCAGGGTAATTGTCCCTTATTTTAGACACTCTATGCAATTTTCTGAATTTGATCTTGATAACAAGCTACTCGATGCCATTAATAAAATGGGCTACGAGACGCCAACCAGCATTCAACAACAAGCTATTCCTGAAGCACTACAGGGGCGCGATATTTTAGCATCTGCGCCTACTGGTACAGGTAAAACAGCGGCATTTTTAATTCCGGCTATTCAGTACTTACTGGATTTCCCACGTCGTGACCCTGGTTTTGCGCGCGTCCTCGTTATGACCCCGACTCGTGAGTTGGCTTATCAAATTCATGAACAATGTGAACTGCTAGCTAAGCGCACACACCTAAAAATTGGTGTAGTAACAGGCGGTATTAACTACGGCACGCATAAAGAAATTTTTGAAAAAAATAACGATATTTTAATCGCCACACCAGGACGATTAATGGAATACCTAGAAACCGAAAACTTTCATGCTGAACATGTAGAAATGCTTATTATTGATGAAGCAGATCGCATGTTAGATATGGGTTTTAAAAAAGAAATGAGCCGTATTTGTGACGAAGCTAAAAATCGTCGCCAATGTTTTTTATTCTCAGCAACACTTGAAGGTGACAGCGTAGAAAGGTTTGCTGAAAAAACATTAAACGACCCAGCTCTATTAGAAGCCGAATCGTCACGTAAAGAAAAGGCTAAAATTCACCAATGGGTACATTTAGCCGACGATTATCATCACAAACTTGAATTATTAGTTAATACGCTAAAAAATCCTGACGTAACTAAAGCGATTGTGTTTGTTAAAACTCGCGAACGCTTAGAAACATTGATTGGCGAACTTACAACTAATGATGTAAAAGCAGCGTGGTTACGCGGCGAAATGCCACAAGACAAACGTATGAAAGCCATGGAAAACTTCCACAGTGGTAAAACAAGCATATTAGTTGCTACCGACGTAGCTGCACGTGGTATTGACGTATCTGACATCAGCCACGTTATTAACTTTGATATGCCGCGTACTGCCGACGTATATGTACACCGTATTGGTCGTACTGGCCGTGCTGGTAAAAAAGGGATAGCAATATCGCTAGTTGAAGCACACGATATTGGTATTTTATATAAGGTAGAGCGCTACGTTGAACAAAAATTAAAACGCCGTGTAATTAGAGGTGTCGAGCCACAGCATAAAGAAGCTAAGCCACCTGCTAAAAAGCGTAAAGATCCAGTAAAAATGAAAGCCAAGAAAAAGGCTAAGGTTAAAAAGAAAAAGTAACCTAAAACATTTTTATACTAAGCCGACTTTTGTCGGCTTTTTAATGCAAGCCTTGGAGGCTCTGCTGTTTGTACCTGTTACATATGTAACCCAAGCATGTAACTCATACTCATTTAAATGTAATTTTTGCCCACCTGAATTCCCAATTAATAAAATTCCCTTATATTTCATGGCGTTAATATTGGCACCGAAATTGTAACTACAAAGATAACCTAGCCGATGGAATTTCCATATTGTGGCTGCACTATTCACCGTAATGTAAGGATTAAGTTATGAACCGCTTCAAGTTAACTATCGCTTTAGTATCATTTTGTTGTTTATTTTTATTAGCTTGCGCTACAAAGGTAAGTGCAGCAACCAACATGGCCGTAGTAAGCAGTGTAGCCACTCAACCTAACTTACAACAAGCTATCACCAACACCCTACGAACTAATCCTAACCTAGCGTTAAGTGATATTCGTGTGCAGGTAAAAAATGGTGAAGTAGATTTATACGGTGAAGCACAAACTGGTTTTCAGCGCGCACTAGCTCAAAAGTTTTTAGAAAATATGGATGGCGTAAAAATCATTCGTAATAAAATTAGCGTTATTTAACATGTTAGAATAAAACATAAATATGTTGGAAGTTTGTAATTTACGAGCTCATCGGTTGCAAAGTGTCTCACCAACTCTAATATTTATTTATGCGCGTGCACTATTTGGCACGCGCTTATTTACGTCTTTTATGGTACGTCCCTGTAACATCCTACCGTAGTTATATCTGTATGATTAGCGTCATTAAATCAAAGATTTCTAAATTAATAGAGTAAGTTAAAGACTAAACTTTTGGGCCTCATCATTTAAACCGTTTGCCATCCTAGACAATTCGCTACTTGACTGTGCAATATCTCTAACTGCCTGCTCGGTCTCTGATATACCCATATTTATGACACCTATATTTCGTGATATTTCATCGATGGTGGTTGCCTGCTGCTCAGAGGCGGTTGCAATTTGAACAACCATATCAAAAATTTCATCTACTGCTTTGCCTACATTACTATTGATTAAGTTTGCTTTCTTAGCTATTTCCTGAACTTGAGTTGTTTGTCCTACATTGTCTGTCATTGCTTTAACAGCTGCGTTACTGGCACTAACAACAGCTTCAATGATCACTTCAACCTCCATTGTAGACTCTTGCGTAGACTTAGCTAAGCTTCGTACTTCATCAGCAACAACAGCAAAACCACGCCCTTGTTCACCAGCTCTAGCTGCTTCAATTGCTGCGTTCAAAGCAAGTAAATTAGTCTGATCAGCTATCTTTTTAATAACGCCTAATACATTCACTATTTTTTCTGAATTATGCTTCAACTCCGTCACTTCATGTGCTGATTTTTTTGTAGCTTCTCCAAGAGAAACAAGTGCGTTGTAAGTACTATCATTATTTTCAGAGCCTTCTCGAGCCATTCTTTGAATATTTTCACATAATAATGATGCACTAGCAGTTGTACTCGCTATCTCTTTTACTGTTTCAGTCATTTCGGTAGTGGCGGCTGCAACTTGTATAGTTTGTGCTTGCTGCTCGGTAACTGCTAAGCTAGTTTGCTCAGTAACTGAGGCAAGCTCTGTTGCTGTACTGCCTTGCTGAACTGCAACGTTAGATAATTCACCAATCATTTTTCTGAGATTTTCTAACATGGTATGCAATGCAACTTGTAGCATGCCTACCTCATCGTGTGAATTAACTTCGATATTACTGCTAAGATCTCCTGCCGCCACTTTTTTAGCAAAAGTGGAAGCTACAATTATTGGAGTCGCTATTTTTCGAGAAAAGAAAACACCAATAAATACAACAACAATTGCAGCTACAATTATAGAAATCACACTAAAAAGCACAGTCTGATGGACTGGTGAAAATGCTTCTGATTCGTCAATTTCACTTAATATAATCCAGCTAAAATCTCCAATTTTTATACTATCGAAGGCAGAAAGTACGTTATTTCCATTATAATCTTTTATTATTTTAGTACCATGTTGAGCATTTAAAGCTAAATTTACAGCCTCTGTATCAGCACCATTATTTGTTACAGTTCCTGCAAAACTTGCTTTGAGTGAATGTCCTTCTGGGTCAAGATATGAATCAGAACGCATTAGCTTATCTTCTCCAACTAGGTAACTCTCACCAGTTTCTCCCATCCCTTCGCGAACACCCATTATTTGATTAGTCCCTTCACTTGAAAGCTGCAAAGCAACTATTGTATCGCTACCATCAACAGGTATAGCAATAAACGCAGCGGGTTCTCCATTACTTGGTGCATACGGTTTGTAATCAGCAATACTAAAACTTTTAGATTGTTTAACCTCTTTAATTAAATCTCCTAAATTTGAACTCGCATATTTCCCTTTTAATATGTTTGTTTGATAATCAGATTCTCTAGCTTGAGTGTAATAAATAAGCCCATTGTTATTAATTAAAAACACATCGTAATAGTCATACCTCTGTATATATTCTGTAAAAAAGCGATCATAGTTGTCTTCCTCAAGCTGCGGAACAATTAAAGCCAAAAGCTCAATATCTGCCCTTTTTTGATTAAAATAATTTTCGATCTGAGTTTTTTTTATTTGATTAATCGCCTCAAGCGACTGAGATATATTGTATTCGACGCGTGATTTTGATTGTAATGTAGAAATTGTAGTAATTATGAGGGCGGGTATTATCCCTACGAGTAGGAAAATTAATGTTAGCTTAGTTTTTAAACTCCAGTGACTCGTTTGAAAAGCTGAACTTTCTTTCTTGCTTGGCATTTGTATTTACTAAATAAAGAGCAGTTAAGTTAAATCTAGCCTACCAAAAGCTAAAAATGAATTTATTTATTCAAAAAACCCGAATTTACAGAGGGAAACAAACAAAATAGGAACATAAAACCACTAAAATGCATTTATTATCCAAACACCTCGTTGTTTATGTATTTGTAATGGTTACAAGTTTATTTATTGCGCTCTTATGGGAAAATGATAATTTATACTTATATGAAGGGACTTAACTTTAAAATTAGAAATATCATTTATTTTATAAAATGTCTAAAAAGCGCGTTTTACTCTGTAAAAACGCGCTGTTGGTAAGTAACTATTTCCCAATGCTTTTGCCTAATGAGCTTTAACTAAATTACTCACTTTGGTTAGAGTCAGTCCCCTCACCACTGTCTTTATTTGATGATTGCTGGCTTATTTTATCGCTTATCATAGCATCGAGTTTTTCGCCGCCTTTAATACCAAAATCTAAAGTACGAATTGGGAATGGAATACTAATATCAGCTTCATCAAGTGCCTGCTTAACGGCAACAACACCTTTGTGGCGTACCGTCATGAAATCCGGCTCACCTGGGTATTTAATCCAAAACCACACCAGTAAGTTAATGCTGCTGTCGCCAAAACCTTCGGCGTATACTGCGGTTTCATCTTTGCGTATTACAAAGTCAAATTCGTTAATTTTATCGACGATGACGTCTTTTGCTTTTTCTATGTCGTCGCCGTACGAAATACCTACGGGTACTTCTATGCGCCTAACACCTAGCGTGGTGTAATTTTTTAGTACGTTTCTAAATAATACTTTGTTTGGTACCAGTATTAACTGCCCATAAAAGCTCTCTATTAGCGTGTTACGTAGGTTTATAGAATGTATTGAACCAAACACATCATCGGTTTCTATTACGTCACCTGTTTTAAATGGCTTACGTACACCCATTGCTATACCTGCAATTAGGTTTTCGGTCATGTCTTGAAACGCAAAGCCAATGGCTAAACCCACAATACCCGCACCAGCAAGTAGCGAGGTAACAGTGCCTTTTAAGCCAACAAAATCGAGCGCTATAAATAAACCTATACACAACACAATAACTTTAAAAATTGACGCCATTAAGTCGGCAATTTGTGTTGAGTCGAGTGAGCGGCGTAATATGTTTTTCATCAGCTTGCCAGCAAAGCGCGCCAATATTGAAAACACAATTGCGATCAGTATCGCAACTATAAAATTAGGGATATGGCTTATTACAACATCAAACCACCCTCCGAGCTTTTCTTCTATTAGTTTTTCGGCTTCGTCAATTGACGGAATGCTGATCATTTTATTTGCACCTATTTAATTAGTGTTCTCATTAATATTAGATGAGATTGCAAATATAACGCCAACATCAAAAAAGCCATGCAATGCATGGCTTTTAAATTTTTTATTTAAGCTTATAAACCTAATTTTGTTCGTCGCGCATAAATACAGGCTCAAGCTCTTTAGCTGTTGCCTCTGGGCTAAAGTAATAACCTGCTACCGTAAACTCTTTAAGTTGGCTTAACTGCGTTACTTTATTTTCGATAATGTAGCGCGCCATCATGCCGCGTGCTTTTTTAGCGTAAAAGCTAATAACTTTATATTGACCGTTTTTACAGTCTTTAAAGTGTGGGGTAATAATTTGTGCATTTAATGCTTTTTTATCTACCGCTTTAAAGTATTCGTTTGAAGCAAGGTTAACTAAATATTGTGCGTCTTGCGCTTTTAATACGTCGTTTAGTTTATTCGCTATAACGCTACCCCAAAACTCGTATAAGTTTTTGCCACGCGAGTTTTCAAGCTTGGTGCCCATTTCAAGACGGTAAGCTTGCATTAGATCAAGTGGTTTTAATAACCCGTATAAACCCGAGAGAATACGCAAATGGTTTTGTGCGTAATCAAGCTCGCTAGCTTTAAGCGTACTTGCATCTAAACCGCCATATACATCGCCATTAAAGGCAAGTGCGGCTTGTTTAGCATTATTTTGTGTAAACGGTTGTGCCCACTCGCTAAAGCGCGCAGCGTTAAGTCCAGAAAGCTTATCGCTAATTTTCATTAAACTGCCAATTTGCGCTGGTGTTAGTTCACGGCATACTTTCATGAGCTCTTCGCTGTGCTCTAGTAATTCAGGCTGAGTGAACTTGTCTGTTGCGGGTGGCGTTTCGTAATCAAGATTTTTTGCAGGTGAAATAACAGTGATCATAGTTAGCTATTGACTTGTAATTTATTTAGTGTCAATTTCAACATTAAATGAAACGAAAAGCACGTTTTGTTTAAATAAATCCTCTCTTAATAACCCATGCATTGCCGTTTTTTTATTGATCAGGACATAAGACCTATCAAGCATTGTCACACTGTTGCAGTATGGATTGTATATATTAAGAGTGATCAGATTTTTCTTTTAACTTGCTTGGAATGAGGAAAGCAAATGACTTCAGCTCTACAAAGGCTAAAACAACATTCATCTATTGTGGCCGACACTGGTGATATTGAAGCTATTAAAAAGCATCAACCAGAAGATGCAACTACAAACCCGTCACTTTTATTAAAAGCGAGCGAGATTGAAGCATATAAGCCTTACCTAGATAAAGCTTGGAGCTACGCAAAAGAAACCGAGCAAGAGCCTGCTAAACAACTTGAACTAGCTTGTGATTACTTTGCCGTATTACTTGGTAAAGAAATTAGCGAGATTGTACCAGGTTATATTTCTACTGAAGTAGATGCACGCCTTTCGTTTAATACACAAGCTACAATTGATAAAGCACATACCCTACTTAGCCTTTACGAAAAAGAAGGTGTAAGCAAAGACAAAATTTTAATTAAAGTAGCGTCTACGTGGGAAGGTATTAAAGCCGCTGAGCAGCTAGAAAAAGAAGGCACTAAATGTAACCTTACTTTATTATTTAGCGATGCCCAAGCTCGCGCGTGTGCCGATGCAAACGTATTTCTAATTTCGCCATTTGTTGGTCGTATTTTAGATTGGCACGTTGCTAACGGTATGGAAAAACCAACCGATCCGCTACAAGATCCAGGTGTTCAGTCTGTACGCAGCATTTTTGAATTTTACAAACGCCATGACTACAAAACAGTTGTGATGGGTGCAAGTTTCCGTAATACAGGCGAAATTATTGCACTTACAGGTTGTGACAAGCTAACTATTAGCCCTAATCTTTTAGAAGATTTAGGTAACCTTGAAGGCGCACAAGAATATTTGCTTGAAAGCGATGTTCCACAAGAGCCAAAACCAGAGCCACTTACAGAAGCACAGTTCCGTTGGTTACATAACCAAGATGCTATGGCTACTGAAAAACTAGCTGAAGGTATTCGCTCTTTTGCTGATGCACAAGAACAACTAGAAGCGCGCTTTAAAGCAATGTAATTTGCTATAATCGTGTTTTAAAAAACGTCGCTATAGCGGCGTTTTTTTATGCCTAAAATACGCTACTCCTCTATATAATCTTCGTATAAACCTTCATCAACTCATCACATCCTCGTAACATAACTGTCACTTTTTTGTTCTATTTTAGTTATGCCTGTGGTATAGGTATTCTTGAGGTCAATAAAATCAATAGGAGAAGTTCATGGATAGCCTAAACGATATATTAGAGATATTAGAAGGACCAGATACAACAAGGAAAACCTCTCAGAAAAATAAAAAAAGAAAATGGCGTGAAATAGAAGCAATAAAAGACAAACAACGCCTACGTAAAGAACTACAAGAACTAGACTACTTTACAGACAGTATTGCGATTGAAGAGCTCGATTTTTAATTCAATACGCCCCAACTAAACAAAAAGGCTTCCGATATATGGAAGCCTTTTTTAATGCGCTGAAAATAGCTGCATGAGATAAATTTATTATTCAGAGCCCAGGTTATTTACACCTGCCAGTTAATCGGTTTTTCATCTTGGGCTTGTAATAGCTCATTCGTTTTTGAAAAATGCTGACAGCCAAAAAAGCCTCTATGCGCCGAAAGCGGCGATGGGTGTGGCCCTTTTAAAATATGATGGCGAGCGCTATCTATGCCTTTCCCTTTTTTTTGTGCATGTGCACCCCATAAAATAAATACCACACCTTCGCAGTGTTTATTAATATGCGCTATTACATTATCGGTAAATTGCTCCCATCCTAAATGCTTATGAGAATGCGCTTGCCCTTGCTCAACTGTCAATACTGTATTGAGTAGAAATACACCCTGATCTGCCCAACTTTGCAGGTACCCGTGTTCAGGAACAGCAAAACCGCTGATATCGGTAGCTAACTCTTTGTACATATTTTTAAGCGACGGCGGCAGCTTTTTTACATCAGGCAATACCGAAAAACACAAGCCATGCGCTTGCCCTTCTCCGTGGTATGGGTCTTGTCCTAAAATTACAACGCGGATGTCATTTAGTGCTGTGGCATCAAAAGCACTAAATACTTGAGGTTCAGGCGGATAAACAGCAACACCTTCATTGCGGCGATTAGCCACATACTCTAACGTTTCCTGCATGTAAGGTTGCTGTAATTCACTTTCTAAAAATGTAGCCCAATCGCTCATTGTGTACTCTTAATCTGTTTACGTGATGCGTCTATTTTATCACACATATCCGCGAGTCCATCTAGCATCCGCGGAGTAAAACGATGTAATAAATCGGCATTCACGCTAATAAATTGATCATTTTTAACAGCGGGCACTTCTGGCCACTTTTGCCAATTAACAACCGGCTGTGGTGTTTTTGATTTTTCATCAGGGATAATAATAACTTGTGGCTTAGTAACAATGACATTTTCGATACTAATTTGCGGGTAATCTGTAACGCTCTGTGCAAATACATTACTTACATGGCATGTTTCAATCAGTTGGCTTATCCATGTATTTTTACTTACTGTCATCATGGGCTCAGCCCATAACTGATAAAACCCGGTAATATTTTTTTTATCTTGCTGGCTTTTAACAATACCATTTAGCTTATGTTTAAATGCATTTGCCGCTTGCTGGCTTTGCTTAATGTTCCCTGTAAATTCACCAAAAGTAAGTAACTCGTCGGCTACACCAGCGATTGTGGTGGGATTACTTAAATATACTTTTATGCCAAGGCACTCTATTTGGGCTAAATCTTCGCTTTGATTTCCGCTTTTCCACGCAATTACTAAGTCAGGTTTAAGCGCCAACACTTTTTCAAGTGAGATACCGTAATAACCGCCTATGCGCTCAATACTTTTAGCCTCAGCAGGATAGTCGGCGTAATCAACCGTGCCCACAATATTATCGCCCGCCCCTATGGCAAATAGATTTTCGACTATATGTGGTGCAAGCGCGATTATTCGCAGTTTTTTAGAATCATTAACCTGCTCTGCAAGTGCACTGCCCGATACACTAAAAAGCAGTAGCCCAATAAAAAACGCTTTAAACATTAGTAATCAAACCCTTCGAGCGCTTTTATGCCTGAGTCGAATGCGTGCTTTACATTACGCACTTCGCTTACTGTGTCGGCAAGGTCGGTTAAAGTACGGTGCGCTGCACGCCCGGTAATAATAACTGACTGCATTGGCGGGCGGTTATTAAGCGCTGTTACTACTTCATCTAAATCAACGTAGCCGTAGGTCACCATATACGTAAGCTCATCGAGTAATACTAAATCAATACTGCTATCAGCAAGCATGCGTTTTGACTCTTGCCATGTTGCTTGCGCGGCTGCGGTATCGGCTTCTTTATTTTGCGTATCCCAGGTAAAACCGGTGTTCATTACAACAAACTCAACACCTGCACCTTGTAATAAATTACGCTCGCCACATTCCCAAGTACCTTTAATATATTGGCAAACGGCTGCTTTTTTACCATGCCCAACACAGCGAGCTACAACGCCAAAACCTGAGGTTGATTTACCTTTACCATTACCCGTAATAACCTGAAAAATACCTTTTACATCTTGCGCGGCTGCAACGCGCGCATCCACTTGTTCTTTTACTTTTTGTTGGCGTTTTTGGTGTTTATCGTTGTTTTGTTCAGTCATTATTGTGCCCTTCATAAATCGAGATAATTTGCTGTATATTTAAATGCGTTTCGCACATGGTTGCTAATCTTTCTAACTGCTGCTCGCGATGAGTGGCAATACTAATTGGATTAATTGAGGCACCTGGTTTTACCCATTTTAAAATTTGCGATGTAGCATCGGCTTCATCAAACAAGCCATGTAAATAGGTGCCTGCAACGGCATTATCATCGCTAATAAAGCCATCTGTTTTAAAGCCATTTGGGTGGCTTTTATTAAAGGTTATAAATGGCTTATTAAGCGCTGCACCTTGGCTAATTCCTGCATGTATTTCGTAACCACTACAGGGTGTTGATTGGTTATTTAAAAGTAGTGTAGCGGTTATTTTAGTTAATACTTTTTGTGCTGTCAGCGTGGTTTCAAAATCGCATAGAGCAAGTCCATTTACTTGCTTTAATGACGATTCAATACCATCGGGATCGTTGAGCGTATTGCCTAGCATTTGCATGCCGCCACAAATGCCAAGTACTTTTCCACCATAGCGTAAGTGGCGTTTAATTTGAGTGTCCCAGCCTTCATTTTTCAAAAAGGTTAAATCGCCCAGTACATTTTTACTGCCAGGGAGAATTATCAGATCAACGTCTGGGATAGTTTGCGTGTGGCGCACATAATTTATATTAATATTGGGGTGCAAACGCAGTGCATCAAAATCAGTATGGTTACTAATGTGGGGAACAAGTAGCACTGCAATATTAATTGTGGCGTTGGTTACATTATTATCAATGGCGACGGCGTCTTCAGCATCAAGCGCAAGATCGTGCAAATAAGGTAATACGCCAAGTACGGGTTTGTTTGTGTATTCTTCAAGCCAATCAAGCCCACCTTGCAGCAAACTTATATCGCCTCGAAAGCGGTTTATAACAAAGCCTTTTACTCGTGCCTGTTCTGACTCGCTTAGTAGCGCTAATGTACCCACTAAGTGTGCAAACACACCGCCTTTATCTATATCGGCAATAATAATAACGGGGCAATCTACCTCTTCGGCGTAACCCATATTGGCAATATCGTTTTCACGCAGGTTTATTTCAGCAGGACTCCCTGCCCCTTCAACAAGGAGTAAATCAAAGCGTTTAGCTAAGCGGTTATGTGAGGTAATTACCGCATCCATCGCCACTTTTTTATAGTCGTGATATTTGCCCGCTTCCATATTACTAATGGCTTTTCCATGAATAATAACTTGCGCGCCCGTATCGCTATTAGGTTTAAGTAAAATAGGATTAAAGTCTATTTCGGGCTCGACTTTAGCGGCTATTGCTTGCAAGGCTTGCGCACGGCCAATTTCTCCGCCACCTTTTGTTACCGCGCTATTAAGTGCCATATTTTGTGGTTTAAAAGGCGCAACCTTTACCCCTCGCTTAGCAAACACTCTGCAGAGGGCTGCAACTAGGGTGCTTTTACCAGCATCTGATGTAGTGCCTTGAACCATTAAGGTTTTCATGGAATTACCCCCTTCGCTTTCTAAAAAATAATAAACTTAAAAAGAACACGCTACCAATAGCAGCGGTAATAACGCCCACAGGCAATTCTTGGTTTTTTAGTAAGGAGCGCGAAAGTACATCAACCCACACCATAAATGTACCGCCCACTAAGCTGGTTACAAGCAATCCCGCGTTGGTGCCTTGGGAGATAAAAAAGCGCACAATATGCGGTACCATTAATCCTACAAACCCAATACCACCACACATAGCCACCAGCACAGCGGTAATTAATGAGCTTAAAACTAGCATAAGTATTCTAAAGCGCTGGACTCTGACACCTAATGTAATTGCGCTTTCATCGCCAAGTAACATGGCATTGAGTTGTCTTCTAAAGCTCAGCATTACAAACGTACACAATGTAATTACCAATAAAGGCAACCAAAGCGTAGCCCACTGCGCACGAGCAAAGCTGCCCAGTGTCCAAAATAAAATAGCGGCTACCGCCTGAGGGTCACTCCAATAAAGCAACAAACTGGTAAACGCACTAAATAAAAACGATAGAGCAACGCCAGCTAATAGCATTGATTCTACCTGTGCACTTTGCTGCCTACCTGCAATAAGAATTAATAAACTCATAGCGAGTAAGCTACCTAATAACGCTGCTGCCGATAACATAAAACCTGCACTAATACCTGCTAGCGCCATAAGTAACACCACGCCAAATGAAGCACCCGACGATATACCAAATAAGTAAGGGTCGGCTAGCGGGTTGCGCGTTACCGTTTGTAAAATAAGCCCCGCAATTGCTAAACCAGAGCCTGCTAAAAAAGCGAGTAATGTGCGTGGCATTCTTAGTTCAAAAATAATACGCGTATTAAAAGACGCATTATTTGAGAGCAAAAAACTATTAAGTACGTCTTGAAGTGAGGTATCTGCTGCGCCAAAACTAAGTGCTGCAAATAAGCTAAATAAAGCAGCTGCAGCACTTATAAATAACGCAAGTGATTGGCGAGTATTAACTGTGCTCATATTATTTGTAACCATAAAAGTAAGTGATATGAGGAATGCTATTTCCCGACTTCGATATTTGCGGGTGGTTATTTACTTGGGCGCAGACACCAAAAACCTCACCTAGCATGTTTTCGGTTAATACCTCACTTGGCGCGCCTGAATGCGTAATTTCACCATTTTTAATAACCACTAGTTCATCGCACATTGCAGAGGCTAAGTTTAAATCATGAAACGATGCAAACACCGTTACACCCAACGATTTAGCAAGCTCCATTACCTGTATTTGGTATTTAACATCTAAATGGCTAGTTGGCTCGTCCATTATTAACAACTGAGGTTGCTGAACTATGGCGCGGGCTATCAAGGCACGTTGCTTTTCACCGCCGGAGAGTGATTCAAAGCTTTGATCACTATGATCTGCCAACCCTACGGTATTGATAGCTTGAATAACTTTTTGTTTATCAGTGTTAGTTACTGAGCTAAATAGCGATTTATGAGGCGTTAGCCCAAGCGCAATAACATCAAATACGCTTAAGTTAAATTGCGACGGGGTTTCTTGTAAAACAACCGCTACTTTTTTTGCGTACTCATCGCTTTTTAGCTGCCAAATATCTGTGCTGTTAAATTCTACAACGCCATTACTTGGTTTATTAAAACGATATAGACAACGCAATAAGCTCGATTTACCTGCGCCATTGGGACCAATCAAACCAACAAATTTACCTGTGGTTATTTTAAGGTTTATTTTTTTTAGAATCGTTTTATTGCCAATACCCCACGATACGTTTTTAACGTTTAGTAATGGTGTATTTAATGGCGTTTGAGTGTGCAATAGTCAGTCCTAGGCTAGGTTAAACTCACTAAAAATGCGATAAAAATACTAATGCACTACAAGAAAAAAATGAGTAAACCCGCTCGTTAAAAAAATTCATACCAATTGCATTAAATTAGTGAGCTATTACAGCAACAAATAAATAGCTTAATAACAAGGCGAAATTATGGCATATAGTTGTTATATATGAATAATTTTTAACAAAGTTAGTAAGTTATTTAATTCGCTAGAAAGATCATGTTTTTAATAAAATTGGTATTATACCATTTGTATCTGACTTACAGCTCAGCTGCTTACAGTTGCGGGAACAGTCGAGGACTCGCACCTCATTCCAAATGAAGCTCTATTATGGGCGGCTAAGTAAATAATTTAAAGCAAAAAAAACCGCACTCAAAAGAGCGCGGTTAAAAAGGGAGTGTTTTAATAATTTAGCGAATAGTTAAAACTTGTATTCCATACCTAAGCCTACGTAGTCTTGGTCAACGTTGTTGTCCATATCGAAGCTTGAGTAAAAACCAAATACTTTAATGTTTTTATTTAATTTGTGATCAAGACCAACTGAAATTGCTGACTTATCGTCGCTGTCGTCAAAGTCCATATCTTGGTATTGCACTTTAAATGTGTTGTTACCCATGCTGTAAGCAGCATTTAGCAAGTAACCATCCGCCTCTGCGCTGCCATCTACTGCTTCTTGTGTTTGGTACATTGCACCCAATTTAAAGTTTTCAACTTTACCTTGGATTGATGCACGCACTACATCGTAGCCATTTACTTCACTATCGGCTGCAATAGAGGCGTATACCGCGCTCTTTTTAAGTGCAACGTCACCGTAGGTCACCGCCATTGAGTAACCGTTATCAGCGTCTACATCATCTTCAGCTACAAAAGTAGCAAGTACTTTAAAGCCTTCGTATGAGTTTGATGAATAACTAACTGTATTTCCTAAGCGGTTTTCACCTTTAAATACATTTTTAATGTCGCCTTCAAGGTCGTTAAATAAATCCAACTTGCCTTGAGATTGCTTAAGCGCAGTATCGTTACGACCAATAACTACTTGGCCAAACGCACCTTTTAAACCAACGTATTGGTTACGCGCAGAAATATTGTCGTCGTTATCGCCTTTTGAATCAGCATCAGACACATCAACTTGAAACTCAAACTTATATACCGCTTCTAAACTATCATTTATTTTTTCAGAACCTTTAACACCAAGACGAGATGCATTACTTTTTATCTCAGTAAAAGACCCTTCGCCATCATCTGATGATTGCACTGTTACATTCGCTTTACCGTAAATGTCTACGTCGGCAAGTGCATTAAAAGATAAACCACTTAATAGTGCTAAGCATAAGCTCGATTTTACAAATTTCATGTTATTTCCTTGGATAATCACAAAAGACTAATTTTTAAAACTGCTGCATTTTGTCATCGCTAAATGACATTAATATTACAATGGAAATATTAATGTCTTTTTTTATTAATAAAAATGCATTAAATGTGAAATCAAAATAACATGAAAGTTTAATAAATGGTCTCTCTTACTTACTTTGCTTTAAAGACAAGCTTGGCGTCATTTGCGAAAGTAAATTAACTAAGGTTTCTATTAGCTCTTTTTGCTCGTTGTCTCTGTGGTATGCGATAAATACGTCTCTTGAGGTGTTTTCTACCCCTTTAACATGAAACAACTCACCTTTTTCTAAATGCCCTTCAACCAATACTTGAGGTATAAATGCACTACCACCACATTGCAGTATTAAATCAAGTGCAATACGTCCTGTGCTAGTTCTAAAGTAAGGTGGCGTTTTTCCTGTAAACTGGCGTGCATGCCAAAGAGAAAAAGTAGTTCCCCAATCAACATACACATATTGATTATCAAAAAAGTTTTCGTTGGTTGCTGTGTCATATCCGCTTACAGGAATGATTGGCAACTCACAAATTCGCTCTACTACTAACTCGTCTACTTTTGGTGGATCAAACAATATTGCCAAATCAAGCGTGCGCTCTAATAATAGTCGAGTGCTTTCTTGTTGTGCTTTAACTTCTGCAACCAACGACACGCCCGGCATCGCCGATACAATATTTGTTATACCAAACTGTAAAAAAGCATCCCAAATATTAGGCGTTCCTGCTAAGCTAATTTGCTTATGCATATTATCGGCAAGCGCAACATCTACTTTGGCGCGCTGCATACCTGTAATAATCATTTGCGCGTGCGGTAATAAGCGCTCACCTGGTGCGGTAAGTTGAATATTGTTGCGCTGACGTATAAATAAATTAACACCAAGCCCTTGCTCTAATTGGCGAATTCTAAAGCTCACTGCAGACTGCGTAATATAAAGGTTTTCGGCCGCTTTACCAAAGTGACGCGTACGCACTACTTCAACGAATGTTTTTAATAAATCGATATCCAATTTTTTATCCTCACGATAAAAATAATTTGTTTAATAAATTGCCAAACTTGCATCATACTCCAGCTAATTAATAGGGTATGAGGATAAAGCTATGAGCAATAACATTTCATTACTACGCCAAGCATTTGTTAGCCAACGTCAATTTTATGATGATCAGAATTTTCCACGTGGCTTTAGCCGCAGCGGAAACTTCACCTTATTAGAAGCCAGTATATTAGAACAACACGGTGTTGTTTTAAGAGGCTTATATAGCAAAACAATTGAGCCGCAAAACGAACATCAAGAACAGTTTGTAGCAGTAGTCACTGGCTCACAAGAACCTACCAACCCAATCGAACGAGCTTGGGTAAAATACTTAAAGCTAACGACCTGTAAAACTAAATTTCATACTTTATTTGGCCGTTCAAAAATGTCAGGGCCAGCACCAATTAGCCAAGAGTATTATTCAGAAGCGGATAACCTGTAAGTACTTAAGTTATTTGCTTTTTTGCGTTTTAACAGTTACAACTTGTATAAGCAAATATTTTTGCAAAATATAAACAAGGTGTTACGTGACGCGAAAAATACTAATAGTTGAAGATACACCTGCAATGGCGCGAGTGCAAAAGCACATCGCGCTTAAAGCAGGTTATAAAGTTGATATAGCTGAGTCATTAGCACAAACAAAAGAGCTTATAAGTAAAAATAGCTACTTTTGTGCTGTAGTCGACTTTATATTACCTGATGCCCCATCAGGTGAAGCAGTACCGTGTACTGTTAAGGCTGACATTCCAACTATTGTAATGACGGGTAATATTGATAAACAAACCCGCGATACAGTCGAAAAATATCCAATCATTGATTACATCATTAAAGAAAACAAACAAGCGTATCAATACCTCGAAAGACAATTACTTAGATTAACTCGCAACGAAAATGTAAAAGTGCTTGTTGTTGATGATTCTGCATCTACACGTACTTACATTTGCAGCTTGCTTGCACGTCATAAATATCAAATTCTACAAGCCGAAGACGGTATAGAAGCACTAGCCGCGCTTGAAGCCTCACCTGATATATCTGTAATTATTACTGATAACGAAATGCCAAACATGAATGGTGATGAACTATGCACTGAAATTCGTCGTTTATATGACAACGATGAAAAAGTGATTATTGGTGTTTCTGCCGCAGACTCGTCTGATTTATCAACGTTGTTTTTAAAAAATGGTGCAAACGACTACCTTCGTAAACCTTTTAATAATGAAGAGTTTTATTGTCGTCTAAGCCAAAACGTCGATATGTTAGAGCTTATGGCCACAATAAAACGGCAAGCTAACACTGATTATTTAACTAATTTACCTAATCGCCGTTACTTTTTTGAAGAAACCAATAAGTCACTTAAAAAGATTAAAAGTAAGCAAGGTTCAGGATCCTTAGCAATGCTTGATATTGATCATTTTAAAGTGATTAATGACACACACGGACATGATGTAGGCGACGAAGTATTAAAAGGGCTTTCTATTTGCTTTAGTAAATATTTTAAAAAGTATTTAGTAGCGCGTTTAGGTGGTGAAGAATTCGCAGTGTACTTTGCCGACACTGATAAACAAGAAGCACTAAAAAGGCTTGAAGGTTTTAGGTATTTTATAGAAATGAATAGCCAAGAATTTAGTAAAGCTAAAATTAAATTTACTATCTCTATTGGCTTCTCAAACGGGCCTGTTTATCAAATTGATGAACTATTAAAACAGGCCGATTTAAAACTTTACGATGCTAAAGAATCTGGTCGTAATAAAGTAGTTAGTTAACCATTTTATTAGTTAATTATACTTCTGCGGCTGTAATAGCCGCTTTTTTACGTTTACGTGATTGATGATAAGAATCCCAACTAAAAATAGCTAATGCACTCCAAATACATGCAAACGTTACTACACGCTCCGCATCAAAAATTTCACCGTAAAACACCACTGCTAATATAAACATTAGGCTTGGTCCAATGTACTGAAAAAAGCCAAGTGTAGTGTATTGCAAGCGCTTAGCTGCACCAGTAAAACACAGTAATGGTAATGTAGTTACAATACCGGCACTAATCAGTAATGCATTTGTATGCCAATCGTTGGCTGGTAGGCTTGAAGTTGGTGTCGGCACCATTAACCACCAATAAATGAGTGCAACAGGCAGTAATATAAGTGCTTCAAGTAAAATACCAGGCAGAGCTTCAACAGGTAACTTTTTACGTATTAAACCATAAAGCGCAAACGATATAGCCAATGAAAATGCCACTACCGGAAACGAGCCAAAACTAATTAACTGCAGTACAACACCACTAAAGGCAAGTGCCACTGCTACGCCTTGAAACTTACGCAGGCGTTCACCTAAAAAGAGCATTCCCAGCAATACATTTAAAAGAGGGTTTATGTAATAGCCCAAACTCGCATCAAGCATATGGTTATTATTTATAGCCCATATAAATAAACCCCAGTTAAACCCAAGCAGCGCAGAGGTAATAACAAGCATAAGCAAAAGCTTAGGCTGAACAATGATGCGTTTTACTTTGTCCCAATACTTTAAAACACTTACTACCAGTACTAAAAATACAACCGACCAAACAACCCGATGCATTAAAATTTCAAAGGCAGTAACATGCTGAATTAACTTAAAGTATATTGGCGCAAGACCCCACATAAAAAAAGCAAGACAAGCAAAAATAGCACCTTTACGCTGCTCGGTATCAATCGACATAATAAACACTTAGTGATTTAAAAGGCCGCTAGTTTACTTGCCACGCGCGTTTTATCCAACTAAATACGTACCAGTTCCAAAAGCAATTTGAACAGATTGTTCGTTATGCAATTCCATTCTACACACACATACTTTATTGCCTGAGCGAATAAGTGTGGCACTTGCTATAAAGCTCTCCCCTTTTCCTGGGCGCAAATAATCAGTTCGTAAATCGATAGTGCCAAGGGTTGCTAGCTTTTGCTGTACACTCTTAATGTCTATATCGGTTAGCTTATCAATTACACTCGCTGCCGCGAGCATACCTCCTACGTTGTCGAGAACGGCTGAAATAACGCCACCATGTAATATTTTTTGCGCAGGGTTTCCTATAAATACGTCTTGCCAAGGAAAACTTATTTTTGCTTGCTCTGGAGTAAGTGACTCAACCGAGATATTTAAAAACTGATTAAATGGCATGCCATTTACAAACAATGCGCCCACTTGTTCAATTAACATTTCTTTATTCATTATTATTCTCTATGTTTAAACTGGTACGATGAGTAAAGCACAACTTAAGCAAAACTACGAGGCTCTCGTTAAGTCATTTTAAATAAGCCTGATATTAAAAAGCTATTTCAACCCTAGCAGAGTTAAATTTACTTACAATAGGGGTAAGGTTAAGTAACTCAGCTAAAGACATCTCACTAAAAAACCACTAAAATACCCGCCAATGAATACATCAACTCCCTCTTCGAGCACACTAGTGCGTAAACCCGAAACTGTCCTCAAACAAGTGTTTGGCTACAGTGAATTTCGCGACGGTCAAAAAGCAGTTATTGACGCTGCTATTAATGGTCAAGACTCTCTGGTATTACTACCTACCGGCGGCGGAAAATCAGTATGCTATCAAATTCCTGCTTTAGTGCTTGAGGGTGTAACTATTGTTATTTCTCCACTTATATCGCTTATGCAAGATCAGGTAACACAACTGCAAGCACTTGGAGTAAAAGCAGCTTACGTTAATAACAGCTTAGCGCGAGAAGAGCAGCAATTAGTGTATCAACAGCTTCATCAGGGGCAAATTAAGCTTTTATATGTGGCACCTGAAAAAGTATTACAACGCGAATTTTTAGAACGCTTATCACATTTAAATGTGAGTTTATTTGCCATTGACGAAGCGCATTGTGTGTCGCATTGGGGTCACGACTTTAGGCCTCATTACTTTAGATTAAATGAATTAAAGCAGCGTTTTGCACACGTCCCCATGATGGCGCTAACTGCAACTGCCGATAAAGCCACCCGTTTTGATATAGTTGAACAACTAAAACTACAACAGCCTTATATCCATACTGGCAGCTTTGATCGCCCTAATATTCGCTACACCATAGAAGAAAAATTTAAACCTATGGTGCAATTGCTTCGTTACTTAAAAGAGCAAAAAAGCCAAAGTGGTATTATTTATTGCACCAGCCGTAAACGTGTAGACGACATTGCCGAAAAATTGGCTGATGCAGGGTTAAACGCTGCCGCTTACCATGCTGGTATGAGTAATGAGCAACGACAGTTTGTTCAAACTGGTTTTGCCCGTGACGATATTCAAATAGTGGTCGCAACCGTTGCCTTTGGTATGGGTATAAATAAGCCTAACGTGCGTTTTGTACTGCATTACGATATTCCAAAAAGTATAGAGTCTTACTATCAAGAAACAGGTCGAGCTGGGCGAGATGGACTCGCAGCTGAGGCCATAATGTACTTTGATCCAGCTGATATTGGCCGCGTAAGACGCTTTTTTGAAGACATAGACGACGAACAACGCCGCCGCGTAGAAGAACAACGCTTTAATGCAATGGCAAGCTTTGCAGAAGCACAAACGTGTCGTAGGCAAATATTACTTAATTACTTTAGTGAATATCAACGCGAGCCTTGCGGCAACTGCGATATTTGCTTAAACCCGCCAAAAAGCTTTGATGGTACCTTAGTCGCCCAGCAAGCACTTTCGTGTGTATATAGAGCTGACCAACGCTTTGGTCTTGGCTACATTGTTGAATTACTACGTGGTGCAAATACTAGCCGCATACGCGATAATAATCATCATGAGCTAAGTACTTACGGCATAGGTAAAGACAAAAGCAGTGAATTTTGGCTCAGTATTTTACGCCAGCTTATTCATCAAGGCTTACTTAGCCAAGATATAACGCAAGGTGCGTCACTTAGATTGACCGAAGCCGCGCGTGCAATTTTAAAAGGCGAGTACGCACTGCAATTAGCCGAACCACGCCTGCAAGCCAAACACGTTTATCAAGATAAATTAGCGCAATTTAATTACGACAAAAAACTGTTTGCTCGCCTGCGCGCACTACGTAAAGAACTTGCTGATGCCGATGATGTACCACCTTATGTGGTATTTAATGATAAAACGCTAGCCGAAATGGCGCAGCTTATGCCAACAAACGACAGCGAATTTTTAAAAGTGTCGGGGGTAGGTTTTACCAAATTAAATAAATACGGCGGCGAATTCTTAACTGCAATTCGTAATTACCTAGCTACAAATTAAGAAAGTTATGACTCAAATAGAATATGACCACGCCCATAAATACATTTTAATTACACCAGTCGAGCCGCCAAACGATGAAGACTTTGAGCTGTGGAGTACCCTATTTTTACACTCAGATGATGTAACACTCAACGAGTATTCTGCAGGTGCCGATCGCCATCAAGTTCGCTTTACCTATCATCAGCAAACCTTTAATTTAAACTATGAGCATTATAGCCAAAGTATTTGGATTAATGCCGAAGGCCGTGAAGCTGAGCACTTATTAGCCGCTTTAGCATTTTATTTAAGCTAGCTTTAATACCTCGCGCACAGGCGGCTCTAAACCAGGTTGGTTATTAACAAAAGTGAATATGAGTAACAATTAATTAGTTTCAAAATCCATACCTTTTACTTACATTATAATAACAATGATGTAAGCTGATATTACGGTAGTCATTTGCTACGTAGCAGTAAAGAGGTTCAATGGTGAACAAGAAATGGATAGCACAGTGTTGTATTAGCTTAACGGTTTTAAGCTCTTATGTGCCTAATGCATTCGCACAACAATCTTCAACGAAAACAGATAACTGCCTTGTAGAACAGACAGATTTAAGCACAGATAAAAACTTACGCCGAGAAGTCCAAGACAAAACATCCCTCACAAATAGTAACAGTAACGCAAAAATAGCCTCAATAAAGCTCAAGCAACTTAATGTATTTAATACTGAGCTTGAAGAGGAAAATAATGCACTATTTCGATTTGCTAACCGTGCTCATATTCAAACAGAGCCCGATGTAATCAATAACCTTTTATTATTCTCCCCTGGTGACAAGTACGACGCTAAAAAGCTTGCTGAATCTGAGCGTTTACTTCGTAAAGAAAGCTATTTATATGATGCACAAATTAGTGCAACCGAAAATTGCGACGGCAATGTTAATGTAGAAGTGGTTACCCGCGACTTATGGACACTTTTACCAGAAGTAAACTTTAGCCGTAGCGGTGGAGAAAACAAATCGAGTATAGGTTTTAGAGAATCAAACCTGCTTGGTTGGGGTAAGCGCCTTTCTTTGTCACGCACGACCGACAGCGATCGTAGTGGCTATTTATTTGTTTACGACGATCCTAATATTTTATCTACCCGCTACCGCGGCCGTTTAGAATATGCCGATAATAGCGATGGCAAGCGCCACTTACTTGAGCTTACCTACCCATTTTACGCAATAGACACCCCTTTTAGTTATGGTATTTTAAGCTATTCTGAGCAGCGCGAAGAGTCGCTATATAAACGCGGTGAAGAGTTTAGCGAATTTGATCAAACTACCGATTTAAACCGTGCATTTATAGGGCACTCAAAAGCACTTAATAATAATTGGACCCAACGCTTAACCTTAGGTTACACCGACGAGCAACATACCTTTGAAGCAATAGACACGACCTTTGCACCACTTGCCGATGACAGAAGCTTAAGTTATCCCTTTATAAGCGGCCATTGGTTTGAAGATAACTATATAAAAGTACGCAATTTTGACAGCATATCTCGCACAGAAGATTTAAATTTAGGCTGGAATATTAAAAGCTTAATTGGCTATTCAGACGAGTCATTAAGTAATGACGACAGCCGCGCAGTGTATTCATTTAACTTCAAAAAAGCCCACTTTACTAACGATAATACTTTATGGCGCTTTAGCGCAGATATTGATGGTTATTGGAATAAAGAGCAGAAAAAGCTCGAAAACTTTATGGCCACCAGCCAAATACAATATTATTTAAATACCAGTGAAGACCAATCTTGGTATGTTAAAGCCCGCGTGCAGTACGCCAAAAACCTTACTGCTGATCAACAACTTACTTTAGGCGGCGAAACAGGCCTACGTGGTTACCCTATGGATTATCAACATGGCGACCGTAGTTTTTTAGTTAATCTAGAAAAGCGTTATTACTGGGAGTACGATTTACTGCAATTATTTAAAGTGGGTGGCGCAGCTTTTGTAGATGTAGGCAGAGCATGGTTCAACGATAAAGATAACGGTGAAAACGCACATGTATTAAAAAATATAGGCGTGGGTCTTCGTTTAGCACCGAGTCGTGCAAACTCAGGCACCATGATCCACATTGATATTGCAGCCCCAGTTGATAGCTACGATGATGTAGATTCAGTACAGTGGCTCGTGAGCGTTAAAAACACTTTTTAAATAATACAAACGCGTTAAACTAATATCAATTGCATTAAATTAAATTTTTATAAAAGCTCAGGGCCTAAAGTGAAAATAATAGAAGTTTTAGAATTGTTTGCATCACAATATAAGTTAATTGTCACTGTAATCGCTATTTTGGTTTTCCCTCTGCTATTAAAAATAACCAAAAAATTACTCGAAAAAGCCATTAAGGGGAAGGTAGATTTACACCGAAAGTACCGTGCAGAGCTCTTACTAAAAATAATACTCGCCTTTGTAGTGCTTTGTTTAGTTTTAGTATTTTGGGGTATAGAGCTGCGTGGCTTATTGGTTTTAGGCTCCTCTTTATTTGCCATGTTAGGCGTAGCGCTTTTTGCCGCTTGGTCATTACTGAGTAACCTAACCGCATTTTTACTGATGTTTATTCAAAATGACTGCAGAGTTGGCAATTGGGTACGAATTATTGACGGTGCTAATCATGTTGAAGGTCGAATAGTAGAAATGGGCTTGATGAATGTAGTGCTTGAACACATTGATGGGCACCGTGTAATTTATCCTAATAATTTATTCGTGACACGCCCTGTCATGGTTTTAAATAAAGAACCAAAGCCAACAAAAGCACCCGTTATAAAGCGTATTATTGGCCCTAAAAAAACATAGTTTAAAAAGCATCGTTGATAAAGCAATGTCCACAAAAAAGCCGCAGTAAGTAATTACCTACTGCGGCTTTTTAATGCTTAGCTAAACAGAATTTAGTTTAGCTATTAGTTATTTAGTTCAGCTGTTTTAAGCTCGTCATCTAAATCATTTATTTCATCAATAAAGTTCTCTAGTTGCTGCTCTACTAAACTATTGTCATTTGCAAAGTAAGCAAGGTGGAATACCGCGTCACCTTCATTTACTAATGGCATAGTTTGCTGACCAATAACAATCCCACCCTTAGGTGCTAAAAGTTCAAGCTCAGAGTCGCCTAATGGGCTACTAATATAAGCAAGTACTTGCCCTTTAGTCACATGCTCACCTAGTGATACTTGTGCACGCACAATGCCATCAACCTCTGCACGTATCCAACTAGTTGAACCTGCAATGATAGGATCTGGTAACTTTTTAGGACGCTTGCCACGGATCATTTTTAAATGACGCATAACATAATCAACACCCTGCACACCTGCCGCAATAGCTATAGGATCAAAACGCAGTGCTTCACCTGCTTCATAGGTTATAACTGGTATACCTAGGTTTGCAGCTTCACTTCGTAATGAGCCATTACGCAATGATGCATTTATTACCGCTGGTGTACCAAATGCTTTAGCCATATCAGCCGTTGCTTCATCTTCTAAATTAGCGCGAATTTGCGGTAAGTTAGTTCGATGAATAGCGCCAGTATGTAAATCAATAATGTGAGTACAATGTACTGCCACTTGATTAAAAAACATATAAGCCATACGCCCAGCAAGTGAGCCACGCTCAGAACCTGGGAAACTACGGTTCATATCGCGTCGGTCTGGTAAATAACGCGATTTATGAATAAAGCCAAACACATTCACAATAGGCACAGCTATTATCGTACCGCGCAGTTGGCTTGGGTCTATTTTAGCAATTAACTGACGCACAACTTCTACGCCATTTAGTTCATCACCATGAATTGCCGCACACACCATAAGCACAGGACCTTCCATTACACCGTTAACCACTTCAATAGGAATATTAAGTGGTGAATGGGTATAAAGTTTAGCTGCCTCTAAGGCAAGTGTTTTACGCTCGCCTACGCCTACACTCTCTCCTAATAAGGAAAAAGGACGGTTAATTTTAACCTTTGCCACGTGTTGCTGTTCCTTTACTTGAAGCATTTTTTTCGATGAAATCAATTACCATGCCTGCAATGTCTTTACCTGTTGCTATTTCAATGCCCTCTAAACCTGGTGATGAGTTTACTTCCATCACAAGTGGTCCACGAGATGAGCGAAGTAAATCAACTCCCGCTACGTTCAAGCCCATTGATTTAGCCGCCGCTACTGCCGTTTTACGTTCTTCTGGAGTAATGCGAACTAACGTAGCGCTACCACCACGGTGAAGGTTAGAGCGGAACTCACCTTCTTGTGCTTGACGTTTCATTGCTGCTATTACTTTATCGCCTAGTACAAAACAACGTATATCCGCGCCACCTGCTTCTTTAATGTATTCCTGAACCATAATATTAGCTTTTAAGCCCATAAATGCTTCAATAACACTTTCTGCCGCTTTGCGTGTTTCAGCAAGTACAACACCAATGCCTTGTGTGCCTTCAAGTAATTTAATTACAACAGGTGCACCGCCTACCATCTCTAGTAAGTCTTTTACATCATCTGGTTTGCTCGCAAAACCTGTTACTGGCATACCAACGCCTTTGCGCGAAAGTAACTGAAGTGAGCGTAATTTATCGCGCGAACGAGAAATAGCGACTGATTCGTTTACTGGGTAAACACCCATCATTTCAAACTGACGAAGTACCGAACAGCCATAAAATGTAACCGATGCACCAATACGCGGGACGATTGCGTCAAATTCTTTTAAGTTTTCACCGCGATAGTGAATTTCTGGTTGCTCCGAGTTTATATTCATATAGCAGCGTAATGCATCAATCACCTTAACTTCGTGACCGCGTGCTTCTGCCGCCTCAATTAAGCGACGTGTTGAATATAATTTTCTGTTGCGAGATAAAATACCGATTTTCATAGTTAAACCTTACGACCTAATAGTTGAGATAAAGCCGGGTCAACGACTATACGATTTTCCATGGCTGTACGCCCTAATAACATTCTAAACTTCATTGTTGCACGGCTTGTTAAAGTAAGCTCTATCGGCCAACTATGCTCGCCTGCATGCAATGTCGTTTCTATAAAATAGCGTAACTCTTTTTGCCCACTTGAGCTGGTTACGTACTTCATTTTTTTAACTTTTGCCTTGCAAGTGACTTGCGTTTGCTCATCATCCTGCAATGGTTGGGCCGTAAATTTAACCCATTTCTCTGAGTCAACTTCGTATTCTTCAATGTTAATTGCATGAATACATGAAGTGCGAGCGCCTGTATCAATTTTTGCTTTTATATCGTTAATACCAAGCTCAGGTAAACTTAACCACTCACGCCAACCAACTGTAATCTTTGCTGTCATAAATGTGCCCTTAATAAAAAAGTGACTTATACGCTACAGGTAAAAAAACACCAACGAAATAAATTTATCTAGTCGATTAGTAAATTAAATTGATCTTTTTGAACAACTAGTCACACAATGCACGCCTTACTGAACAGTACTTTATGCTACTTTGCTCAGCCCCTAGGCTCTGCATTTATTTGGTTGTTCAAACTTAACTTATTAAAAATAAAGGTAAGTTTAAAATACTTAAGTAGATACACTATAGTTAACGGTATTAAAAATACACTATTATGAGAAATAATTATGATTAATGGTTTACTACATGCACTTGTACTTGATGGACAAGGCGGCGCTCGCCCTATTGAAAGCACGAATGAGCTAAATAGCTGGCAACCAAGCCAAGGGAAACTTTGGGTGCACATGGACTATAGCCAAAGTGAGGCGGTTGAGTGGCTCAAGGCACAGCCTCATTTAAACGATTACGAATTAGACTCTTTAATTGCTGATGAAACACGACCACGTATTACAGCAACAACTAATGGGCACATGTTATTTTTACGTGGTGTAAATTTAAACCCAGCACAAAGCCCTGAAGACATGGTTTCAATTCGTTTATTTATTAGTGAAAATATCCTTATTACCACCCGTAAGCGCCGTTTATTATCGGTGCAAGATACGCTTGCGTGTTTAAATGAAAACAAAGGTCCATGTAATATTTCTGAGCTAGTATGCTCCATTACACAAAAACTAACCTCTCGCATGCAAAGCGTTATTGATTCACTCGATGAAACACTCGATGAGTTTGAAGAAGAAATAGATGAACCTAGTAAAAGGTTTGATAACCAAGGTTTATCACAGTTACGCCGTCAAACAATTGCCTTAAAACGCTATTTAAAACCGCAAAAAGAAGCCCTTAGCTCAATGGTAAATAATCACTACTCCTGGCTGTTGGATGACGATAAAGCAAAACTTAATGAAACGACTAACTTACTTATTCGTTATTTAGAGGAGCTTGATAGCTCGATTGAGCGTGCGCAAATCATTCAGCAGACAATCACTAACCAAGTCTCTGAACAGTTAAACCAGCGAATGTATGTTATGTCAGTAGTAGCGGCACTTTTTTTACCGTTAGGCTTTTTAACTGGCCTGTTAGGTGTAAACGTAGGGGGTATTCCGGGTACCGAAAGCCCTTATGCATTTAGTGCTTTTGTCATATTTTTAATTGTGCTTACTGGCGGTATTGGTGTGTATTTTAAAAATAAAAAATGGCTATAAATTAAAGCAATTTTAGTATGGCCACTCAATTGAGTGGCCATGATTGAGTAGCTAATTAGTTAGTTTCTCGGGTATAACTAACATTTGTCATCGTTATTTTAGATTCTGTAATCCCTAAATCTTCAAAGCACTCTTTGAAAGAATCCGAATTACCCGATTCCCCACACTCATCCAATGTATCAGGGTCTTGTGATTGTAGGTAATTACCAAATTTAAAGTATGACTCTGAGTCATCTTCTACAGGTATACCAAATGAGCGACCTAGTGCGCTAACATCAACATCGCCATAATTATTTTCAACACGTAGAGTAAACGAGCCACCACTAGTAATAGTACCAAGGGCAAATTTTTCTTCGTTACCGCTTGTATTTCGCAGACGAACATAAACGTCAAAAATGCCATTTCCAGCTACACTGTCATCAAATCCAGATTCATCTGTATCTGAAACATACACTTTAGAAATTGTCCCGGTATCGCTAGCATGGTGCTGAGAGATAATTGTTTTACCACCATCTGACATTTCAACTTTTACAGTTGCCTCAAAAACCTCATAGGTTTCGGTCATTGCAACACGTGCACTTTCTTTAACTTTATATTCATGACGCCAGCCATTCCCGTTTGGAGTGATATGACGCGCTTCTAAAGGAACAAACTCCAAAGTATCGCTATTTACTAATGGATGAGGATCATTACCTTCAAGATCAAAAATACTACCGTTGGTGATGTTACTCGCTATACCAGAGCCACTACCCGTATCACCGCCGCCAGTATCACCACCGGTGTCTCCACCGCCTGAAGAACTACCCTTAGTTAACGAAAAGTCATCAAAACGAACATCGCTTGAACTCTTATCATGCTTAGCAAATACTTGTAGTGAACCAGTGTTAGCCGTGGTGAAAGTTTTAGATACTTTTGTCCATGAAGAAACATTGAATTTCTCACTTTTAAACAAACCATTAAGATCATTGATCCCGATTTGCCCCTTACCGAGTACATAGGCACTTAACGTGTACTGAGTATTTCGATCTACATCTACATTTTGATAAACACGCCCTGGGCTACCTTGTATTTTCAGTGATTTAGAGCCTTTATACGAATCTGAAGATAGCGCTGCAGGCTCTGTTTCATTCCAATTACTCCAGCCACCTTCAAAACCTGAATTTTCAATCGAGGCAGCGTGCGCAAAAGAAGTACTTGCAGCAACTGCAGAGCAAATAAGTAACTTTTTAAATTTAACCATTATTTTTATTCCTTTAAACCTGAATAATAAGCAACCTTACAGCTTAGCTTGGCGATAAAAACCAAACCTAGATCGCATCATGTAAACAGACTTTTAAACCAAAAAAAATTGGTAACAACAAAAAAAGAATTTGAAAAGAAAAAACCTTCAAATTGGTATTACCAAAACCATCACCTAACCGGCAAAACAAGGCTATATTTTTTGTTACCAATATGTCAACAAGTTAATTGTTACCATGAAAACTATAAAACCTCTAAAGGGATATCTTTAAAATACAAAAAAACACTTTAAAAACAATACCGTAAAAACGTATTGATTTCTATTTACACTATGTAATAAATTTTAAATTTAAGAAAATAGTAGTACCCAAAATAAAAACCACTATTACCAATATTTAACACAAAACTTAATGCCTTATGAATAAACACCGTTATTTCCTGATAAAATTGTTACCAAAACAGACTGGTAATACCTGTTAAATTTAATTTAACTTTAGTTATAAAGATAAATTTGCATGACTAAAATTTAAAAATACGCGCTTATATAATTTAAAATTTCAAAATATTAGTACAAATAAATAATTAAAAGTAAATTTTATATGTGAGATTAACCTTTCAAATTAATAGGTGATGATGAAATTGAAATGCTAAACAGGTACTAATTTTGAGATTTCTTTGGAGTGAGTAACACTTTGTTGTCTACATGGATACAGGTGAGGGGCGTGAGCAGAACGCGGAAGCTGCGCTCGGTTAACTTATTCTTACATGGATGTAAGCAAGTTTGAATCATGTAAAATTAGCACTCCCTAATTCGAGACACAAAAAAGCGAGTACTTTTACAATACTCGCTTTCAAATTAATAAATCTAGACTCTAGTTAGCTGCATTACTCTTGAAAGTAAGTGCCCCAACCATCGTACTCAACTTCGCATTCTACGGCTAGTTGCGCTAGCTTATCAACGTCTTCCATAATTACGTCTACGTCTAGCTCAGCTTCTACTACTATGTCGAAGCTCCAAATTTTGCTGCCGTCTTCAAGCTCAAGCTCTGCTGGCTCTTCAACATCGTAGCCTAGTTTAAAAGCAGCCAATGCTGCTTGCTCTAGCTTAGGGAAGTCTTCACATACAAAATGGTGTTCTACTTCATAAAGTATTTCAGGATCTGATCCATCTTCAAGTAGTGAACTTACGATGTCTTCACTTATTTCACGCCAGTTTTCCATTATTTATCTCTCACTTGAGCATCTAATTCAGTTATTTTAGCAGCCATAATGCTATGCACGCTTTTAGCATGCTCACGCGCGCTAGTGTTTTTATCAAGCGATATAGGCGCTAACATTTCGATGTGAATTGTACCATTATCCCAACGATTTAGCTTAATGGTTTTATGTGTTGTATTCATACATACTGGAATCATGGGTACATCTGCGCTCATTGCGGTGTGAAACGCGCCAGTTTTAAACGGCAATAAACCTCTTCCGTAACTTCGTGTACCTTCAGGAAACATCCATACAGATAAACCATTATTCTTAATTTTTTCGGCTGCTTTTGAAATAGTTCCTGCTGCTTTGGAGCGATTAGATCTGTCTATTAATATATTACCCGATAACCAGTAAAGCTGACCAAAAAACGGAATCCACTTTAAGCTTTTTTTACCTAAACTTACGCAATTTTTTGGCACCATTGCTGGCACTGTAAATAAGTCGTAGCTATTTTGATGATTCGCAACATAAACCGCAGGACCTGGATCAACGGCATCTTTATGGCGTGTTAAAACTAACTTAACGCCAATCATTTTAGCCATTGAGCCAAACCAGCCCGCTATTATATGTACATTATTAGGATGAAATGGTCTTACAATCGAAAGTAATAAACCAAAAATACAACTGAATAATATAAACAGCAGCATAATAAAAACGCGTATGACAGCTAGCAAATGGGCTTCTCCAAAAATCAATTATGATTATTATAGCGTTATTTTGTGACACAAACGAGTCAATAGCGCACAAGTGTACGCTGAAATATTTAAGCTGCTTGTTTTAATATTGCTTTAAAATGGTTTTAAAACAAAAACGGCCTGCAAATGCAGACCGTTTTTATTTGTACAAAAGAAGTCATTCGCTACTCTTCGCTAATAACTTCTTTTGGTTCATCATCTTGAGGTGTTAACTCAACAACCGCTTCGTCAACACGCTGTAAGCCACGTGGTAATTTATTACCCCTACGCCCTCGCTCACCATGATAATGCTCTAAGTCACTTGGTTTAAGTGTTAGTTTTCGCTTACCAGCATGAAGCGTAACACTGCTACCTAGTGGCACAACAGCAAGCACTTTTACAAACTCTTCACGGGCTTGTACTTTAGCACCCGGTATAGAAATGATTTTATTACCTTTACCCTTACCTAATTTTGGTAAGTCTCGCAGCGGGAATAAAAGCATTCGACCTTCGTTAGAAATAGCCATACAGTAATCGCTAGCAACATCGTTCACTCTAATAGGAGAAAGTAATATTCCACCTTTAGGGACACTTACCAGCGCTTTACCATTTTTATTTTTACTAACTAAGTCTTTAAAGTCGGTGATAAAGCCGTAGCCCGCATCTGACGCCATAAGCAATACTTGCTCATCTTCACTCATTACCACGTGCTCAAAATTAGCACCTGGTGTTAAGTTAAAGCGACCTGTCATTGGCTCGCCTTGGCTACGCGCCGAAGGTAGACTGTGTGCATCGGTTGCAAACGCCCGCCCTGCTGAATCTAAAAATACTGCAGGTTGATTACTCTTACCACGAGCCGAGGCTCTAAAGCCATCACCTGAGCGATAATTTAAGCCTTGTACATCTAAGTCATGACCTTTACCAACGCGTGCCCAGCCTTTGTCTGATAGCACAACAGTAACTGACTCTGATGGAATTAAATCTTTTTCGTTAAGTGCTTTTGCTTCTGAGCGCTCAATCACTGGTGAGCGGCGATCGTCACCATACATTTCAGCGGCTTCTTGAATTTCTTTTTTAAGCAGTGTCGACATACGACGCTCAGAACCCAAAATTTGCGCTAATTTATCACGCTCTTTGGCTAGTTCATCTTGCTCACCACGAATTTTAAACTCTTCAAGTTTTGCTAAATGACGAAGTTTTAATTCTAAAATTGCTTCTGCTTGCGTATCGCTTAAATCAAAGCGCTCCATTAATACAGGCTTTGGTTTATCTTCGCTGCGGATGATTTCAATTACTTCATCAATATTTAAAAAGGCGGCTAATAAACCCTCTAAAATATGTAGGCGCGCTAATACTTTATCTAAACGATACTGCAAACGACGACGCACTGTTTCGCGTCTAAATATTAGCCACTCACTTAAAATACAGCGCAAGTCTTTAACTTGCGGGCGACCATCTAGGCCTAACATGTTTAAGTTTACGCGGTAGTTTTTTTCAAGGTCGGTAGTTGCAAATAAATGAGCCATTAATGGCTCAGCTTTAATGCGGTTTGAGCGCGGGATAATTACAATGCGTGTCGGATTTTCGTGATCTGACTCGTCACGTAAATCGGCAATCATTGGTAATTTTTTAGCGTTCATTTGCGCTGCAATTTGCTCAAGCACTTTACCACCAGAACATTGATGCGGCAGTGCTGTAATGACAATATCGCCATGCTCTTCGGTGTAAACCGCACGCATTTTGATAGACCCACGACCGGTTTTATATATTTTATGAATATCGGCTTTTGGGGTAATTATTTCAGCATCTGTTGGGTAATCTGGTGCATGTACAAGCTCAAGTAATTCTTCAAGCTCTGTTTTTGGTTTATCAAGTAATAAACAACATGCGCTAGCCACTTCACGTACGTTATGTGGCGGAATATCAGTTGCCATACCTACGGCAATACCCGTTATACCGTTGAGTAAAATATGCGGTAAACGAGAAGGCAGTACAACAGGTTCATCCATTGTGCCATCAAAGTTTGGTGTCCAATCTACGGTGCCTTGACCAAGCTCTTTAAGCAGTACTTCTGAAAACTTAGATAAACGCGCTTCGGTATAACGCATTGCTGCAAACGATTTAGGGTCATCTGCCGCACCCCAGTTTCCTTGTCCATCTACCAAGGGGTAGCGGTAAGAAAACGGCTGCGCCATTAATACCATCGCTTCGTAACATGCACTATCGCCGTGTGGATGGTACTTACCGAGTACGTCACCCACTGTACGGGCTGATTTTTTGTACTTAGCATTAGCCGACAAACCCAGTTCGCTCATCGCATAAATAATACGACGCTGTACTGGTTTTAAGCCATCACCTACATGCGGCAAAGCACGGTCCATAATTACGTACATGGAATAATTTAAATAGGCGTCTTCGGTAAAGCGCCCCATTGTTTGTTGCTCAATTCCTTGCATTAGCAAGGTATCTGTATCACTCATTAAAGCTTACCTAGTTTTTCTTATAGCTTACACGGTAGATTACGTTGGCGTAATCATCGCTTACTAACAGACTGCCGTCACCTAATTCTGCAAATGCAACAGGGCGTCCAAATGTTGTTTCGTCTTTCATAAAGCCAGTAATAAATGGCGTATATTTAGTTACGCGACCTACTTCAATTGTTGCTAGCCCTACTTTATAACCTGACTTTTTAGAACGGTTCCATGAGCCATGTTCAGCAACAAATAATTGCTGCTTATAGCTTGCTGGAAATTGCTTACCGTTATAAAAATGAATACCTAATGGCGCTACATGCGCAGGAAGTGCAAGTGCTGGTGACGTATAATCGGCAATGTTTTTACCTTCACCAAACTCAGGGTCAATAATTGCACCGGCATGAACATACGGAAAACCAAAATGCTCCCCTTCTTGTGTTGCACGATTTAACTCATCAGGTGGAATATCATCGCCCATCATGTCGCGACCGTTATCACTAAACCATAGTGCTTGAGTAGCTGGATGAAAATCAAAACCCACTGTATTTCTCACGCCCTTGGCTATTGTTTTTATTTGTTTTGTTTCTACATTAAGCGCAAAAATACGGCCAAAACGTTCATCTTCAGCACAAATATTACACGGTACACCCACGGGAATGATTAGCTCACCCGTTGGTGCAAAACGCAGAAATTTCCAACCATGATGACGCTCGCTCGGTAGCTTGTTATAGACCACATCAAACTTTGGGTCTTTTAATTGGGTATCAATGTTTTTAAAGCGAATAATACGATGTACTTCGCCTACATATAAATCGCCATCTTTAATTGCTATGCCAGAGGGCATATTAAGGCCTTTAGCCACAACAATTTTTTTATCTGCTACACCATCGCTATTATGATCAATAAGTGCATATACGTTGCCCGCTTTACGAGAACCTACATACACAATCCCTTTTTTTGAAACGGCTATTTGACGTGCATTTTCTACATCGCTCGCAAATAAGCTTATTTCAAATCCCGGTGCTACTGTGAGCTTATCGAGTATATTTTTAGCCATTACAGGAGCGGTAGTCAGCCCAAGTAACAGCAAACTTCCTAGTAGTTTTTTCATTCGCCTCTCCTAGTGTTAAGCACAGGTAATTAAACGAGTGCCTTGTTACCATGATCTTCTAACCATTGACGACGATCAGGCGATCGTTTTTTAGCAAGCAGCATATCCATCATTTCCATGGTTTCTACTTCTTCATCAAGCGTAAGCTGCACTAAACGTCGGGTATTTGGATCCATCGTAGTTTCACGAAGTTGTAACGGGTTCATTTCACCCAGACCTTTGAATCGTTGTACGTTTACTTTACCGCGTTTTTTCTCAGCTTCTATACGTGCCAAAATAGCGGTTTTTTCTTCTTCATCAAGTGCGTAATAAACTTCTTTACCAATATCTATTCTAAATAATGGCGGCATTGCTACATACACATGCCCTGTTTTTACTAACTCTGGAAAATGACGAACAAACAGTGCACATAATAACGTCGCGATGTGTAGTCCATCCGAGTCAGCATCGGCCAATATACAAATTTTATTGTAGCGCAGTCCCGACATATCCGTTGACTCGGGATCAATACCCAATGCCACTGAAATATCGTGCACTTCTTGTGATGCGAGTATTTGGCCTGACTCAACTTCCCACGTATTTAAAATTTTACCACGTAGCGGCATAATTGCCTGAAATTCACGGTCTCGCGCTTGTTTAGCAGAACCACCAGCAGAATCACCTTCCACTAAAAATAATTCGGTACGGTCGTTATCGGCCGCGCTACAATCTGTTAGTTTACCCGGTAAGGCAGGACCTGCAGTAACACGTTTACGCACTACTTTTTTAGCTGCACGCAAGCGAGTTTGCGCATTTGAAATACATAACTCAGCTAATAATTCTGCTGTATCTGTATGTTCATTTAACCATAAACTAAACGAGTCTTTTACAACCCCCGATACAAACGCAGAACATGAGCGTGATGATAGTTTTTCTTTTGTTTGACCGGCAAATTGAGGGTCTTGCATTTTAACCGACAACACGTAACTACAACGATCCCATATGTCATCAGGAGTTAATTTCACACCACGAGGGAGTAAGTTTCTAAACTCACAAAATTCACGCATTGCTTCAAGCAAGCCTTGGCGTAAACCATTTACATGCGTACCACCTTGCGCGGTAGGAATAAGGTTTACGTAGCTTTCAGCTATTGATTCACCACCTTCTGGTAGCCATACAACAGCCCAGTCAGCGCCTTCAATTGAACTTTTAAATTCGCCTACAAATGGGTCTTGCGGTAATGTTTCAAAACCTTTAATTGCTTCAACTAAATAATCTTTTAAGCCTGTTTCGTAAAACCATTCTTGGGTTTCTTTTGTTTGCTTATTAACAAACTTAATTCGCAGTCCTGGACACAAAACTGCTTTGGCTTTTAATAAATGATTAAGTTTGGTAATTGAGTAGTTTGGTGAATCAAAGTAGCTAACATCAGCCCAAAAACGAACCGTAGTACCGGTGTTACGTTTACCCACTGTACCAATTACATTTAAGTCTTCTACTTTATCGCCGCTTTCAAATGCCATTCTGTATTGTTGAGCATCGCGTCTTACTGTTACTTCTACACGCGTAGATAACGCATTTACTACCGAAATACCTACGCCGTGTAAACCGCCCGAAAACTGATAGTTTTTGTTGGAAAACTTACCACCGGCGTGTAGCTTAGTGAAGATCAATTCAACCCCAGGGATACCTTCTTCTGGGTGAATATCAATAGGCATACCGCGCCCATCATCGCTTACTTCAAGCGAATTGTCTTCGTGGAGTATTACGTCGATACGGGTAGCATGGCCAGCCATAGCTTCATCGACACTGTTGTCGATAACCTCTTGGCCTAAATGATTGGGACGTGTTGTATCTGTGTACATCCCTGGGCGTCTTTTTACCGGATCTAATCCATTAAGTACTTCAATGGCTTCGGCGTTATAATTTTGATCACTCATAGTTTTTGTCTTTATATCCGCTAAGGCTCTAATACGTTTTACTAGTTTTATTGTTATATGCGCTAAAGCGTTAATATAGTAACTAACCTTTGTTCAGGTTAACTAGTTTTACGTGATTTTAAGAAAATCTACAATACTTGCAAAGGTGCGTTCAAATTCAACGTAGCTATGATCGCCACCAAATTCTATCAATTGCTTACATTGTGAATAATATTTTACCGCGTGTTGAAAGTTCAACACTTCATCGCCTGTTTGCTGTAATAAGTACAGTAACTCAGGGTGTGCTAATTTATCTACAGCGAGTAATTTAAGTGCCTCAATGTGACTGTTATTTAGGTCGTAATGATAATCTTGATACGGATTATAATTAGGCCCAAGTAACGACTGTAATAAATTATAGGGTGCGACCGCGGGATTTATGACCACTGCAGGAATTTGATAACGCTGCGATAAATACGTGGCAAAAAAACCACCTAACGAGCTACCTAATAAAACGGTATTTGGCGTTAGTAATTGCTCAAGCTCAATTATAGCTTGTAGGGGCTCGTGGTTTAAGCTCGGTACACAATAATCAACGTCATAGTTTGCCATAAGCTCACCAAAGCGCACAGCTTTATATGATTTTTGTGAACTATTAAAGCCATGAATATAAATTACGCGTTTAGCCATACCACTTCCGTTTTTACTTCTACTTTATCTTTTTTACTGTTTATATTGAGAATTCTGTAAGCTGGGCCCGCATTTTTTTGCTCCCACTGTGAAGTGTGCTTTACAAACTGTATTGAGCTGGCTGGGGTCGCGTATATGGGCAACCCTCTAAAGCTTTGCTGGTAATCATTATGAACATGACCATGGAAAAGCGCTGATGTGTTGTTACTGTTTACTAAAATATTTAAAAGCTGTGGACCATTTTCTAATAAGTGCTTATCAAGGTAGCCATTTATTGGCAGCGGATTGTGATGACAAAATATAACCTTACTATTATTAGAGTCGACTAAAACGTCCGTTATTTCATCTAAGTGCGCACCAGTAACCCATCCTGCAGGCGTAGGTCCTTTAGAATTAACTAGAAGTAGCTCAACCCCATTAGCAATAATATGTTTAGCCGGACTTATTTGCCCACCACTTATGCGATTAAGCATCGCGAGTTCATCATGATTACCTGGTACCCAAAACACAGGGCAAGTTATGTCACTGGCATTTATAAGTTCACTAAATAGTAAGTACGATTCAAAGCTATGGTCTTGCGTTAAATCGCCACCAAAAATAATGCAGTCTATTGGCTGCTCAGCAATGTGTGCTAAGGCTTGTTCAAAATGAGCTGCGGTATTTATATCAAAGTACTCACCGCTTTTGTCTGCAAATAAATGGCTGTCAGTAATATGCGCAATGCACAAAGATGATTTATCAAATGTGTACGAATCATCAAACCAAGCCATTATTTACATCCCAATTTAATGTCGCTTGTCCATGCTCTACACAGGCTACTAACCAGTCGTATAAAAAAGCATTAAGTTGATACTTTTCATCTTTTTGATGCATTTTAGGGTTAGGGTAACCATATGATGGTTTTATGCGTTGATGGTAATCGTGGTGAACAATTTCTGCTACTTTTGCATCGTGATATAAGCGCACTGTTAAATACAGCGGTGTTATCCCTTTAACCATTCCTGTTAGCTGCTTAATTGAAATATCCATAGTGTATTTTGCGCTGCCATCAATTTTTGTAGCAAATTCACTGTTGCCAAGTTTTACTTCACGAATGCTTCCTAAATTGCGCTCGCTCGGTAATAACTTTAATAGTCGCACATAGTTATGCTCACAAAGTGTTAAATACTTTGGGAGGCTCTGAATATATCGCTTTGTTGCTAATTGTGCTGTCAAAGTACCGCCATAATTTTAGTAAGAGTTTATGCCCATTTGTTTGCCATTTTTTCGCGATTAAGCGCAAGCCACTGCATACAAATAACCGTTGCCGCATTATCCATTTCACCGTTATTGAGGCGCATTAGCGCATCATCAACTGATAAAATGTGAGTTTTTATATCCTCTCCTTCAGTTTCAAGACCATATACACCTGATTTCACTTGGCTTAAGTCAGTACGCGCTAAATATAAATGTAAGCGCTCAGTTGTACCACCGGGGCTTGATAAGTATGAAAGCATAAATTCAAGTTCAGTTAATTCAAGTCCAGCTTCTTCATACGCTTCTTTTTTAACAACTGATTCGTAATCTTTGCTGCCGTCTGTCATTCCGGCTATACATTCTAGCAGCCACGGCGAATGCTTGCTTTTAATAGCGCCAATACGTATTTGCTCAATTAAAAGAACAGTATCTGATATTGGGTCGTAAGGGAGTACTGCAATTGCATCACCACGCTCTAATATTTCGCGGCTAATTATTTTAGATTTTCCACCTGCAAATAGTGCATGTTCAAACTGGTACAAATCAACCTGAAAAAAACCTTTATAAAGGTTTTTTATTGGCTTTAAATTTACATCTTCATGTGTAAATTGAACGAGTTTTTTATCAACCACGTACCTAGCTCCTACTTATCTAAATCTTTAAAATGCGTTAATATATTCTGTTACACTTGAACATACTGTTTTACTAATTATTTTTTTTGTTATGCAGTAAAACAGGTTAACATGCTTTTAGTACAAAAATTGTCTAAGGACCGAACCCCACATGAAAAAGAACATTCTTGCGGCGCTAGTTAGTTTATCATGCGCACTAGGTGCAACAGCAGTGAAAGCTGAAGATTTACTACAAGTTTTTGAAATAGCGACAGCTAACGATCCTACTGTTTTAAAAGCAAAAGCCCAAGCCGATGCACAGTCTTATCAAAGCGATTTGGCGATGAGCACACTACTGCCTCAAATTGGTTTGACTATGAGTTATACAAAAAGCGATGCAACGTCTTATCAAAGCGTTGGCGACTTATCTAACCAAGTGAAAGTTGAAAGTGACACAGACCAATTCTCTCGTGGTGTAAGCTTAAGCCAAACATTATTTGATCTAGGTGCCTGGAACACGTTAGATATTGCCGACAAGCAAGCGCTTCAAGCAAGCGGCCTATACGATGCAGCTAAACAAAATTTAATTGTACGCGTTGCTGAAGGTTATTTTAACGTATTAAGTGCAAGCGATAACCTTGAATTTGTTGAAGCTGAAAAACGTGCAATTGAACGTCAACTTGAGCAAACAAAACAACGTTATGCGGTAGGCTTAACGGCTATTACAGACGTACACGAAGCACAAGCTCAGTTCGATAACTCTGTAGCTCAAGAAATTATTGCAGGTAATGCTGTAGAAACAGCACGCGAGCAACTTCGTGAGATTACAGGTAAATATCACGAAAAATTAGATTTTTTAAATACAGATACTTTCTCAACAACTAGACCAACTAAGCGCTCAAGCGACTTTGTTAAAGTAGCTGAAGATAAAAACATAAATCTACAAGTGTCTAAAGTAACAGTTGATATTGCAAAAGATCAAATTGAATTAGCGAAAGCGGGCCATTATCCAAAACTAACTCTAAGTGCAAGTTATGGTGATTCTCTTACAGACAATCAAATAAATGGCGCTAACTTTGATGATCAGCCACGGTCAGACTCAAGCTCTGTAGGGCTTAACTTTAGCGTACCTTTATATTCAGGTGGCGCAACGGTTGCTGCAACAAATCAGGCCCGTGCGTTTTACGTAGGTGCTAGCCAAGACTATGAAACAAATTACCGCGCAGTAACTCGCACAGTGATTACATCATATAATCAAGTTGTTTCAGACATCGCTACTTATAAAGCGCTAGAGCAAGCCGTTGTTTCAGCTCAAAGTGCGCTTAAAGCAACTGAAGCCGGTTTTGAAGTAGGTACGCGTACAATTGTTGACGTACTAGTAAGTACGCAAAATTTATACGATGCAAAGCGTAACCTTGCTGATGTACGTTACCGTTATGTGCTATCTACCCTTCGCTTAAAGCAAGCTGCGGGTACATTAACAAGTGAAGATTTAGTGGCTATAAACCAAGGTTTAAAAGCCGCTTAAATCGCATAATTCATGTAGTTAAAAACATTGGAAGCCAGCTAAATGCTGGCTTTTTGTATTTTACAGCGCTTAGCGTTAAACTATCGTTTTTATTCTCAGAGATATTTTTGTGGTCACCTCATCTCCTTTTAAAGCATCTTTTTTAGGCCCTCGATACTGGTTAACGTGGATTGGCGTTCTATTTTTATATTTAATTTCTTGGTTACCGCAAAAACTACAATTGGCAATGGGTAAACAGCTTGGTCGCTTAGTTCATAAATTTATGAAACGCCGTCGCCATATTGCAGAAGTTAACATTAAATTATGTTTTCCTGATATGAGCGCAGCAGATCAAAAAGACCTTGTGCTCAAAAATATGGAAAACACCGGTATTGCAATGGTTGAGACTGGCATGGCCTGGTGGTGGCCGCAGTGGCGAGCACAAAAAGCATTAGGGTCTTTTAAAGGGCTTGAGCACTTTGAACGTGTTCAAGCGTCTGGTAAAGGTGTTTTATTGCTTGTACCTCATATTCTGCATCTTGAAATGGCTAGCCGTATTATGGGCTTAGAGTGTCAGGGTGTTGGCTTTTATCGCCCTCATAACAACCCTCTAATGGAATACTTTACGACTAATGGCCGCCTTCGCTCTAACGAATACCTAATTGGCCGAAAAGATGTAAAAGGCTTACTAAAAGCATTAAAGAATAAAAAGGTATGCTATTACTTACCCGATCAAGATTACGGCCGTAACCGATGTGAATTTGTTCCATTTTACGCAGTCCCTGACGCAGCAACGACAACCGGTACTCTTATGTTTGCTGGTAGTAAAAACTGCGAAACAATGAGCTTAATAACTCGCCGAGATGAAAATGGTAAATATCACTTGGAAATACTACCAGAGCTTGAAAACTTCCCTAGTGGTGATGATAAGGCTGATGTAACGCGTGTGAATCAACGAATGGAACAATCTGTTAATGCCGCACCAGAGCAGTATATGTGGCTACACCGTCGCTTTAAAACTCGACCTGATAAAAATACCCCTTCTTTTTATAAAAAGTAATGGTATAACAATAATAGGAACAAATAAGGTGGGTAATAATCATGTGGTTTTGGATTAGACATTTATCATTTGCAGCCGTGCTAATTGCACTCGCCGTATACTTTTTAGTGGGTGATGGTTCTGTATTTGATATTAAAAAATCTAAAAATGCAGCCGCCGAAGGATTATCACGTTTTTACTCCTCCATTCGTAACCAAGTAAAAAGTGATACAGAACGAGATCAATTTGTTTTAAAGCTTAAAACACCAGAACAAACCTTAGATAGAGTATTGGCTGAACGTGCGCGAACAGTTGACCCCATGCCGACTAATTGGACTGGAGAAGTTGAGCCTAGGCGCTTTGAAAATGGCACAACACTTAAAGACGTACTCAATCAGTACGCTAAAAATGAAGGCATTGAACTTTACTGGTATTTAAGTAAAGACTACGTAGTTAAAGATCATTTTAGAGTAGACAGCAACTTTACTTCAGCACTTTATCAAATTGGTCGTGCTATAAATGACGACTTTGAGCATGAGGTTTATACTTACTTTTGCCATAAACAACGGGCAGCGGTTATTACAGAGTTACCATCAGAATTTGTACGTACAAACTGTTTAAAACTAAAGGTTTAAAGGTTTACTCGCACAAAAAACCCAAGCAAGCGCTTGGGTTTACAGTTCAACTTAACTCAAAAATACTATTCCAAATATTCGTCACGTTAGTAATATCTTGCAAGAAAGCTTCTCGCGAGATCAACTTGCCTTTTTGATCCAAGCTCAACACGTGATAACACGAGCGATAATCAATATACGCTTTAATCAACTGCTGTTTTTGCTCTTTAGTAATACAGCCTATATTTGCTGCATCCGTTAATATTCTTACGTTATCTGAGTAAACTGTAAGCTGTTCAAACTCATTGGCGTGTTTAAGTACTAAATATTGCGTAATAAACTCAATATCAGCCATACCACCAACATCTTGTTTTAAGTCAAATTGCTCAGTATTTCCTTTCGCTAAATGGTCGCGCATTTTTTCGCGCATTTTTATTACATCTGCTTTTAAGACTGTATGATCGCGCTGTTGGCAAAGTATATTTTTACGAATTTGTGAAAAACGATCTATAAGATCGTCTTGGCCCAAAATTAACCGAGCCCGCACAAGTGCTTGATGTTCCCACGTCCATGCTTGAGTTTGCTGATAGTGATTAAAGCTCTCTAGATTGATAGCCAGTAAACCTGATGCACCTTCAGGGCGTAATCGCGTATCAAGCTCATACAAAATACCCGATGCAGTACGAGTATTAAATAAATGCATTAAGCGCTGAGCGAGTTTTAAATAAAACTGGCGAGAATCTATCGGTTTTTCACCATTGGTTTGGCTTGAGCCATCATGATTATGCACAAACACCAAATCTAAATCTGAGTCATACCCCACTTCCAAGCCGCCCGTTTTACCATATGCAATAACAGCAAAGCCTTTGTTTTCATCATCAGTGCCAGGTGGCATACCAAAACGCTTAACAGTGTTATGCCATGCAATATTAACAGCTTGATCAACAATCGCCTCAGCGAGTACGGTTAAGTGATCGCTTACTTTCATTACATCGAGAACACCGGTTGCATCTGCAGCTGCAATTCGTAATTGATGCGTTTGCTTAAATTGCCTAAGCGATTCCATTTGCAGTTCTAAATCGTCATGCTCTATTCGTAAAAAATACTGTCTTATTTCATCTTTATAAGCCGTTAATGGTGTCGGTTTATAAAGAACCGCTGGGTCTATTAGCTCATCAAGTAATATAGGGTAGCGAGAAATATGCTCACCTATCCATTTGCTATGACAACAAAGTAAAACGAGTTGCTTTAACGCACCTTGGTTTTCGTACAGTAATTCTAAATAAGCAGTGCGTGAAATTATTTTATTAAAAATTTGGCAAACCATCGTAAAAGCAGCTTCGCTGGCATTAAAGTCATTTAACTGACTTAATAAAACAGGCATTAATTTATCAAGGGTGTCGCGCCCTCGGTTACCGATGTTTACCTTAGACAGCCTTAATTTAAAATCGTTAAGAGGAGTTTGCCATTCATCTCTAGCCTCTTTTAAAAACCCCACATCACCATGATCCCAAGCACTAATAAATGCGCCTTCACAAGTATCAAGTGGTGCGGTTTCCTCGCCAATGACAAGTGCAAACTCACCGTTAACTTGCTTCATCACTTTTTCAATAGAGCTTAAAGTAGCAGCAAAATCCGCTTGTTCTAATAATAAATTTAAGCGCTGCTGATTCAATTCATCATCAGGAAGTGTTTGCGTTTGTTGATCATCAAATATTTGTAAGTACTGCTCAACTTTTCGCAAATAAAGATAATTGCGCTTAAGCTCACTTGCTTCTTGCTCATCTATAACTTGGCTAAGTGCCAACTCATTTAATGCTTTAAGTAATGATTGAGTTTGTAAATTAGCCTCTCGGCCACCTCGTACCATTTGCAGGGCTTGCACTATAAATTCAACTTCACGAATACCACCAGCGCCTAATTTTATATTATTAGTTAAGCGTTTACGGCGAACCTCTTGTGCAATCATTAACTTCATTTTACGCAAAGATTCAATTACCGAAAAATCAATATACCGGCGATAAACAAACGGCTTTAAAAGCTTAATAAATTCATCCCAATATTTATTAGGGGTGCCAATTAGGCGCCCTTTTAACATTGCGTAGCGTTCCCAGTCGCGCCCTTGCTCCTGATAGTAATCTTCAATAGCATTAAAGCTCATGACCAAAGGGCCACTTTCGCCAAACGGGCGTAGGCGCATATCAACTCTAAATACCTGCCCGTCACCGGTGGCTTGGTTAAGTGATGCAATGAGCTTTTGTGCAACTTTAGTGTAAAATACTTGGGCCTCAAGGCTTCTGCGACCACCTTGGGTTTTTGTACTGCGCGGATACGCAAAAATGAGATCAATATCAGAGGAGTAATTTAGCTCTTGCCCGCCGAGCTTCCCCATCCCTAAAACCATTAATGGCATTGCTTGGCTTTGCTCATCAAGCGGCTCACCATTTACTTTTGCCACCTGCGCATGCGCCCATTGGTTAGCGCTATCAATTAGCATATCAGCCAGTTGGCTTATGTAATTAATGCTATCGGCAATAGGGTTATTACAACATAAATCTAAAAAGGCGACTTTAAGCCAGTATTTTTCGCGGTACTTTCGTAAGATTTGATTACACTTAGCATCGTCAATATCACTAAGTTCAATGCTATCAAAGGGAGAGGTAACATGCCTGTTTTGAATTTCATCTTTGCACAGCAGCCAGTCTTTTAACGTTGGTTGTGATTCTAAACAGCGCCAGGCAAAGTCGCTCAAGGCGAGTAATCGTATAACTTCGCTTTCATTACTTTGCTGTGGATATAATTGTTCGAAGCGCTCTAAGCCAAGTTTTTGTAATTGAATAGGAAGTTGCTTTACGTTACTCATCAATCCTCTCTTTTATATCATCAATAACCGTACTAGAATGACTAAAACCTAGAAAGGTTCACTTAATTAGGATCACCATGTCATATTTGTCTTTATCTAACACTAGTTTTATTGCGATTGCTATTAGTTTTGCGGTTATTTGTATAACTATTTTTAGTTTACGAGTTGTCACTCAAATCAAAGCAAAACAAGCGCTTAAAGATGAACTTGCGCAGCACGATAACTTTGCCATGGGTATTAGCTTCGCATCTGAAATATCAGTTGTCATAGCCACTATGGCCTTCTTATTTGATGAAATAAGCATAAGCACCGCGCAATCCAATCCATTAAAAGTTTTGGTCATTATTATTTTATTATTTACATTTATTAAGGTAGGTCACTTAATTCATCGTAAATGGATATTGCACAGGTTTAATGAAGAAGCTGCAATATTAAAGCAAAATGTATGTGCTGCACTGGTGGATTCGGGCATGTTAATCGCCAACTGTATTATTGCACTTGGTTTATACACGTGGACACATACCCAAGGGTTTAGTAACTTACTTATTGCTTGCGTTAGCTTTTTTACACTTCAGGGAATGTTTGCACTGGATAGTAAAATACGAGAATATCGTTTTGCCAAAGCAAACCAAGGCGCTTCGCTACAAAGTAACTTCAACTTAGAAAACACCTCTATAGGTATAAGATATGCTGGAAAATCAATCGGTTTAGCATTATCTGTGTACGCTGGTTTATCTAGCGCAGCATTTCAAAACGGTAAAATGGTAGAAAACATATTTACACTCGTTATGCATTGCGGTGTAATGTGGATACTACTCTACAGCTTAACGTATGTTATAAAAGTTATCTCTTTACCAAATATTGATACAGCTCTTGAAATAGACCATCAAGATAATATTGGCGTAGCATGTATAGAGTTTGCTGTTTTTTGTGCTATAGGTTATTTACTTATTAGCATGTTTTCTCTTTAGACCTTTTTACTAAAAATACAGCAATTAAAACGTCTGCATTTAAGTAATAATGGTAATTACTTAAATGTAACAAGGCCCGAGCTCTATGCCACTTGAAGCTACTAACTATTTGTTAATTGACATAGACAACGAATTTAGCCGTGCATTTGCCGAATTCTATGTTAATAATGGCAAAACCAAAGCGAGTACGCTTATTGCAGCAGGCAATAATACCCGTCAGTTAGTAAAAATGATGTTTGACGAGCTTATTAAAGACTATAGTTATTGCGATCTTGAGAACGAAATCAGCGTTTCTGAATTAATTAACTATCTAAAAGAGCATCACGATTTACACGGAGTACTTTTTAATAATACCGATTACTTACTCGCAAGTGATAAACAACGCTTTATTTATAACTCCTTACATGAAAAACGCTTTTTAATAAACCTTGATGATACAGGCTATACACTAAGCCGGGTTACTGACGAAACATTAACCGAACCTTCGCAAAATCACCATGATATAGCACACACACCACAAGATTTAATAGATCTCGCCGAGCAACTTAATAAAAATAAATAATTGCGCACAGCTCCCAGCTTACTTACCATAGCAGCATATATTTTTATGCTAAGTAGTAAGTGACGCACTATGCGAGTTCCTCATATTTATCAAACATCGAGTATTGCCCTAAACACCCCTGTAACCTTAGATGAGGATGCTGCAGGGCATATTGGCAGAGTGCTGCGCATGAAAGTAGGCGAGCATGTATCTATTTTTAATGGCGAAGGCGGCGAATACCTTAGTGAAATAATTGAAGTAACAAAAAAAACAGTCGTCGTAATGCCATTAGAGCTTAATCCCCACGATGTAGAATCTCCGCTTAAAATTCATTTAGGCCAGTGTGTATCCCGTGGTGATAAAATGGACTTTACAATTCAAAAGTCAGTTGAACTGGGCATTACCGAAATCACCCCACTTTTTAGTCAGCGCTGTGGCGTGAAACTAATGGGCGATCGCCTTGAGAAAAAACACCAACAATGGCAAAAAATTGCAATTGCAGCAGCAGAGCAATCTGGGCGTAATTTTGTGCCAATTATTCATCCTCCTGTCGATTTAAAACAATGGCTTGCACAACAAACCAATGCAATTAAGCTCACTCTCCACCCTCGTGCTGAGCACAGCATTAAAACCATTACGGTACCTAAAGATGGCGTACGCTTTTTAGTCGGCCCAGAAGGCGGCTTTACCGACGATGAAATGGCACTAACTAAACAACTAGAATTTGTAGATATTCGCTTAGGCCCGCGCGTTTTACGAACGGAAACAGCCGCTTTAACGGTCTTAAGTGCATTACAACTTCAATTTGGCGATTTAGCTAATTGAAATAACTAAAAGCACCCTCATATAAACAGTAACATTTATAGTAAGGCACAGCGCATGGCAATTAAGTTAGGTATTATTTCAGATCCTATTAGTGGGTTTAACATCAAAAAAGACACCGGTTTTGCAATGATGATGCAAGCGCAAGAACGCGGCTACGAAATTTATTATATGGAGATGGATGATTTATCTCTTCGTAAAGGTAAGTCGTACGCTTCAGCGTCTAAAGCGCAAGTGTTTAATAATGCAGAAAAATGGTACGAGCTTGAAGAAAAAGCCACTATAGCGCTTGCCGATCTTGATGTGATTTTAATGCGTAAAGATCCTCCTTTTGATACTGAATACATTTACGCGACTTATATTTTAGAACGTGCAGAACAAGAAGGTACGTTAATAATTAACAAGCCACAAAGCCTTCGCGATGCTAACGAAAAGCTATTTACAGCATGGTTTAGCGAACATACGCCAGATACCCTGGTTACACGCAGTCAAAAACAAATTCGTGAGTTTTTAGCCGAGCATAAAGACATTATTTTAAAACCCCTTGATGGCATGGGCGGCGCATCTATCTTCCGCCTTAGAGAAGACGATGCCAACATTGGTGTAATTTGTGAAACGCTAACCGAGCACGGCAGCCGCTTTGCTATGGTGCAAAATTACATCCCAGAGATCAAACAAGGCGACAAGCGCGTATTGGTTATTGATGGCGAGGTTATTCCGTATTGTTTAGCGCGTATTCCACAAAATGGTGAGACACGCGGTAATTTAGCTGTTGGCGGTCGAGGCGAAGCGCGCCCACTTAGTGAATCTGATTTAAAAATTGCGCAAGCAGTTGCGCCAACGCTTAAAGAAAAAGGCTTAATATTTGTAGGTTTAGATATTATTGGCGATAAATTAACTGAAATTAACGTAACTGCACCAACGTGCGTGCGCGAAATTGAAGCTGCTTATGATATCTCTATTACAGGTATTTTGTTTGATGCAATTGAAAGAAAGTTAGATAAATAAGCATCTATCTGTCGTTATTAAAAGCACTTTCGTGTCATGAATTTTAATATAGTTGTTAACTATTAATCTTTAAACCGTATGAGAGTGCTTTTTTAATTTTAAAAACAAAGGTATGTGCCATACTCAAAGTTCATTAACTAAAAAGGGTGAAGTCTATGCAATCATTAGAAAATCATTTTTTAATCGCGATGCCGTCGATGCAAGACCCTTTTTTTAAACGTGCTGTTACCTATATTTGTGAGCACAATGAAGATGGGGCTATGGGCTTGGTAATAAACCAACCTATTGATGTTACTGTTGGCGAACTTTTAGATAAAATAGAAATTGATAACGACAAAACTCAAAACGCAGCAAAAGTAAGTGTGTTTGCAGGCGGGCCCGTTAAAACTGACCGTGGTTTTGTACTGCACTCTCCTCAACCGGGTTATTCAGCGAGTCAAAAGCTCAGTAGCGATATTATGATCACTACCTCAAAAGACGTTTTAGCAAGCTTAACCACAGCACAAGCACCTGAGCAATTTATTATTACACTGGGTTATTCAGGGTGGGAGCAAGGACAACTCGAACAAGAGTTACTTGATAACAGCTGGTTGATCATAGAAGCAGATCCAAAGATCATTTTTAATACCCCCGTTGAAAAACGGTGGGAAAAAGCAGTTTCAATGTTGGGCTTTGATATTAGCCAACTCAGCCTTGAAGCTGGTCACGCATAACTACTTAAAACTTAAACAAGATACACATGACAAAAAAATCGCTTAAGCCGCAAGGCGAACGCACTGTAATGGGCTTTGACTTTGGCACCAAAAGTATTGGTATTGCTATTGGGCAAGAGCTAACAGGCAGCGCGTCTAGCCTTAAGGCTGTAAAAGCACAAGATGGTATTCCTAATTGGGACCATATTGCTGTGCAAGTGGCCGAATGGCAGCCTGACTTAATGGTTGTTGGCTTACCACTAAATATGGATGGAACGTCACAAGAGGTTACCTTTAAAGCAAAAAAGTTTGCCAACAGATTGCATAATCATTATGGCATTCCTGTGCAAACACAAGACGAGCGTTTAACGACCGCGGATGCTAAAGCGCGACTTTTTGAAAGTGGCGGCTATAAAAACTTAGGCAAAGGTAACGTAGATAATATGTCTGCGGTTATTATTTTAGAAAGTTTTTTTGAGTCTAGTTACGGTGAATAAGCCTGCTATATAATACCAATCTGCTTATATATGGGGTCTATTTAACGTTAAGAAAATTACGCTAGAACTAGGCAAAAGTTTTTATATCTAGTTGTTCTAAATAAAAAACTTTTAACGACGTTATAGTGCAATTTAATTCGTTAAATTGATCAAAGATTTATGCAGGTTGGTATAAACAACTCGTTATATACAAAAAAAGCGCCAATTGGCGCTTTTTTTGTATTAATACTTAATAGAAAATTCGTTTGTTTATTGATCGCCATTTTTATCGTCAAGGCCATCAATAGTAACGCCTTGTAAAAAGCCCGCACCTTGCTGTTCGTTATTGCGCAGTTTAATCATTAAGCGTAAATCATTCGGCGAATCAGCATGATGCAGTGCATCAGCGTAATTAATTCGCTGCTGTCTATACAGCTCAAATAGCGCTTGGTCAAAGGTTTGCATGCCCATCTCTTTCGATTTAGCCATTGCCTCTTTAATACCACCAATATCACCGTTTTTAATCAGTTCAGCAACCATTGGTGAGTTAAGCAATATTTCAATAGCTGCAACACGACTTTCACCATCAGCAGTCGGTACTAATTGCTGAGCTACAATAGCGCGTAAGTTAAGTGCTAAATCGTACTTAAGCTTATCGTGTTTTTCTTTGGGGACTAAATGCATAATACGGTCAATCGCTTGGTTAGCATTATTAGCATGCAGTGTTGCAACACACAGGTGACCTGTTTCGGCAAAGCTTAGTGCGTATTCCATAGTTTCTTGAGAGCGAATTTCACCAATCAAAATTACATCGGGCGCTTGGCGCAATGAGCTTTTAAGTGCTGACTCAAAGCTTTCGGTATCAAGCCCTACTTCGCGTTGAGTAATAATACTTTTACGATGCTCATGAACAAATTCAATCGGATCTTCAATAGTCAGTATATGACCACGTTGGTTACGGTTTCTGTAGCCAATAAGTGCAGCTAGAGAGGTTGATTTACCAGTGCCAGTACCACCGACAAACAATACTAGGCCACGCTTAGACATAATTACATCGGTAAGAATTGAAGGTAGGCCTAGCTCACTCACATCAGGTATTTGCGTCACAATACGACGAATAACCATACCTGCTTTATCGCGTTGCCAAAAAGCAGAAATACGGAAACGTCCTTCGTCGGTGGCAATCGCAAAGTTACATTCTTTTGTTGTATGAAACTCTGCTTTTTGTTTTTCGCTCATTGCAGATTCAACTAGCTCAAGCGATTGCTCATCAGTAAGCCTATCATCGCTTAGAGCTATTAACTCACCGTTTATTTTTGCACTTACAGGTAGCTGACTCGATACAAATAAGTCAGATCCTTTTTTCTCAATCATGATAAGTAAAAAGTCGTTTAAAGATAAAGCCATAATAGTTTCTTACCCACCAAATTGTGTTTTGTCTTGTGCTTTTTCTTTCGCTGCAGCATTTGTAACAATGCCGTGATTAACTAAATTAGTTAAACATTGATCCATTGTTTGCATGCCTACAGACGCACCTGTTTGAATAGACGAGTACATTTGTGCAATTTTATCTTCACGAATCAAGTTACGAATAGCAGGTACTGCAATCATAATTTCGTGTGCCGCAACTCGCCCGCCGCCAATCTTTTTAAGCAGTGTTTGCGAGATAACAGCACGCAAAGATTCAGATAACATTGAACGTACCATTGACTTTTCCTCACCTGGGAATACATCGATAATACGGTCAATGGTTTTTGGTGCAGACGTAGTATGTAGCGTGCCAAACACTAAGTGGCCTGTTTCGGCTGCGGTCATTGCAAGACGAATTGTTTCTAAATCACGTAACTCACCAACTAATATTACATCGGGATCTTCACGCAGTGCACTACGTAGCGCGTTTGAAAAGCTATGTGTATCGCGATGTACTTCACGTTGATTAATAAGGCTTAATTTATTATCGTGAACAAACTCGATTGGATCTTCGATTGTTAGAATATGGTGATGTTTATTTTGATTTATATAATCGACCATAGCGGCAAGTGTTGTTGATTTACCAGAGCCCGTTGGGCCTGTCACTAACACGAGTCCACGTGGGGTATCGGAGATTGTTTTAAAAATATCTGGCGCACCTAAATCATCAAGCGTTAACACTTCACTTGGTATGGTACGAAATACCGCAGCAGGCCCGCGATTAGAGTTAAATGCATTCACACGAAAACGTGCTAAATTAGGCACTTCAAACGAAAAATCCACTTCGAGATTTTGTTCGTAGTCCTTGCGTTGATTATCGTTCATAATATCGTAAACCAGACTGTTTACGTCTTTATCTGCAAGGGCTGGTATATTAATGCGGCGAACATCACCGTCTACGCGTATCATAGGTGAAACACCCGATGATAAATGTAAATCGGATGCTTTGTGTTGCACACTAAACGCTAATAATTCGGTAATATCCATTTATGACTCCACAACTAACTGATAAATATATGGTTACAATAGCAGAACGACTCACATCCGCCTACGCTAGAATTGCAGACGCGGCAAAAAACGCACAGCGAAACACTAACGAAGTCACTTTACTGGCAGTGTCTAAAACTAAACCAAGCGAAGATGTTATTGCAGCTTATGAGCATGGCCAGCGCGAATTTGGTGAATCTTATGTTCAAGAGGCTATAGATAAAATAGCTCAACTACAGTCATATAGCGATATCATTTGGCATTTCATTGGACCTATTCAATCAAATAAAAGTGCTTTAGTGGCTGCCAACTTTGATTGGGTGCAAAGTGTTGATCGTATAAAAATAGCCAAACGATTAGATTCCCAGCGCCCAGACGATAAATCGCCTCTTAATATACTTATTCAAGTAAATATAAGCGAAGAAGAAGCCAAATCGGGTTGTAGTGTTGGGCAAATTTCTGAACTTGCCGACTTTATTAACCAATGTAAGCACTTAACACTTCGCGGTTTAATGGCAATTCCGGCTAAAAGTGACGATCTGGATACGCAAATTCAATCTTTTGAGCAATTACAAACTTGCTTTGATAAACTAAAGACCCAATATCCTCAAGTAGATACTTTGTCGATGGGTATGAGCGGTGATGTTGAAGCTGCCATTAGTGCAGGCTCAACCATGGTAAGAGTCGGCACAGACATTTTTGGAACACGAACTTAAAAGGTGATAACAGATTTATGTCAGATAAAAAAATCGCATTTATAGGCACAGGTAATATGAGCTACGCCATTATTGGTGGCATGGTAAAAAACGGTTTTAACGCAAGTAACATTATTGCGACTAACCGCAACCAAGAAAAGCTTGCAAAGGTAGCAGCCGATTTCAAGGTGCAAACCACCAGTGACAATAACGAAGCCCTGCGCGATGCTGATGTAATTGTTTTGTCTGTTAAACCACAAATGATGGGCGATTTATGTAAATCGTTTCAAGATTCGGGCGTAGATTTTAGCGACAAACTGTTCATTTCGGTTGCTGCGGGCTTAACTGTAAAACGCCTTCGCGAAATGCTAGGTCAAGACGTTAAAATGGTACGCTGTATGCCAAACACACCGTCTTTATTAGGCCGTGGTGTATCAGGTTTATATGGCGCGGGCGAAACACAAAGCGAACACGAGTTTGTACAACAAGTTTTTGAATGCACTGGCATTGTTGTATGGGTTGAAAAAGAATCTCAAATTAACGACATTATTGCTGTGACTGGCTCTTCGCCTGCTTACTTTTTCTTATTTATGGAAGCCATAGAAGAAAAAGCCAAAGCGCTGGGCTTTAATGATGAAGACGCTCGTCGCCTGGTACAACAAACAGCCCTTGGCGCCGCCGAAATGGCACTTAGCCAACCTGATATTACTATTTCGCAACTACGTTCAAACGTAACATCTAAAGGCGGTACGACTCATGCAGCTGTTGAGCACTTAAAAGATGAAGGCTTAACTAAAACCGTTGGCGATGCAATGGATGCGTGTATTGCGCGTGCGATGCAAATGGAAAAAGAACTTTAAAACCACTTTTTTATTGAAGGTTACACTATGAATGCCATGCAATTTTTGATCAGTACCCTGTTTGATTTGTTTTTAATGGTGGTATTACTGCGCTTTTGGCTGCAGTGGGCAAAAGCCGACTTTTATAATCCAATGAGCCAGTTTGTGGTTAAAGCCACGTCGTTTGCGGTAAAACCACTGCGTAAAATTATTCCGGGGTTTGGCGGACTTGATTTAGCATCTTTGTTGCTGGCATTTATAGTGGCTGTAGCCAAAATTAGTACTTTAATGCTTGTTATATATAATGCGTGGGCAATACAGCCTGTACTTATTCAAGCACTTATAACGGTACTAAAAGAAGGCCTTAACTTAGTTTTTTGGGTACTTATTATTCGCGCTATTTTAAGTTGGGTTAGCCAAGGTTATAACCCTATAGAAGCCGTTTTCCATCAGCTTACTGAACCAATGCTAAAACCAATTCGTAAAATATTACCATCAATGGGTGGCTTAGATTTATCAGTTTTAGTGCTTATTATTGGTATTCAGTTTTTGCAAATGTTGCTTATGGACTTTTTAGTCTAAGCACTTAATTTTTGAGTAAAAGAGGCCCAAAGGCCTCTTTTTTATATGTTTTGAGGAATACATGATGAACCGTTTAATTAAGTTTTGTTTTATTGCTTGTTTAGCATTTGCATTTAACGCGCAAAGCGAAGAAATGCAAGGCGCACAATACAAAGAGCTTGGCCCTTGGCAAGTGCATTACATCGCTTTTCCTTCTACTTTTATTCAGCCAAAAATAGCGAAAGCGTATGGCCTTGAGCGAAGCGGATACAAAGGCATTGTGAATATTTCTGTTTTAAAAAATGATGCCGAAAACACAGCCCAAACGGCAAAGCTTACAGGCACAGCTAAAAACCTACTTGGCAACAAGCAAACGCTTACTTTTAAAGAAGTAAAAGAAGGTGAGTCAATTTATTACCTTGCCCAAGTTGATTACACCAACGAAGAGATTTTACGCTTTGAGATTGAAATACAACAAAGTAATCAATTTCAAAAATTACAGTTTCAGCAAAAATTTTACGTAGATTAATAACATGACCAAAACTTTAGTACTTGCTACAGGTAACCCTGGCAAAGTAAAAGAGCTAGCTAACATGCTAAGCTCTCTGAATATTAATGTAGTTCCACAGAGCGATTTTAATGTAAGTGAAGTTGCCGAAACCGGCACTACCTTTGTTGAAAATGCCATTATTAAAGCGCGCCATGCCGCTAAAATTACTGGCATGGCAGCTATTGCCGATGACTCTGGTTTAGAAGTTGATGGCTTAAATGGCGCGCCCGGCGTTTACTCAGCCCGTTTTGCAGGCCCAGGTGCCAGCGATCAAGATAACATTGATAAGTTACTCGTTGATTTGGGTAATAACCCTATCCGTAGTGCTCGTTTTTGGTGTGTACTGGTATTAATGCGCCACGCAGATGACCCTACTCCACTTATTTGCAGTGCAAGCTGGGAAGGCGAAATTACATTAACTCAAAATGGCAACGGTGGCTTTGGTTACGATCCGGTGTTTTTTGTAGCAGAGAAAAATTGTACGAGTGCTGAGCTTACAAAAGAGCAAAAAAATGCAGTGAGTCATCGCGGACAAGCGCTACAAAAATTATTGCTAGAGCTAAAGCAAAAAGGCGGCCTGTGAACCTTCCACCACTGAGCTTATATGTGCACGTGCCTTGGTGCGTGCAAAAATGCCCGTACTGCGATTTTAATAGCCACGGACAAAAAGGTGAAATACCTGAAGCTGAATATGTTCAGCATTTAATTGATGATTTAAAAGCTGATTTGCACTTAGTGCAAGGGCGTAAAATTCACAGCATTTTTATTGGTGGCGGCACTCCAAGCTTATTAACTGGTACAACTTACACCCGCTTACTAAAAGAAGTCGATAGCCTAATTGGACTTGAAGACAACTGCGAAATTACCCTTGAAGCCAACCCTGGCACAGTAGAAACAGGTCGTTTTAAAGATTACGTAAAAGCAGGTATTAACCGTATTTCTATTGGCGTGCAAAGCATGCAAAACGACAAGTTAAAAGCACTTGGTCGGATTCATGGCAGCGACGAGGCTAATTATGCTGCGCAGCAAGCTAAAGAAGCCGGTTTAAACAGCTTTAACCTTGATTTAATGCACGGCTTACCGGGGCAAACACTTGACGATGCACTGAGTGATTTAAAGCAAATAATAGCGCTAGATCCTCCGCATATATCTTGGTATCAACTAACTATTGAACCTAATACTCAGTTTGCATCAAAACCCCCAACCTTGCCACAAGACGAAACACTGTGGGACATTCAAGAACAAGGGGTCGAGTTACTAGCTCAAGCAGGTTACATACAATACGAAATATCAGGCTATGCAAAACCAGGCTATCAGTGCCAACATAACTTGAATTATTGGCGTTTTGGCGATTATCTCGGTATTGGCTGCGGCGCGCATGGTAAGGTTACTGATGCAAATACAGGGCTTATTACGCGTACCGAAAAGGTTAAACACCCACGCGGCTATATGGATTTAATTAAACCGTATATGTACAAAAGCTGGCATGTAGAGCAAGACGATTTAGCGTTTGAATTTTTTATGAATCGCTTTCGCCTTGTTGAGCCTTGCCCAATTAATGATTTTAATAAATTAACAACACTGCCACTGCAAAGTCAGCAAAGTGCATTAAACCAAGCAATTAATAAAGGTTTATTGACTCAAACAGGCAGTCATTGGCAGGTAAGCTTAAAAGGTCATCGCTTTTTGAATGACCTGCTAGAATTATTTGTGTAGCGCCCAGCGCTACACAAAAAATAAATATAAAACACCCTAATGGGTTTCTAACAACAAAAGGGAAAACAATGCGTAAACTTACCTTTATTGCGGCCGCAGTAAGCGTTGCACTACTTGCTGGTTGCCAGCAAACAACACAACAAGCGACTTCAGCTCCTATTGCACAAGCAGCAGTTCAATCACAACAAAGTGAAATAGACAAAGCCAATGCGTTTTTTGAAGACACATTTAACCGCGATGTAATGAGCAGTCCTGTATATCAAACATACATGGGTATTAAGCAAGATTACGATAAGTGGGACGATGGCAGCGAAGAAAGACAGCTTAAAGATTTAGCGCAAACAAAAGCTGACCTCGTTGCACTAAAAGCAATTAGCCGTGATTTATTAGATGATGCAACAAAAGTTAGCTACGACTTAAAAAAACAAGATCTTGAAAGCTCAATTGCTGACTTTAAATGGCGTTACCATAACTACCCTGTGAACCAAATGTTTGGTACACATTCTATGATCCCTGCATTTTTAATTAATCAGCACTCAATTAGTAATGTAAAAGAAGCTAAAGACTACATTTCACGTTTAAATGGTGTAACTGGTGTTATTGATCAGCTTATTATTGATTTAACTGTACGTGCAGAAAAAGGCATCATTGCCCCTAAATTTGTGTTCCCACATGTTATTGATTCAAGCAAAAACATTATTCACGGTGCACCGTTTGAAAAAGGCGATGATTCTACATTGCTTGCTGACTTTAAGCGTAAAGTAACAGCGCTTGAAATTAGCCAAGACGAAAAAGACTCGTTAATCAGCGATGCATCAGATGCATTAAAATCGGCTGTTAAACCATCTTACTCTAAGCTAATTAATTACCTAGCGCAGCTTGAAAAACGTGCTGATGATCGCGATGGCGCATGGAAACTACCTGACGGCGAAGCGTTTTATAACAACGCACTTAAACGCACAACTACAACAGATTTAACGGCTAAAGAAATTCATGCAATTGGTCTATCTGAAGTGACACGTATTCATGATGAAATGCGTGAAATTAAAGACAAAGTGGGCTTTAAAGGCGACTTAAAAGCGTTTATGCAGTTTATGAAAACTGACAAGCAATTTTACTACCCTAATGATGCAAAAGGTAAACAACGCTATCTTGATGAAGCCACTGGGCTTATTGATACAATGAAAACGCGTTTAGATGAGCTATTCATTGTTAAGCCAAAAGCTGATTTAAAAGTAAAAGCAGTTGAAGCATTCCGTGAAAAAGCGGCAGGTAAAGCATTTTACCAACAGCCAGCTCCGGATGGTTCACGCCCAGGTGTTTACTACGCAAACCTTTACGATATGGAAGCAATGCCAACGTATCAAATGGAAGCACTGGCTTACCATGAAGGTATTCCAGGACACCACATGCAAATAGCTATTTCGCAAGAGTTAGAAGGTGTTCCTAAATTCCGTAAGTTTGGTGGCTACACAGCGTATATTGAAGGCTGGGGTTTATACTCAGAGTTCATTCCTAAAGAAATGGGCATGTACTCAGACCCTTACTCAGATTTTGGTCGTCTTTCAATGGAATTATGGCGCGCATGTCGTCTAGTAGTTGATACGGGTATTCACGCAATGAAGTGGACTCGCCAAGAAGGTATTGATTACTACGTAAATAACACGCCTAATGCAACATCTGACGGTGTTAAAATGGTTGAGCGTCACATCGTAATGCCTTCACAAGCAACGGCTTATAAAGTGGGTATGCTTAAGATTCTAGAACTTCGTGAAGACGCTAAAAAGCAACTTGGTGATAAATTTGATATTCGCCAGTTCCACGACGTAGTACTTAAAAATGGCCCGGTGCCACTTAATGTACTAGAAAATTTTGTAAATGAATGGGTAGCAAGCAAAAAGGCTTAAAACCAATTTAAACAATTGCTTTAAATATGAAAGGTCGCATTTGCGGCCTTTTTTGTTTTATAGTAGTAAAAAAGATTTTTGGAAATAATAATGGATTTAAGCATACAACTACTTAATGCGCGTATTTCAAAGCAGCAGTTAAATGAGCTCGATAACGACTTTAAGCAGTTAAGCCCTGCTCAGCAAACTTTGCAGCTTAACCATTTATATGACAGTGCCCAACGGTTGAGTGTTAAGTATGACTTTATGCAAAACATAGCAACCCGTATATTAAGTACTAATACAGCACCTTCTCCATTTATTAATCAACTCACTAATATTGACGCATTGAGTTTTTTTACCCCAGCGCTGAGAGTAAATAAAGGCTTTTTAGTACAAGATACACAAGGAAATAACGTACTGCACAATGTGTTTAAGCATGCCGATGCTACAAAGCTGCCATTTAACTATGTGCGTTCTTTAATGTTGTTTGAATCAAATGATGAGTTAGCTAAAGCCCTGGCGCAACCCAACTCTCATGGCTTAACACCAGTTGCCTGCTACATAGCCTATGCAAATAAACCAAGCACACCGGTAAAGCATGAATTTTCAGCTTTGTTAGCATTAATGGAAATAGAGCAAAAACAAAATCCGAACGCAAAACAGCAGCTTATTAACGTATTAAAAGGACAAAAACTTAACGAAACCACAATTTTACTGAGCGCAGCTTATTTACAACGCTCAACGGCGCAAGTTGTGCACCTAATCAAGGCGCTTTAATTCACCCACTACTTCTATACGCACACTATCTATAGCGTGTGTAATGGATTGCGCAGCACTTTCGTGCTCAACCATATTTGGCCAATTTGTTTGCCAGACCTTTTGTAAGTCTTTTGTTTTTAAATGTACTTTATCAACGGCTAAGTAGCTTAAGTCGTGAATTAAGTTAACTTTAACCCAGCCTTTTCTAGGGCTACCATCTATTTTGTTATTGTCGTAATGTGCGGCAAATACTATAAGCTCAAGCTCGGCTAGTTCTTGTAATATTTGAAAGCTAGCAATGCGTGTATTGTTGTTCTCTTCACTTGCCTCCATTCGCCATGCATTATAACTAAAGCCTATAAACGCAAATACTACGCTCGCTATAGCAGTAAAAAAGTACGAACGGGGAGCCAGTACAAACTGACCATATTTAGACTCTGACATATTATTTCCTAGGGCCTGCTTATCTTTCGAGGTTGAATTTGCAGCAGTATGTTTGGTATTTAGGCAAGGCAGAGCCTATGCAGTGTGGTTATTCCCCATAAATAGGTGATAACGTGGAATAAATGCCAAACATGCGCTGCCCGAAGGGTTCTGCCTAGGGGCAATTTACTCTTTGTTGCTCGGTTTTTACTTATTCTTACATGGATGTAAGCCATTAGAATAACGCAGGAGCAGTTATCGAGCCCGCTAGGTTACAAACCTCACGCCGCGATTAAATCGCCCCTAGATTGAACAAATTTTAATCCTGAAAGGTCAACAGGCCCTAGTCATTTAAATAATATTCAACACCGGTTACCACTCTTATATTTTTTATTTGCGGTGTATTTGAATCTCGATTACTGATACTAAATTGCCCTTGGCGAGCTGTTTTTATTTTGCCTAATTTTGAATTAGAGTCTTTAGCAAATTTATTAGCGACTTCACGCGCTTTTTCAGTTGCTTCTTGCACCATCGCAGGTTTTACATCATTGAGGCCTGTAAAAATGTATTCAACTTTTGTTTCGTAGCTGTCCTGCACTATTGCGATATCTTGTTTAGCAAGCTGGCTTACTTTGCTCAGCGCATTTTGTACTTTATCTGGCGCAGCAGAATAAACAATAATATTTGAGCGCACTATGTATCTAAACTGCTGATTTTCGTTACTGTATTCACGTGCTTGCTTATCAATAACTGACTGGCTGCCTATTGTTATTTCATCGTCGTCAAAACCATGCAGTTTTAAAAAAGCAGTTACAGCATCATTTTTTTTCTCAACTCGGCTGACTAATTTTTCAAGATTATTGTCGGCATCACTAAATTGCAGAGGCCAAATTACTGTATCGGCTATTACTTCTCGCTCGGCCAACCCCTTAACCTGCACAGTACGTTCCATCTCTTTTACACTCAAAGCTGTACTCTTTAAAATAAACCCTAAGCTAATTAAGCCTATACTTAAACAAATAGCCGCTATAACAATGTAAAAACCGGGGGTTTTATTCACAATAATCTCCTTGATTGATATCAATAATAAGCATCTAGACGCTCGAAATAACACAGTAAACAGGGTACATTGAGACTATAAATAACGCAAAACTTAATCAGCCTAGGAAAAACCATGAGCCTTAAGCGCATTACCCAGTTTTTTAATCCAAGCTCAGTGGCCGTTATTGGTGCCTCTAATATATCAACTCGTGCTGGTTTTGTGGTTATGCGCAATTTGCTTCAAGGCGGCTTTAAAGGGCCGATAATGCCTGTTACTCCAAGCCATAGCGCAGTACACGGCGTGCTTGCTTACCCCACTATTGCGGACTTACCAAAAGTACCCGACCTTGCTGTTATTTGCACTAACAAAAACACCTTAATTGATATTATTGAGCAGCTGGGAGAACTTGGCTGCAAAACGGCGATTGTTATTGCAGATGGGCTTTCTGGAGAGCAAAAAAGCGCGCTCAAAGCATGCGCTCAAGCCAAGCAAGTTACTTTGCTCGGGCCAAATTGTTTAGGCTTGCTGATCCCTCATATTGGTTTAAATGCGAGCTTTTCACATACTGTGGCAAGCCCAGGTAAAATTGCATTTGTATCGCAATCAGCAGCAGTATGCTCAACCATTTTAGATTGGGCTAAAAACAAAGAAATTGGCTTTTCATATTTTGTATCGGTAGGTGACTGCCTTGATATTAACTTTAATGAACTACTCGACTTTTTAGGTCGCGATGCTAAAACCAAAGCTATTTTACTCTACATTGATAACATTGAGGATATTCGTGGTTTTATATCAGCAGCAAGAGCTGCGGCTTTTAGTAAGCCTGTAATTGCGATTAAAACAGGTAAAACAAGTGCAGGCGCACTTGCAGCCGAAATTCACACCGGCGGAAAGCAAAGCTCTGATGCTGTTTACGATGCGTTATTTCAACGTGCAGGTATGCTGCGCGTAAATGATTTACGGGAGCTATTTGCAGCGACACAAACACTTGCCATGCATCCAAAATTATTAAAAGTAGAGCAGCTGACTATCTTAACTAATGGTGGCGGGCCGGGAGTTATGGCCGTTGATGAGCTTATTCAAAATTCAGGAAAGTTAGCAGAGCTAAGCATTGAAACTCGAAATGCGCTAAATAAAGTAATTCCACAATCAGAAACCACCTCAAACCCTGTGGATATTTTTGGCGACTCAGCTCCTGCTCGGTACAAACAAGCACTGGAGATTTTATTACACGCTAAAGAAGTTAAAAATTTACTCATAATTCATACCCCATCAGCACTTGCACTCAGCGAAGACTACGCCAACGTTATTGTAGAAACCTTGCAAACATTACCCAAAATGGCGCGCCCTTACGTTATAACTAACTTTATGGGGGAGGATGCATCTTATGCTGCAAGAAAAGTATGCTCTAATAATGCTATACCTACTTACCGTACGCCCGAAGGCGCTGTTGGCGCATTTATGCACTTGGTAACGTATCGTCGTAACCAAAAGCATTTAACGCAAACACCTGAGTCGAATACTGATGACGCAAAAATAAATAAAGTGCCTGCTAAAGCACTTATTAATGAATTTTTAGATGAAGGACAAAGCTACTTACCTACCCATCAGGCAAGCCAAGTATTAAATCATTACGGTATTAAATGCATTCAAACTGAGGTTGCCTACACACCAACAGAAGCGAGAGAGCAAGCCATAGAGCTGGGTTTTCCAGTCGCGTTAAAGCTCATTAGCCCAAGTATTGCCTCAAAGTCTGAAGTAGGTGGTGTGGTGCTTAATTTAAACGACGCCAACGAGGTTGAACAAACCGCTTTTGCAATGCTTATACGTATTAAAAACACGTATCCGGATGCGATTATTGAAGGGTTCTCATTACAAAAAATGGCGCCGCGAGCAGGCGCAAATGAGCTGCGAATTGCGATTAAAACAGAGCCAAATTTTGGCCCTGTTATATTATTAGGTGAAGCAGGAACCGGCCTTGAATATGCACAAGCCGCCGTTGCGCTACCTCCACTGAATATGAACTTAGCAAAGTATTTAATTGCCGCAGCGCACGATAAAGGCGTACTAAAGGAGCGCATATTACCCGAAAAGGTTGATAAGTATCGTTTATGTGCACTGCTAACACGTATTTCTCAGTTAATTATTGACCAACCTGACATAAGCTCTATGGAACTAAATCCTATCCTTGCCAGCAACGGGCAGTTTTTAGTACTCGATGCCACTATGACCCTTAACCGCTATCAAACTCAGAGCAATCGTAAGCGCTTATCTATTCGTCCCTACCCTATTGAGCTTGTTGAAGTAGTAACACTTAAAAATAACACCCAAGCTACGCTCAGGCCTATAAAGCCAGAAGATGAACAAGCTCATAAAGCATTTGACGAGTCACTTAATAAAGAAGACAGATATAAACGCTTTTTTGGCGAACTACCACAATTTAACCACGACCAACTCGCTAAAATGACGCAAATTGATTACGACCGTGAAATGGCCTTTATTGTTTGCCAACGCTTTGAAGGTAAAACCCGCACACTAGGTGTGTCTCGCGTCATTATGGATCCCGATAACCTGCATGCTGAGTTTGCCATTGTAGTACGCTCAGACTGCCAAGGTTTAGGGCTTGGTCGCATACTAATGAGTGCTGCAATCAACCACTGTAAACGCCAAGGTGTGGAGTCGATTGAAGGCATAACCTTACCAGAGAATACGGGGATGATTGAGCTAGCCCGAAAGTTAGGTTTTAAAATTAGTCGCGACTTTGAAGAAGGCAGTATTAATATGGTACTTAAACTTAAATAATGAATGAACCACATACTTTAAGACAAAAAATGGCCTGCCTGTTTGAAGGCACAGGTCAATACCATCGAGCAGGACATATTCTTGATATCGCGCTCATTAGCTTAATAATGATTAACGTTGTAGCCATTGTTATTGAATCAATCCCAAGTGTGGCAGAGCAGTATTACAACGAATTCTTAGTTTTAGAAATTGTCTCGGTCGCTATTTTTGCTATTGAGTACTTAGCCAGACTTTGGGCTTGCGTAGATAAAACACAATATGCAGCAATGGAAGGATCTCATACCAAACGTCGGCTTAGCTATTTTTTCTCCCCTTTGGCAATTGTTGATTTAATTGCGATTTTGCCAAGTTTAATGATGTTTTTATTTCCTCTCGATTTACGCTTTTTACGTGTGCTTCGACTATTAAGGGTATTTAAACTCACTCGCTACTCACGTGCCATGCAGCTACTTTTAAAAGCCTTTAACGATGAAGGTAGTTCATTAATGGCTGCCTTTTTTATTATGGCCGTCGTGCTTATTTTAGCTTCATGCGGAATTTACTTAATTGAGCACGACATACAACCCGATAAATTTGGCTCGATTCCTGCGGCTATGTGGTGGGCAATGGCAACACTAACGACTGTTGGTTATGGCGATGTAGTACCTATAACGCCATTGGGTAAATTTTTCGGCGGCGTTATTACACTACTAAGCATGGGAATGGTTGCGATACCTACCGGTTTACTCGCGTCTAGTTTTTCAGAACAAATACGTAAACGCCGCCAATTTTTTGAAGATGCTGTACATGAACAAATTCAAGACGGCACTCTTAATGATACTCAACAAGGACACCTAGAAGAACTACGCTATAAACTCGGCTTGAGTAAACTAGAAGCTAATAAGGCCATTAAAACGCAGTTAAATGAGCATAATAGCCATTTATTTTGTAGGCACTGCGGTAAAAGGCCTTAAATGAGTACTGCCATTATCAATTAAATATATCACTCCAATTGCGATTAATAAGCGGTAGTACTTCGTTATTTGGTACTGGTTTACTAAATAAGTACCCTTGGAAATGCATGCACCCTCGCGCCTTTAAAAAGGCGAGTTGGTGCGAGCTTTCTACGCCTTCAGCTACACATTCTTTACCTAAACTATCAGCAAGCGCGAGTATTGATTGAATAATAGCTTCATCGTCAGAATCTATACCTATGTCTTGCACAAAGCTTCTATCTATTTTTAATACATCAATAGGAAAACGCTTTAAATAAGTAAGCGATGCGTAACCCGTACCAAAATCATCCATATACAATCTACAGCCCAACTTTTTAAGTTGTTCCATACTATGTAACGCTTCTTTGGAATCACGCATTAATATTGATTCAGTTATTTCAAAAACAATTGCCTCAGATGATACCCCTGCGTTACTTAACGCTTTTTTTATTTCGGGAACAAGGTCTTTAAACTCAAAATCAAGTGCCGATAAATTAATAGATAAATATAGGCTAGGTGAGGCTTTTCGCCACTCTTTTAGCGCTAGTAAAGCGCGCGCAAAAGTCTGCAGCATAATTTTTGTAATTAGGCCTATACCTTCTGCTGCCACCGAAAACTCTTGAGTTTGCACAAGCTTATTTTCAGGCCAACGCAGCAGTACTTCAAAACCTTCTGTTTTTTGACTTTCAGCGTTAATGATAGGCTGGTAGTAATTACAGAACTCTTCTTCTTGATACGCTCTTGTAAGCTGAGATTCAAGATGCAGCGCTCTTTGAACATGCTGATTCATCTCTTGCTTATAAAACTGATAACGTCCCTCTAAAGAGTCTTTTGCATGATATAACGCTATGCTCGCAGCTTTTAAAAGCGCTGATCCTTGCTGCGCATCATCTGGTGATATAGACACGCCAATACTTAAATTAACGTTTACGACTTGACCATTAATCGTAATATTTTGATTCACACAATCCATCAACTTAGTACATATAATGAGTACTTGTTCTATTTGATGAATGTCTTCTACCAGTACAACAAATTCATCGCCACCAAATCGAGCAACACTATCCGATGGACGCAAGGAGCATTTTAAACGCTCAGCTACCTCTTTAATAAGCTCATCAGCAACTGCATGCCCTAAAGAATCATTAAAGTATTTAAAACGCTTAATATTTATATGTAATAAAGCAACTTTACATTCGTGAAATTTTGCTTGCTCAAGGGCGTGTTCAACGCGGTCGTTAAATAACGTACGATTTGGCAGCCCAGTTAAAGCATCGTAATTGGCTAATAAGTGCAGCTCGTTTTCAGCTGATTTTTGTGCGTTTATATCGGTTAAAATAATGACATAGCTATTAAGACGCTGTTCGTTATCGGCTACTGCACTTATTTTCACAAGTACATGGCGTGGCTCACCATTTGCTAAAACCACACTGTCCTCACACGAAAAGTGCTCCCCAACAGATAGCTTTTGCATTATGCGTAAATAATCAAAACGATTGCTGCGCGATATACCTAAATTTAATGCTCGACTAGATAACGACTCAGCAGAGAAGCTAAAGGCGGTCTGCAGGGATTTATTGGAGGCCCTAATATTTAAATTTTTATCGAGAATAAACACCCAATCACGTGTTTGTTCAAACGCTGCGGTAAATAATAATGCATGTTCTTCAAACACCATCTCACGGGTCATATTTGTGTAGGTACCCGCTACTTTTTGTGGCGTTTTATCATCCCACTCAACGACTTTCCCAAAATCCTTATACCAGCGCCAATAGCCTTTTGCATGGCGCAGGCGGTAGGTGCAATTAAAATAACCTTTATCGGTAGATAAAAATTCAAGCCACTCTAAGCGAAATAGTTGTTTGTCTTGCGGATGAATTTTAGATAAATATTCATCTAGGCTCACGGTTTCATTTTCGTAGCCTAATTCACTCGCTAAGCGAGGTTGATAAATACTTGGATTACTTGATTCCCAATCCCAAACACCCGACTCGCTGCCTTCAAGAGCTAGCTTTAAACGCGCTTCGCTTTCTTTACTTTCTTTATTTGCTGCTAATAAAATACGCTGGATTTTATTACGGCGCATAACCCACATAGCAATAAAGCCAATAAACAACATGCCATAAAGCACCATAAAATAAGGTGCACGCCAAAGCGGATACTTTACTTTTATTTTTAAAATAGCGGGCGAAGTATATTCGCCAGTCAGCGGATCTTTAGCCCAAACTTTTAATTGATAATTACCTGGATTTAATTTTGGAAACAGTACACGGTTGTTATTTCGAGTATAACTTTTTTGCCCGTTATCGAGTTGATACTCATAAATGATGCGTTCTTGATTACTGAATGCCATGGCCGAAAATGCCACTTCAAGCCCTATATCATCATGATTTAACACAACCTCGTTGAGCGGCTGTTTTAAATCAAGCGATAAATCTCGAGACATTAAATCAACTCGCGTAATATTTACGTGATCAATAAGCGACTGGTAATTTTGGTTTTCCATTGGATGAAAATAAGTAAATCCTTTTAAGCTACCATACGCAATATGGCCATCTTTGAGCTGTGCCATGGCGTTACTATTAAACTCAGCTGAAAGTAGCCCCTCTGATGTAGAAAATTGCTGAAAATGAAGTGTTTCTGGGTTTAATCGCCAAATACCTTTATGGCTGCTCATCCAAATCATACCATCATCATCTAGCACCATATCGTAGAGCAGTGTGCCTAATTTATTTTTCTCTAAATCGATTGTATGGACTAATTGGTAGGTAGATGCGTCGAGGCCTATCAAGCCAAAATTAGAAAGTGATATCCACAATATATTGTTGTTATCAATTAAGTAAGAAAGCACACTGATAGCTACGTTTTCATGCTGTTTTGGCACTTTGTAAATCATTTTAAGTGCTAAATCACTTGGGTTTACTTGGTATAAAATACCGGCATTAAAAAACAATGGTGAGTCTGGTTTATTGCTCAGCGCAGGTAAAAAGCCATGAGCTAAAAAGGGTTCAAATTGATCAAATTGGCCACCCAAACGCGTTATTACTTGAGAGTCTATATTGTATATAAATACCCCATGATCTGAGTGCACAAAGTATAAGTCGCCATTTGGCATTAATGTAACGCCATGCACCCTACCGGTAATTAGCTCTTGATTAGCAGGGTCATGCACTTTAGGTTCGCTAACTTGATGCGTTACAGGATCAAAAATAAACAAACCACGGTTTGTATAAAGCCATAAATTGTCTTTATAAGGTGTTATTTCGTATACGGTAAACTCAGTGGTGAGTAAGTCGACTTTGTAGTCTTTTAAATAAACTTTGCCAATATTTGTTTTTAAATCGACTTCGGTAATACCATTATGCGTTGCAAGCCAGAGTTTATCTTTATATTCAGTAATACCCCAAATAGAGTGATGTGATAAACCATCGCCCCCGAGTAAAGTGCCATCGATATTATTAAAATGATAACTGTCATGAGATAAATAAAATGCCCCATCGGTTTTAGTCGCAACCCAAGTACCACCCGATTTATCTTTAGCCATATCAATAATACTGGTATCAGCAAGTGTGTACTTACTTTGGGCTATTCGGGTGTTTTTAATCATTTCCCCAGTGCTTAAATCAAATTTAAACAAGCCTTTATCAGTAGCTAAATCTATTTTTCCGTGTTCGTTTACTATGCTCCACACATTTAAATCAGTTAGTAATACCTTACTTTTAAACGGTAAATCTGGACGTTCAAACATTTTTGATAAGTTACTAATATCAACTTCGTATAAGCCTTTTACCGCCCCTACTAACAACTGTTTATTTTCACCTAATGCGAACGACTTAACATTATTTTGATAAATATGCTCAGCTTCACCTTTTAAGTGTTGTAGTGGCCTAACCTGCTCTGTTGCAATATCAAATACATATGCACCATGGCTTGTACCAATAAATATATAACCATTGTAGGCAAACAGCTTTCTTACAAGGGTATTTTTATATTTAGCGGGTAGCTCAAAGATAGTTGTAATTTCTCCGGTCGCAATATCAAGCTTTGCAAAATCGCGGCCTCGCCCAATCCAAAGTGTTTTTTTATCAACGGCCACCATACTAAAAACAGATTGATTGATAATTTCTTCTTCACTGGTGGGTTTTTCTAAAAACTGCTGATATGAATCTGTTACGGGGTCGTATCTAAATAGGCCTGCAAGTAAAGAAGCTATCCAAATGTGCCCTTGGGTATCTTGGTAAATACGATCAATGATCGCTTCTTCTAATTCACCATTAGGGCCGTTTATTGGAATAACTTGATAGCCATCATAACGATTAAGCCCAGCCTCAGTAGAAAGCCAAAGGTAACCATTAGTGTCGATGAGCATTGTATTAACGTAGCTTTGCGATAAGCCTTCGCTTGGAGATAAACGTTTTACTTGTGCGCCTACTTGGCAACTTAGGATAGCGATTAAAACTACAAAGCAACTAATGATCCCGTTAACGCATTTACTCATGCTTATTCCATATTATTATTTATTATTATGGGTACTCTAGAGCGACTATATTTCGATGTTTGTAAGTATCAAAAAGTACTTGTAAAGCAAGAGTATATGTTAACACCTGGTTAAAACCAATAGCACAATATAAATCAACTACGTTTTTATATGCGAAGGTATTAATCTTCTTATCTTGCGACTTTAAGAGTGTTGATAATAGCTGCTTAGCAACACCTTTACCGCGATGCTCCAGCGCAACAAACACGGTAGATAAAAATAAAAAATCTGTTTTATCTTGTAACCTACATGCTGCAACTATTTCATTATTATAGTAAGTAACCCATACTTTATCTTGTTTATTAGCCCGTCCTCTTACATTATGTTTTTTATAAAATTTATTAACGAGTGGAATTTTTATCTCATCCAATAATTCAACTATATGCATATTTATATCAACACTTAGCTAAGCATCAAGGCTAAATATTGCTCAAACTTTTGCTTTAACACCATTTGCTCTGCCATTGGGCGGCTATGAATTGTATTATAAACTTGCTCTCGCGTTTTTTTGTTTCGCTTAATTTGATACGCCCAAAAAGACGCTTCATAATCTAACTGAATTTGGTATTTTTCTTCACGTGGCAATAGGCATAAATTAAAACTCACAATACTTCCTCATTCGCTTTTAAAATTATTTGATTAACCCCGAAACTGGGCAAGAGGTAATCTCCTTGTTATTATACGCGTCTTATTTTATTTATTTCTGTAGTAATTGGAACTGATAATGAATAGACATTTTAGTATCTTGTTATTATTGGTAAATTTATCTTTTAGTGCCTCTTGTTTTAGTCATCAATACAACCTCACTTTTAATCGTCCGCAAAGTACACCACAAGCTGATTATGCCTTAGAGCTATTAAAGTTAGCATACGCAGATATAGGTTTTAAAATATATATCATCGATTTTAGCCACCAAAATGCTTTGCTAGCTGCAAATAATGGCGTACTTGATGGACAGTTAGGAAGAGATGTAAGCGTTGAAAAAAATTACGAAAACTTAATTAGGGTCGATTATGAGCTATTTAAGTTTGACTTAGTGTTATATAAAAACTGTTTACCTAGCAGTTTAGAGCAACTAGATAGCGTCGCAATTGTTGATGGCTACCCTGTCCAAGAACATTATTTAGCAAACACTCAATTTGCAGGAAATATTATTAAAGTTAAAAGTATGAATGCCCAGCTTAATTTACTAGCTCAGCAAAAAGTACAAGGGGCTTTAATGATTAACTTTATAATGCAAAACAACGATCTCCCTACACCGCAAGGTTGCTTTGAAAAAGAAGTGTTGAATACGTATCCGCTTTATCATTATTTAAATAAGCGTAATAAAAACCTAGTAGAAAAACTTAAAATGTCATTAATTAACTTAACTAACAATGGCACTGTGTACGCACTAAGAGCCAAATATGGATTAAGCTTTTAAAAATCGAACCCTTGTTGCTCTGCCTGTGTACTTGGCACTGCATTTTGCTGCTTTTTTTGAAGATAGCGTTTGTAGCGCTGCTGGCACAAACTAAGCACCTTCTTTTTTTGGTCGTTAGTTAAGCTATTCCACGAAAAGCGTTCATCGCGACTACGATAACACCCCTTACAATACCCTCTGTTATTAACTAAGCAAATACTTTTGCAAGGGCTTGGAATATCAAATATTTCAATTTGTTGCATAGCATTCGCACCGTTTAATTAGAGGTACTTAGTATAGCGTCATTTTTGAGCAAAAAAAAAGCAGCAATTAAATTGCTGCTTACTTTTATTAAGCTATGAGCATTAATGCTCGCAGCTATTTGTGTTTATCTCTGCTTTACGATGAAACGGCTTAGCATACATAGCTAGCACTAATGGTTTTAACTCTTCAGGCACACAGGCTAAACGTTGTTCAAATGTCGCTGTATCAGGAGAGTCTATTACCGCCTCTTTACAGCCACCAGCAATGTAATTGCCTGGGTGTAAATAAAACGAATCAACAATTTGCCTATCAATCGTTTTAGCAAGCTCTTCAGCACTATCACATTTAGATTCAATTGGTTGCCCAAATGCTAAATGCACATGCCCTTTCGCAGTACTAAAGCCTTCAACAATGCTCGCAATATCTTCACCAGCCGATTTAACGTACTCACCATGGTGTTGTTTATGGTAAAGCTCTTTGGCTTTAGCAATTGCACACGGCTCATATTGATAAGAAATAGAAACCGGCACTATTTTTAACTCTTTAATATAATCGCCAAACTCTTTCTTTTGTTTACGCCCGTTTAATTGCAACATTTTTAGAAGCGCAGGATCAGTTTGATCAAAACCGTCTTTTGCACGCCCTTCTTTTTGCGCAATCCAAATAGAATTTCCACCCACTACAGAATCGTAAATGTATGACGATAATTGAGTCAGTGCTTTTAACATCTCTTTTGGTGCTTTAGCAGAGCGCTTAACGATAAAGCTTTTATTTAGACGCATAAGCTCAGTAATGTAAGGTATTTGCAATAAATTATCGCCAATAGCAATACGCACTGTTTTCATTTTATGTTGATATAAACCCCAGTTTACTAATGCAGGATCAAGCACTATGTCTCTGTGGTTTGAAATAAATAAATAGGCCTGGTTAGCATCTAACTGATCTAACCCAGAAAAGGTTACTTTTGACGTGGTGCGCTTTACTAATTTATCTAAGTATTGCGCAACTTCGTTTTGCACGTCTTCGACGGTGCTTACTTTACCCCATTTTTTGCGCAATTGGCTTCTAACCAATGGACGAGCTATAAATGGCACAGACGATAAAAAGCGTGGTAGATTATATTTTGCGATCACATCAATAAACGCATTATCGTTCATTAAACGCGAAAGCGAAGCCGTAACTTCATCATCGTTATAAGGTCTTATATCAGCGTACTTATCTTCTAATTCACTCATTACTACATCTATAATGTTAAAAAACGGCACACGAAAGCGCCGTATTTTGGGATTATTATTCTCTAACTGATTATAACTCAGCCAATATCAAATAAGAAATAGCTCAATTTATACCAATTGCATTAAATAAGTGATTATTATATCGCGAAGAAAATAACACACTAACAAGGCGAAAATTGTGACATATAGTTGTTCTATATAAATAATTTTCAACACAGTTAGTGAGTTATTTAATGCGATAGAATGATCATGTTTTTAATAAAGTTGGTATTAGTTAGTGTTTTATTTTCTTCATATACCAATTGACCATTAAACGCAGCATAAGTGCAATTAAAACGATGCTACATAATAAAGTAAGCCAGTTAGGCAGGATATCATATTCTTCTCCTATAAGAGGGCTGACCACAAAGCCATATTTTTCAACTAAAAAATCGGTTAAAAAGCCAAATACCACTGCTACGCCTATTACACCAATTAAATAAGCTGCAAGGGCACGCTTTCCAAGCTCATTGGCTACAACACCAAGTGTCGCAATATTTGTTGCAGGCCCCGCCAACATAAAAACTAAAATAGAGCCTGGCGAAAGCCCGCTCATTAATAAGCCTGCTGCAATAGGCGTTGAAGCTGTCGCGCAAATATACATAGGGATACTGACTAATATCACAACGAGCATAGCCAAAACGCCACTTCCCCACTGGGATAAAAAACTCTCAGGAACATAAGTTTGTACTAATGCGGCAAAAAACAAGCCAATCAATAACCACTTCATCGTATCTTCTAAAAGCTTATTACAACTGAAACTGATTGCAGCTTTTAATTTAAGCCATTGCCCAGTGTGTTTAATTGAGTTTACTGAGCATCCGAGGGGATCTTCTTTTTCAATATTACTGGAACAACATGAATCGCTCAGAGGTTTTTCGTTTTCATTATTTGTACTATGAGTTGATTGTTGAGGCACTTTTGATTGCGTATCACAACATAAGGAAGGCGCCGTTTTTACATCACTCGCACTACAGCTATCGCTCTCATTTTTACGACTATTATTAAAAGACCCTTTTTTATCATTTTTACTTTCGCGCCCAACTAATACCCCTGCCACAATAGCACTACAAATAGCTGCTATCGGGCGAATAACCGCCATAAATGGACCGAGTAAAATATAAGACACCGATACAGAATCAACCCCCGTTTCAGGTGTCGAAACTAAAAATGCAGTGGTCGCACTTTTAGAAGCACCCGCTCGCCTCAAACCAATAGCTGCAGGGATAACTCCACAAGAGCATAAGGGCAAAGGAGCGCCTATTAATGCGGCTTTAACGGTAGTCCAAAATCCTTCTTTACCTAAATGTTTACTCAATAAGTTTTCAGGTAAATATACATTCAATAAACCTGCAATCAAAAGCCCTAACATTAGCCAAGGTGCTGATAATAAAAATAACTGCCAAAAATTATTAAGTAACGTCATCTATATCCTCCAAAACACTTAAAATTGAACAATTTTCTGCTATATGCTGCGAGCCACAACACTTATCTGCCAATGTGGTTAATGATTGATGAAATTGTTGGAGTTCTTTTATACGCTGCGCGACCAAATCTCTTTTTTCAAGTGTAATTTTTTTAACTTCAGAGCAGGAATGTGATGATTTTTCAAATTTAATAAGTAAGAGATCTTTTATCTCTGCCAAGCTAAAACCTATATTTTTAGCTCTAATGATAAAATGCATCACTTTTAAATCGTTATTATCATATAGTCTATATCCAGCAGAATTTCGCCTGTTAGGCGTTAACAATCCCTGCTTTTCGTAGTACCTTAAAGTATCGTTAGAGATACCTAGTTGGTGTGATAGTTCACCTATTCTCATATTTCTCTCTCCGATTTATTTTAAACAGACTATAAACCCTAGAGTTAAGACTAAGGTCAAGGGTTTCATTTATTTTTAGGAAAAGCATGAACATCACCATTCTTGATAACGCTACGTTAGCTAAAACGTCTCTTACTTGTATTGAACAACTTGGTAAATTAACGACTTATGAACTTACTAGCCCAGAGCAAGTTATTGAACATTGCCAAGGCGCTGATGTATTGATCACTAATAAAGCGGTTTTAAATCGCGATACGATTAGTCAGCTAACACAGCTTAAACTGATTTGCGTAAGTGCAACCGGTACTAATAATGTTGATTTAGAAGCCGCTAAAGAATTTGGTATTGCCGTCACTAATGTAGCTGGCTATTCAACCCCTTCTGTTGTTCAACATACATTCTCTTTAATTACTAACTTACTGGGTAACACACATCGCTATCAGGCGGATTGCCAGCAAGGCGCTTGGCAAAAAAGTGAAATGTTTTGCATACTCGATTACAGCTTTAACGACTTACAAGGCAAAACATTTGCCATTATAGGCGGTGGTACGCTAGGTAAAGGCGTTGCTAAAGTGGCTGAGGCATTTGGCGCAAATATTATTGTTGCAGAGCGCAAAGGGGCTGCATGCCGCGATGGTCGTACGCCTTTTGAGGACGTTATTAAAACAGCCGATATAATCAGTGTTCACTGCCCACTTACCGATGAAACACGTGATTTAATTGCACTTAATGAGCTTAAAATGATGAAGCCAAGTAGCATTATTATTAACACTGCTCGTGGTGGCATTATTAACGAAGCCGACTTAGCTACAGCACTTGAGCAAAACCTAATTGCTGGAGCCGGGGTTGATGTACTAACTAAAGAGCCTGCTGAGCTTTCAAACCCACTTGCTAATTACAAAGGCAATAACTTATTACTTACTCCACATATTGCATGGGCAAGTACTGAATCTATCGTGCGTTTAATTAATGAGGTAAGTTTAAACATTGCGGCATTTAATAAAGGCGAATCACGCAACCGCTTGGTGTAACTGCACTGCGGGAAAATAGTTAAAAAAACTAAAATGTGGCTGTTTTTACTAATTATTTTTGCAAATGATTAGTAAAACATAGTCCTTAAAACCTAACCAACTGAATTAAAAAGATTTTAAACTTGGCCTACTACTTGCCTTATATGATCAAAATATTAAAAACTCATTTAAGGAATATCACAATGAAAAAATCTCTATTAGCAGCAGCCCTTATTGCACCATTTTTAACTGGCTGTGTTATTGCCGTATCTGATGGTGAAGCTGAGACTCATTGGGCAGGGAAAAACTCATCAAGCTGGCAAGCACAACATAAAAATAATCGTGAAGCTATATCCGAGCTAAAAATGGATAGCAGCTATCAATCTGTTTTAACGCAATTAAAAACGCCTAATTTCACAGAGCTATTAAAAAAAGATGACGATATATACCAAGTACTTTTTTATGTAACTCATAGCAAGCATTCAGATTCTAAAACAACGAAAGATGAATGTACGCCACTTGTATTTAAAAATGATAAGTTAGTGGGCATTGGTGACACTGCTTTAGGTATGATCACGCAGTAACAATAAAAGTAGTTTGATACTAAAAACGCCAATATAAATTTTGGCGTTTTTTATATTAAATTTTTACCGTGCGACTATTCTATCTCGCCCCGCATCTTTAGCAGCATATAACCCTAAATCCGCCTCTTCTAATAATGCTTGCTCAGCATACACTTTACCACTTTGCGTGGTGGCGATACCTATACTAATAGTGATGTGGTCTGCATTTAATGAGGCTTTGTGTTCTATATTTAAAGCATTTACAGCATTGCGTAATTTATTAGCAAACTCCAAGGCTTCATGCTTATCAATTCCCGGTAAGACGGCTGCAAATTCTTCACCACCATAACGAGCTATGAAGTCACTACCACGTTCACACTGAGCTGCGAGTGCTTGCGCAACATCCTTTAAGCATTCATCACCAGCACGATGTCCGTAGCAATCGTTGTAACGTTTAAAGTGGTCTATATCCATAAGCAACACAGATAGTGGTGTTCCGCTTCGTTTACTGCGGCGCCATTCTCGAGCTAAGTTTTCGTCTAGGTAGCGTCTATTTGGGATTTCAGTTAAGCCGTCAATCGAGGCTAGCATCTCTAGCAGATCATTTTTTTGCTTTATAAGTAATTGGTTACGTACTCTAACGCGCACAATAGAAGGGCTAAATGGCTTAGTTATATAGTCCATAGCACCGAGCTCTAGGCCCTTAGCTTCGTCGTCGTGGCTACGATTAGCTGATATAAATATAACAGGGATCGATTGAGTTATCGGATTTTCTTTAAGTTGTACAAGCACTTCATAACCGTCAATTCCTGGCATAATCACATCAAGAATAATTAAATCAACTTGCGCAGTTTTTACAAAGGTCAGTGCTTTTTCACCACTTTCAACTAAGAATACGTCGTGTTCTACTTTAAGTGTTTTTTCAAGTACTAATCGGTTGATTGGATCATCATCTACAATAAGTACTTTAGCTCTTTTCGACATCCCTAGCCCCTACCCCTTTTATAAAAACAATTACCTGTTCTAACTGCATAATAAGCTCTTTCAGTGTTATTTCAACAGGCTTGTTAGTTGTTTTAAGTGTTCTTTCACACAATAAAGCGCAGTGAGACAATCGTCTAAAACCTAAATTCCCTGCTACACCTTTTATACTATGCACTAAGCGTACCAAATCATCCTTATTGGTTGTTTCTTCTATTTGCGATAGCTGGGTTTCACATAAATTAGCAAACTTATCAATCATTGTATTGAGGAGCTTTTCATCCATACTAAACTGCGTTAAAGCGAATGATTTTTCGAAAAAGCTTGGTTTCACTAAGTTTAAATCGGCAATTGCATCAATAAGCACTTTAGCAACAACCGGTTTAGTTAAATGCTTATTCATACCGCACTTTAAAGAACGTTCAATATCAGCAGGCTCACAATGAGCCGTTAAGGCAAAAATAGGCAGCTGCTTTGCGTCAAACTGTTGACGAATTAAGGCTGTTGCTTGGCAGCCATCTATTTGTGGCATTTGCACATCCATCAATATTAAGTCGGGTCTTAAAATTTGCAATAATTCCATGCCAATAGATGCGCTTAAAGCAGTCACTACATTTACGTTTGCTTGGCGAAGTACACTGCTAATTATTTCTAAATTAAGTTGATTATCATCAATGGCTAACACAAGTAGACCCGATATATCAGCTTTAATTTCAGCAACGTTGTGTATTACCGCATTGGTACTCGCTTTAGGCTTTTGCTGAGAGTTCAAGCTAAATAGCCTTTGTCCCAATGCCGATGCTTTAACGTGGTGCGCAGCTAAATGCTCACTTGTTGGTAAATTAAGCGTGTGCTGATGATTAATAATAATTACCGATGTTTCTTTAGCTGATAACGAATCATTAATTGCTTCAATATTTAAAAGTGCAGGTAAGTCGGCTGCATCTATTATTATTTTTTGAATATTGGAGAGCTTAATTGGGTATTTGAGTACTTCATCTAAATTAATATTAGCAAGCTCTGTATAAGCATTTGTTACTTGCTTAAGCTCTTTACTTTGATCCGATAAAATAGCCAATGTATTAGTCGGTAACATCGTATTTTTAGTGGTATCAACCAAAAAGCTAACGCTGAAGTAAAACTCACAGCCATGGCCTTTTTTACTCTTTAAAGCAATCTCTCCCCCCATTAATGACACCGCATGTTTAACAATAGCTAAACCTAACCCAACACCATGATGTATGCGTGTTGAAGACTCATCACCTTGCGTAAAGGCGTCAAATAAACGCCTTTGATCGGCTTCATCGATACCCATACCGGTATCGATTACTTTAAAGCAAATATGCTGTTGCTCTAGGCTATTGCTTTCAATCAGTTCCATTTTTAAAGTAATAGAACCTGTTTTTGTAAACTTAACAGCATTTGTTAATAAGTTACCTAATATTTGCTGCAAGCGAATGCTGTCGCATATCAAATCAGGCGCTATTAACGGGTCAATATCAATAACAAATTCAATACCTTTTCCTTCGCACAATGGAGCCGTTAAACTTTCGCAAATATCCACCAGCTCAACCATGCTAAAAGATGCTTGTTTTAAATCAGTTTGCGAACTTTCTATACGTGCAAAATCAAGCATTCTATTGAGCATTAGCAACAAGCTTTGTGCTGCATGCTTAGCTTGGTCAGTTTGTTGTAATTGTTTTTGTGTTAAGCCTTGCTCAATAAGCATATCGAGCAGCCCTAAAACAGCGTTAAGAGGAGTGCGTATTTCATGACTTAAGTTGGCTATAAAGCGACTTTTAGCAAGGGTTGCCCGTTCGGCATCAAGTTTTGATTTAGTTAATGCGCTCACATCCTGAATGTGAATAACATAATAAGCTGGGTCACGGTTTTCATCCCATACGAGAGACACACTCAGTTGCAACCAACTTGTTAGTCGCCCCTGCGACAGTGTTAAGTGATATACACGTTTTTTGTCATCTAACAATTGCGCTAAGGTTGTTTTTATTTGCTGCCATTGAGAATCATCAAACAATGCTTTCAACTGCTCGCCAACCAGTACTTGCTGTTCAGAGAATTGCTTCCTAGCTGCTTTATTTACTTGTAATATAGTATGTTCAAGCGAAAGTAAAACCACGCAGTTAGCGGCAAATTCAATCGCGCTTCTAAATTTTGATTCAGATGCTTTTAAAGCCAATAATGCTTGTTGCTGCTCGGTAATGTCACGGCCAATACCCATTGTTCCTAATAAGTGTTGATGTTCATTATAAAAAGGTGCAATAGTAAGTTGATATGATTTTGTATCGGTTTCGATGCGTTGCTCAACACTATTTCTATTTTGTAAAACTTGTTTTTCAAGCGCATTTATTTGCTGATCGTTATCACCTAAATCATCTACATATTTACCTACTAATGCAGTTTGATCTTTACCAATATAAGCTTCAAATGCTTTATTACACCCTAAAAAGGAGCCATCAATATTTTTAAAATAAATTAGATCTGGCACACTGTTTAGCATAGTGTTGAGCAAAGCCAAGTGGCGCTCTTTAGCTTCGTAACTGCGACTTAGTTTTTCTGATTGCAGCTGAACTTGGTCATCTAGCGCTTTATTCGCATCTTGTAATGAATCAACCAACTCTTTATTTTTAATAAATACCCTCTTCACCTTAGAAAACCAAGGTTGCCAGCTCAGCGGTATTTTGTAATTTAGCTGCTCTTCGAATTGCGTACCGTTACTCTCCAAATACGACATTAAGTGAGTCATTGGCTTTATAAAAATACGCTGACTTAACCAAAAAAACACGCCAAACATAATGCTTAAAAATAGTGTTAAAAATGCAAACTCTAATAATATTTCATATTTAATTAAGCTTATTAATTGGGGTTTGTGCTCGTAAAATGCCGCGTGAATAGGCAACTCATCCAAAGGTTGCATAAAGTAATTACTATCACTAGTTAATACTGTTTTTTTACTATGGTGCTGGGCCAAGTTAGGCCAATAGCTTTTTAACGCTGTCGCTTGCTCTATCAATTGTTTAGAGCTGGCGATAATTTGATGTGATTGATTCATAAAAACGTATTCACCACTACTCGGTGAAACCTTTTTTAGCCATCCAGAAATTGCCTGAACATCATAAATTAAAATAATGTAATCGGCTGAGCCAGTGCTTCGTTGTCGGCCAATAGCAAAATACGATTTGTCATTAACTTTAACAATAGGACTTGAGGTAAGTTTATTTGGTAAAAATTTTGGCTTAAACTTCTCATTTAGAATTTCAGTAAGCATTGAACTTTGGCTTTTGTTGCGCCTGCTGACATAAGAAAAACCATTATCATCAACATATGCTACAGCCGATAACGACTGCATTAATGCAAGCGTTGTATTAAACGAAGGCCCTAATGCAATCGCCTGTTGCCACTGTATAAGTGCCTTTGTAGATAACGCAAACTCGCCCTTACCTACAATTTCAGTACCTTGCTCACTAAAGTGACGGTAATAGTAACCATCATATTGATTTATACCTTCAAGTAGGCTTTGGTTTATTTGTTGAACGGTCGTTTGCTCGTATAAGCTAAACATTGTGGTAAGTAGATTACTCACTGATTCCATCCCGTGAGTAACCTGCGCTGAAACATTCGTAAAATCGGCTTCGCGTTTTTCAACCGCCCGCTCAAGCTTTATATTATATAAGTGCAAGCACAGTAAAAAAGCGACAATCAATGGCACTAAAAGCGCAATAAACAACGAACGATAATAATGTTTCAGAGGTAAAAAATTCAATGTACTGCCTGCCATTTGGCTCGAAAATCAATCGATAGACTATCGAGCCAATTTGTTAAGCGCAAGTTATAAATTTTCTTCTGCAAATGACGCTAAGCGGCTACGTACAACACCGTTAAGGTTTATAGTTGCGCTGCCTTCAAAGTTTTTAAAGCGCTCTACTATGTACGTTAAGCCCGATGTTACTGGCGTTAAATAGTTACTATCTATTTGCGCCAAGTTACCCGTACAAATTAATTTAGTACCTTCGCCGCAGCGGGTAATAATAGTTTTGAGTTGAGATGCCGTTAAATTTTGGCTCTCATCTAAAATCACTACCGCATTTTGAATGCTACGCCCGCGCATAAAATTAACCGATTTAAACTGTACATTAGCCTTTTCCATAATGTAATTTCGACTCGATATCGGATTTTCGTCGCCTTTGTGCAATACCTCTAGCGTATCGGTAATGGCTGCAAGCCATGGTGCCATTTTTTCCTCCTCAGTGCCTGGTAAAAAGCCAATGGACTCTGCTATTTCTGGCGTATTACGAGTGACTATTACTTTATCGTAAATACCTTTTTCGATGACCATTTCAAGGGCGCTGGCAAGTGCTAACAAGGTTTTACCGCACCCTGCTGGCCCTGTTAAAATAACAAGTTCAATACTTGTATCGAGCAGCGCATCAAGCGCCATTCCCTGATAAATATTTTTTGGCTTAACGCCCCATGCTTGTTGGTGCATTAAACGCTCAACACCAATATCTTTGAGCGTTATGTGCTCGTCATCGTACGATTTAACACGTGCCGCAAACTGATCACCACCATCAAGTAAATATTCATTACAAAATACATCTGGTATTAAGTTTTTAGGCACATGATGAAACGTATCACGCCCGTGTTGCTCGGTATTACACTCCCCAACATGATCCCAAAAATCACCTTCGATTTTTTTATAACCACTAGTGAGCAGGCTTATGTCATCAATAAGTTGATCGGTGCGATAGTCCTCAACATATTTAAGCCCTGCGCCTTTGGCTTTTAAGCGCATGTTGATATCTTTTGTTACTAATATAACTTTTGAATCACTGTGCTGCTTTTGTAAGTACACGGCGCAATTAATAATACGATGGTCGTTTTCGTTACCAGGCAAACCAGAAATGGAGTCGGCAAATAAATGGTCGTTTACAATTATGAGGGTACCTGCAGAGCTCGCTTTTGCCTTTTTGTTACTCGGTAGCGCCACGCCTTGTAACATTTGTTCGGGCGTTGCATTTTTAAGTACTTCATCTAATCCACGAATAGCGACGCGCGCATCACGACTTACGTCGTGTTTTCTGTCTTTTATGTGGTCAAGCTCTTCAAGCACCGTCATCGGAATTACAACGTCATGCTCTTGAAAAGACAAATAAGCGAGGGGTTCGTGAAGTAGTACGTTGGTATCTAGCACATACATTTTACTTTCAAGGTTTGAAGCTTTTTCCATAGCACTTTCCTTACGTTTTATGATTTTTATGCTATACCAAAATAACTAAGTAAAACGGGCAAAACTTAAACCTGCAATACTTAATTGCCAAGGCATAATGTAAGTTTAGTCTATTTGTCATAAAAGTCCGTTTTATTACAAACTGTAATTAGTTTTGATTTACCTAAAAAAGAGTCATAAACAAGCTGTTTTAATAGTAATAATTAACACTTACAAAATTAATTAAAAGTGAGCCAAATAGCGCCTTGCAGTGGTGTTAGCTTACAGGTAACATAGCCGCCTTTTTCATCATAGACGAGACATACATGAATTTTTCCTTAGGTCAGCGTTGGATCAGTGATACAGAGTCAGATTTAGGATTAGGCACCGTTGTTGCCATTGAAGGCCGTCAGGTCAGCATATTATTTCCTGCCAGTGGTGAGAGCCGTGTTTATTCTAGTGCAGAAGCACCTGTTACCCGTGTGGCATTTAATCCTGGCGATGTAATCAAAAGCGTTGAAGAATGGGAATTAGAAGTAGAGTCTATTGAAGTACAAGGCGAGTTACTGTGTTATCACGGCACCCGTGTTGATAACGGCGAAACAGCCAAGCTTAAAGAAACCTTTTTAGATCATTTTATTAAGTTTAATAAACCACAAGATCGTTTATTTGCAGGTCAAGTCGATCGTTTTGATCGCTATACACTTCGCTACCAAACGTGGTTACATAAATTTGAACGTGAACAATCGCCTATTAAAGGCTTAATTGGTCAGCGTGCTAATCTTATTCCGCACCAGCTTTATATTGCCCAAGAAGTGGGTAAACGTTTTGCACCACGCGTACTTTTATCAGACGAAGTAGGCCTTGGTAAAACAATTGAAGCGGGCATGATTTTACATCAACAAATTATTAGTGGCCGTGCGAGCCGCGTACTTATTGTTGTACCAGAAAATCTACAACACCAATGGTTAGTAGAAATGCTACGCCGCTTTAATTTACATTTTTCTATTTTTGATGAAGAGCGCTGCGACGAAGCGTTTGCAGATTCACCAAACGTGTTTGATACAGAGCAACTAGTACTTACCAGTCTTGAGTTTTTAACCAAGAAAAAACGCTGGTTTGAACAAGCAACGCTTGCTGATTGGGATTTACTAGTAATCGATGAAGCTCATCACCTAAGTATAAATAACGGCAAGCCAAGCTCAGAGTACCAACGTATGGCAGAGCTTAGCCAAGATATTCCGGGCCTTATTTTACTTACAGCAACGCCTGATCAACTTGGTCACAGCAGTCACTTTGCACGTTTACAGTTACTCGATCCAGACCGCTTTTACGACTACGACGTGTTTAAAGAAGAAGAAGCAAATTATAAAGACGTTGCTGAAGCTGCAAATCAATTACTGCAAGAGCAAGGGCTAGACGACACAGCCAAAGCTACACTGATTGAGCTATTAAAAGAAACCGACATTACTGATATTCTTGAAAAAGCACAGCAAGGTGATTTACCAGCACGTAAAGAAATACTTAACATGCTGCTCGATCGCCACGGCACGGGTCGCATATTATTCAGAAACAGCCGCAGCGGTATTGATGGCTACCCAAGTCGTAAATTACACGCCTATCCAATGGCACTGCCAAAGCAGTATAAAACGGCTATGTCGGTTCTCGGTAATATGGGCGGCATTCAAAACCCTGAACTAAGTGCACACCGTGCTCTTTTTCCTGAAAAAATATTTCAAGAGTTTGAAGGCGAAAGCGCAAGCTGGGGTCTATTCGATCCACGTGTAGATTGGTTAATCGACACTCTTAAAACGCTTAAGCGCGAAAAAGTACTACTTATATGTGCTAAAGCTGAAACAGCTATCAGCCTTGAGCAAATACTGCGTGAACGCGAAGCAATTAAAGCATCGGTATTCCACGAAGGCATGTCTATTATTGAGCGTGACCGCGCTGCTGCATTTTTTGCAGATGAGTACGATAATGCACAAATATTACTGTGTTCAGAAATTGGCTCAGAAGGTCGTAACTTCCAGTTTTCACATCACTTAGTGTTGTTTGATTTACCATTAAACCCTGATTTACTAGAGCAGCGTATTGGTCGATTAGACCGTATAGGTCAAACACAAGATGTGAACATTCATGTGCCATATTTTGAAAACACCGCTCAAGAAGTATTGCTACGTTGGTACAACGAAGGTCTAGACGCATTCGAATCTACCTCGTCAACGGGGCAAATGCTTTACAAAGAGTTTCGCGATGACTTACTTGAGTATATTGCTGCGCATAACTGCGATGAAGACGACCTAGATCCATTACTTGAGCAAGTAGCACAGCAAAATGCCGTACTGCGTAAAAAAATGGAAAGCGGACGAGATCGTTTACTAGAGCTACATTCATCGGGTCAAGGTGCTGCAGATTCGCTTGTAGCTGAAATCGAAAAACTCGACAATCAGTTTGAACTACCAAGCTACATGATCAACGTGTTCGATACATTTGGCGTAAGCCAAGAAGATAAAGGTGAAAATACCATTATCTTAAAACCAACTGAACATATGTTAAACCCATCATTCCCATCGCTTAAAGAAGATGGCATGACAGTGACCTTTGATCGTGACACGGCTCTTTCGCAAGAAGACGTGCACTTTGTTAGTTGGGATCACCCAATGGTGCAAGGCACCATGGATATGATTTGTGACGACGACTTTGGTAGCGCATCGGTAGCATTGCTTAAAAACAAAAAGTTACCACCGGGCACCTTTTTTGTTGAGCTTATTTTTGTTGCAGAAGCAATGGCACCAAAAGTATTACAGGTTGGTCGCTTTTTACCGCCTACACCAATTCGTATATTGCTTGATAAAGCAGGTAATAACTTAGGTGAGAATGTGGCTTTTGAAGGTTTTAACCAGCAGTTATCTGCAGTTGGCCGTCAAACAGCAAGTAAACTTGCAGGTGCACTACAAAGCGCTGTCCACCCGATGATCACTACCGCTAAAGATATGGCACAAGAAAAACTTGAGGTTATTCGTGCAGCGTCGCTTGTTAAAATGCAAACGTCACTCAGTGAAGAGCAAGAGCGACTGGTTGCCCTTAAGCAAATTAACCCGAATATTCGCCAAGAAGAAATTACCTTCTACGATAAGCAACGCAACGACCTAACTACGTATATTGAAAAAACGCAGTTACAACTTGATGCAATTCGACTAATAGTGGTTTCACACTAAATATTTAGTTTTTAGCCTTTTAAGCCAACTCCAAAGTAAATGTGGAGTTGGCTATTAAAAGCTTAATTAACTAAATAGCTGTATCTTTTTTAAACTTCATTTTAAAAACCACGTGTTCTTATTTACATCTGAGCTAATTCCACCTCTTTAGCCTCATACTAAGTCCTTTGTTGGACTGTCGATTTTGCTAAGCATAACCGTATCCAAAAACTTAAGCTTCGCTCTATACAGCTATTGTGAGAGAGAGCTGATAGGTTTATTTTCCCTTGCATAAAGTTGTTTTTTTGTTAACCTACTCGCCTTCCATTTTAGTCTTTTTGAGGTGTTTATGGCGTTTCTATCTCGTTCGATATTGGCGTTGTCCATAGCGCTCTCAAGCAGTAATGTCTTTGCTCAAGCCCAATGCGATGTTGAATTACGTCATGGTTTAATTATTACTGACGATGCGATTCGCATATTAGATAAAGGCCAGACTCGTGTACAAATTAATAACAATAACCAACTGTTTATTCGCGGTTATTGGGTTGATTTAAGCGATGACGAAAGCAAAGTACTCGAACAGTTTAGTAATGGTATTCGCCACACAGTCCCCGAATTAGTAAATCTTGCTACAGATGGTGTTAACTTAGGTTTAAGCGCTATTGAACACGTAGTTGAAGGTATGTCTGACAAAGAACCTGAAGTACTTAAAACACAACTGCAGTATGTAGAGCGTGCGCTAATGGATAAGTTTAAGCGCGGCGATGACTTCTTTTTTATAGCCCCTCAATCACTTTCGCAAATAGATGATTTTTTTACTAAAGAGATCAGCCAGCAAATTCACTCTGCAGTGCATGGATCGTTAGGTGCTATTTTGGTATCACTCGGAGATGCGTTTAAATCGCGTGAAGGCAATATAGAAGATCGTATTAACGACATGGGACAACGTATGGATATTATCTCAAGAGAAATTGATAAGTCGCTACAAAAAAAGGCGCATCAATTAGAGCTTAAAGCTTCTGAATATTGCGAATGTTTAAATGCACTCGATGTAACCGAATCTCGCTTACAAGCAATAGTACCTGGTATGGCCGATTATGATTTAGTGCAAATAAAGTCTTAAAGTACTCATCCACTTTTAGAATCAAATAACCCCGAGTATAAATATACTCGGGGTTTTGCTTTTTAACTTACTAATATTGAGTGCTAAAACTAAGCGCTTCAATTTTTATTCTAAATTGGTGAGCCCGGAGGAATTGGAAGTACTTTAAAGTTATTTGGCCATTGCCCTTTAATTAAAAACTGATTTACTTGCTCTGCTAAATATTGCTTAAATGCACTCTCGCCAATACTTGTATGGCTCAACATTGAGTTTTGGTTAAAGTCTTCACTCAACTTAACTAAGTAGTAACGCAACTGCGCCTGCACTTCAGGGCTTACACTATCGCTTGCTACTAAATCAGCCATAGTTTTTGCTGCTAAAAATTGCACGCGCTGAGTAATTTTACCTGTCATTGTATTAGGCGACGACACGTTAAACACTTGGTTATATAGCGCCTCAAGTAGTTCATCTAGACTATAAAAGTCATTACTGCGTGCTTGCTGCTGCGCTAGGCGATTTAAACGCTGTGCATTTAATAAAAGCGATAAACTATGCTGCACTGCAACTTCGGGTAATGCCATTGCATCGAGCGTTAACCCTGTGCGCCCAACTATGCTCTCGCGCGATTTAGACTCGCCATAGGCTTTTGGCGGAATTAGCGATAATACAGATTCAGGAAGTAATAAGTTATTTGGCTTAAGCGTTGCAAAAATAGCACTTACCGCTTCTTGCTGCATTTTTTTATTAACGACTTGTGCGCCTTTTACGGGTGAGTCACCACGTGTTTCGTATTCGTAATCAACACCGGCTATAAGCTTAACCGCAGCTTCTACCTGAAAACGGTGGAACAGATAAAGTGGAACTAGTTTTTCTTCTAATTGCGATAGTGAATCGCCCGTTTTAATATTATTAATACCAAACTGCGAAAGCGCTTTTTTACGTACGTCGAGTACGCGTAAAAGCTCCTGAGAGGGATTAGTGCCGTTATCCCATAAATGAGCAGTTGGGTGCGCGCCACCTTTAGCACGAGCATCACTATCTGATATAAACTCAAGGCCTTTGGCTTTGTTCTCCTTTAAAATAGCGGCGAGTTCTGCGCTTTCATCTTGGTTAGTAAAATCGCTATAGCCATATTTAATTACTTGGGTATCCCACACGCCCATGCCTGTTGCATAGCCGCGCGTTACATCAAGCTTACCTTGTTCATTAAAACTAAGTAGCGGATGTGGGTAATCCATTACAGAGGCTCTATCCCCTACCGATGCAGCAAAGTTATGAGAAATACCTAACGTGTGGCCAATTTCATGCGCGCTTAATTGGCGAATACGATCAAGCGCCATAGCTTGTAAGTTTTTAGCAACTTCATTACCTTTTAAATAAGGTGCAGCGAGTGCTTCAGCTATTAAAATATCTTGGCGAACACGCAATGAGCCGAGTGTTACATGTCCTTTAAGTATTTCACCTGTGCGAGGGTCAATTACAGAGCTTCCGTATGACCAACCACGCGTTGCACGGTGTACCCATTGAATTACGTTGTAACGAATATCCATAGGATCGGCACTACTTGGCAGCACTTTTACTACAAATGCGTTTTTGTACCCTGCAGCAGTAAATGCGTCGTTCCACCACTTCCCACCTTCAAGTAAAGCGCTTTTAACTGGCTCCGGCACGCCGGGATCTAAATAATAAACAATAGGTTCAACTGGCTCACTAATTGGTAAGCTTGAGTCCTTTTTCACTAAACGATGGCGCGGTATATAGCGCACAAACATAGACTCGCCAAGCGGGGCTGCGTAGTCTTTATGCTCAATACTCCAAAAGCCAGATTGCGGGTTAAACTTGCGCGGCGTGTAGTTATCATCTGGTAATTGAATAAGCGAATGATGCATATGCACAGTAAGTGCGTATGGGTCGGCACTTACTTGGCGAACAAACTCACCTGGTTTTGTGCCTTTAAATGTAAGCACGGCTTCAAGCTCGGTGTTTTTTACAAATGCTTTTGAGCGATTCATATAAACGGCGCTACGTGACTCATCAAGGCTAAAGCTACCTTGCTTACGTGCAGCAAGCGTCCGGCTTACGCCATGTACATCACTTAATAAATAAGGAGTGTAATCAATAAGTGCTGTGGTTTTATCTTCTGCGACCACTTTAAAACCTGCAAGTATACTTGATGCAAACGCTTCTTTAATGCTTTGCTGCTCAGCCTTATTACTTGTATTAGCACGATAGTAAGTATTTACAGCACGTAGCATTACTTTTCCACCAAAACGCTCAAACTGCACAAGGTGAGTATTACCCAGCTGACCTCTATCAAGGCCTATGTCGTTAGAGCCAATACCGTAAGGTAAACTTTGTTGCAGTAAAAATTGCTGTTCAAACTTATCTACTTTTAAATAAACTTTGCCGTTTTGGGTATCGTAAAAAAACGAATAGTAGCCCGGAAAATGATTCATTTGCGTAGTAAATTCATCAATTGACTTAATTGCTGCGTGCGCTTGAGTTATGATAGTGCACAGCACAGTAAAGAATATGTAACTTAGTAGTGGTATTTTTTTCATAATCTTATCTTTGTTGTTTGTGTTTTAAGTACGATTAGGTGACACCATTATAGGGTGCTATTTAAACAATACAGTTATTTAAGACGAATTTCAGCGCACTAAGCTAATCTCTCTCACATTATGATTGGTTTTAACACGTTACCAGGAAAATAAAATGCGTAGACTCCCTCCAGTATTACTAGAAGACGGTTGCCCAAGAGAACTTTTATCATTAATTCGAACAATTTTAGCGGCATGTAAAGAAATTTCGTTTCGCGTTGGCCAAGGCGCGCTTTCTGGCGTATTAGGCTCAACCCTTGATGAAAACATTCAAGGTGAAACTCAAAAAAAGCTCGATGTATTATCTAATCAGCTGTTAAAAGATATTTTACTGGAATCAGGTACGGTTAAAGCAATCGCTTCTGAGGAAGAAGACTACACAGTAGCCGGTAACCCAGACGCTAAATTTATAGTGGCATTTGACCCACTTGATGGCTCATCAAACACCGACATAAACTCGCTGGTTGGTACTATATTTTCGATTATGGAAGCGCCTGATGGCTCAGACGCTGCTGATGAAAGCATATTTATGCAGCCAGGTCATAAGCAAGTTGCCGCAGGTTATGTACTTTATGGTCCGTCAACAATGCTTGCGCTGACTACAGGTAAAGGCACCCGTATGTTTACCCTTGATAAAACACAAGGCAGCTTTTTACTTACACAAGACTTTGCCGAAATCCCTACTGACACAAACGAATTTGCAATTAATACGTCTAACCAACGTCATTGGCAACCAGCTATGCAAGACTACATCAATGATTTGCTAGCTGGCGATATGGGCCCGCGCGCTAAAAACTTTAATATGCGCTGGATTGCAGCAATGGTTGGCGATGTGCATCGCGTACTTAGCCGTGGTGGTTTATTTACTTATCCTACCGATACTAAAGATCCTAAAAAGCCAAATAAATTACGCCTACTTTACGAAGCAAACCCAATGGCCATGCTAGTAGAACAAGCTGGCGGTATCGCTTCAACCGGTACCGAGCGCATTATGGATATTCAGCCTGATGCAATCCACCAGCGAGTAGCCGTTATTTTAGGTTCTAAAAACGAAGTAGAAACGTGCTTGGGATATCATAAATAATCGCTTAAAACGATTGTCTTCAATTTAAAAAACCGCATTCAATTGAAGTGCGGTTTTTTTGTAGGTGAGGTTTTACATCTCGCTTTTTAAACACCAAAGCCACGTTACATGAGCGCGAAGTAAATTCGCACCTACAAGGTTGCACATATTGTTGTAGGTGAGGTTTTACACCTCGCTTTTTAAACTTTTACTAACGCAACTATTTGCTCAAGCTTTTGATAATTAAGCACTCCCATTTGCTCGCTATTACTGAGCGCATAAATAAAACCTTCATGCTCAGTACAATCAATGTCATCTCGCGATTCAATTACGTTTGCCCAAAGCTCTAAATCATCCAAGTCTATTTCGTTACTTAAACAGCGCTTAAGTACATCAATTAAAACCTCGGTTGAGAGAGTATAATGAGTTTTATTGCTATCAGCTGAGCTTGAAACGATAACCGATATAGCTTCACCCCTATGCTCACCAAACGTAATAAATTCAGCTAATGCTTTTTGTGTATTCATAATATTTGTTATTCTTGGCTCACTGTTACTAAAAAGAATTATAATGACTCAACTTAACTGCACTCAGTGCCACAGCACTCTAACGTGTAATGTAGACGATATATCAGCGTGTTGGTGCAATGAGCTGCCGGCTATTTTACCGCTAGATACCACAGCAACAAGTTGTTTATGCCGCAAGTGCACGCTTAATAAAATAAATACTTTTTTAGAGAGTGTTTATACACAACCTATTAAAACCCAAATAGACTTTGCAAAGCAATTTAGAGGTAACGACAATTTAATCGAAGGGCTCGACTACACCATGCAAAGTGGTTACATGATATTTAGTAAGTGGTTTTTTTTAAAGCGTGGTTCGTGCTGCAAAAATGGTTGTAAAAACTGCCCTTATGGTTTTAGAAAGTAAAAACTATTTAATACAAATACGAGCAAACATTGGTTTTTACCTTCTCATTTTCTTCTCTTTCACTTCTCCTTGTGAATAATATTTTTAAGTACTGTTATTCACAAAGAGGTTTAGAGGCGCTGCGCTTTTAGAGTAAGTGATTGTATAAAAATACTATTCAAATACGAGTAAGCACTGGTTTTTATCTTCTCATTTTCTTCTCTTTCACTTCTCCTTGTGAGTAATATTTTTAAATGCAATTATTCACAAAGAGGTTTAGAGGCGCTGTGCTTTTAACGTGAGCAAGCTTTACATATCCAACACGTCTACTTTTCTCCCGTGGCGATGGGCAATGAATCACTCGCGCCCCACTCACTCCAGGAGCCATCATAAACGCTTAAATTACTGTAACCACATTCAGTAGCAAATAACGCTAAAACACAGGCTGTGATACCTGAGCCACAGCTAAATTGTAACTGCTGCGCATCATCGACCACATCACTAAACATCGCTTTAATTTCAGTAAGTGGTTTGGCTTCACCTTTATTAAGTAAATCCATAAAAGGTAACGAGCGACTATTTGGGATATGCCCGCTGCGCATACCTTTTCGGGGTTCACTTTCTTCGCCTGTAAAACGTTTATAAGCACGTGCATCTAGCAATACAGTGTTAGGCTCATCGATTACGTCAACCACTTGTTGGCTATTAATAAAATACTCAGAATTATAGTTTGCTGTAAAATCACCTTTACCTAATACTTCGCTATAACCTTGTTGTATGGCGTAACCGCACTCTAACCACTTTTTAAGGCCACCGCTGAGTACTTTAACATTGTGATGTCCCATAGCTTTAAACATCCACCACGCTCTTGCAGCGCTAAATAAACCGCCATCTTCGTATACAACTATAAACGAGTCGTTATTTACACCTACATTTTGCATCACGTGGGCAAACTGCTGCTCACTGCATATCGTACTCGGTAAGGGATTTGATCTATCGGCCAATTCGTTTTTTATGTCAAAACGTTTAGCGTTAGGCAGCATTGCTTGCGGCGAATAAGTACCCAAAACCCCTGGGCGCAGCATACCTGCATCAAATATCACTAATACAGGATTATTAAGTTGCTCGTGTAATTGCTGACAGCTAATTAGGTTTTTCACTACGGCTCCTTATTACCATGATACTTAGCAAACTCGTCATTACCCGTAAAACGCGCTTCAATCGCTTTAATATGCTTATCTTCAGTATGTTTCCATACGCCAGGAATACAATATACGTGTTCAATAAAGCTAAAAAACTTATCCTTTAATAATGCATTTGGTTGCCAGCCCTGCATTACTTCGTTCATATTTGCTGCTAGCTGCTCAGCAGTGCTTGCATGCTTTACCAAACCCTCAATGTTGTAACAGGCTTGGCCAAGAGTTAAAACACGTTTATTTAGCAGTAATGCTTCTAAGCCGACCGTTGAATTAATCGTTAATACGGCTTCAGCGCACTTAATCAAATCACTCGTTTGATTTCCATTAGCAAAGATTGCAATCGGATCTTTTTCATAAAGGTGAGCGTAATGTTTATGCCATGACGGATGCTCTTTAAAAACCACTTTTAAACTTGGATCGTTTAAGCTTTTGACGGCTTTAATCACCTCGTCGTAAAACATGTCCATAGAATTTATCCACGGAGAAAAGCTAGCTAATTGAGTATCGTGTGGTACTTGAAAAGGCGCAAATATATAGCGTTCTGGCACATCGGCGCACTCAAATTCACAGCGCTTTTTATGATCAGCTCTTGGAATTAAATCTGGCGCACAAAAGTTTAACTTATTTTGTGGGTCAAAATTTAGGTAAAAAGAAGGGTCACGGCTTAACGACGCATTATAGTTAATACCGCTAGGGTCTAAACTACTTGTACCGGGTAGTAAACCATTTTCATAATAAAACTGCTTAACACCTAATGCTTTTGCAGCCATAGCAACGGTCGTATTTGGAAGTTTATTGCCATTCCAAATAACAATGCAGTCAGGATTAGTCTCGGTTAATAAGGCTAAATACTTAGCGTATCGTAATCGTTCGAATAAAACTAACCCAGCACTGTAAACAGCAGTAATAATAGGACTATTCCAGATAGTATTACGTGCTCTTTTGCGTTTTAGCTGAGAGTTAACTACATCAGTAAAATTAACTTGAAACGCATCTTTTAAATACTTAACAGCAGAAAGCTTAGGGGCTCCCATGATATGTAATTGGCAATCCATCGACAATTTTTTGATTATTTTTTTATAGTATTTTGCGTGTACATTTTTGCGAGAGATGAATAGATAAGCCATACAAGCTATATTTGCCAATTATTGTTTTTATGAAATAATTCTAAGTGGACAATGACATCAAAGCAAGGTTCCCTTTACTTAATAATTACTTTAAAGCCTTTATGGCTACATTTTTATAATTTCACCACGAAGTGGTGCCATTCTAGAGAGAATATCGTTTTGCAAACTATGGCTAATGTTCTGCTCATTCATTGCATTTATAAGTAAATCAACCACATGATTAAAGTCTTTCTCTGTAATATGCATACCTGTATGGATTGCTATCATAGAGTCGCCATCGTATGTACATGGGCCTTCTACTAACATACACATATGAGTAATAAACCCTTGGCGAAAGTACGCTATATTGCTGTGTTCAAAGTAATGAATTATCTGCTCGTCATTACCTATTTGATAGATAAAGCTATCAACAATTCTGCCTATCCCCGCTTTACCATCGAGCTTTTGATAAAGCGATAATTGTGTTGAGCTAGCACAACTACAAAGCAATCCTACGCATACTATAAAAATACCAACGCTTTTCATTACCAATACCCTGTTACCGATAAATACCAACCTGTTTGATCGTCAGCCCCTGCAATGCTTCCTAAATCAAGGTAAGCCGCTGTCACACTTACGTGCTTATTAGGCATCCACGCTACAAATAAGTCTTTCCAATCTTGTTCGCCTAAGTTTAAGTTATTTGATTTTTGACGATACTCAACACCTACGGCTACTTCACGACTGAAAAATATAGCTGTACTGCCTTCAAATAGCACTTTACTGCTACCATTTTCTCCACCGTAGCCGAGTAAACCAAGTTGATTAGCTTCGCTGTATCGTGTAGTTACGTTCCAAAACCAGTTATAACCAGCAATAGCCCCTAAATGTAATTTACTAGCAGCGAGGTAGTAGTCAGTGCCGCTAGTGTCTTGTGCACCTACAAGTGTTGCTACTGAACCATCATCAAGCGATTTATGTTGTAAACCTAAGCTTAATTGTGGCCAATCGCTGTAAACTATATCACCGTATAAACGAATTTTAGCACCCGTGATAGATTGCTCTATTTCGGTATCAAGCGCGGGTACATCAAATCGTTGCTGAGCATAGCTAAGCTCTATTCTATTAAATAAATTAAGTTGTGCACCGCATACATCGAGTGTGTAATCAGTTACATCTGCACGGCTACAAAAACCATTTACAGAAAATTCATCCTCGCTGGCATATCCGGCAAGCTGCGCCCAAGGCACAATGCCGCCGCCACCGCTACCCTCTATTTGAGAGACACCCGGCGTAGCTAGCAGTTTTCCATTACTTGCAATGCTAGGTAAACTACTTATTAAAAACAAACTTGCTAATAAGCATTTAATTTTTTTCATAGTATTCCTCCAGCCACTCTTCTAATAGTTCTGCTTTTAAAGGCCTACTTAAATAATAACCTTGTGCATGGTCGCACTGCATACTTTTAAGTAAATTTAATGAGCCAAGTGTTTCAACCCCCTCAGCTACAACCGAGAAACCTAGCTGATGCCCCAACGTAATTGATGATTGCACTATAAATTGATCTTTTTGCGATTCATCAAGTTTTAGGATAAAGCACTTATCTAGCTTAAGCTCATCAATAGGTAACATTTTTAATCGACCAAGTGATGTTTGCCCTACACCATAATCATCTAATGATATTTTAACGCCAATTGCCTTTAGGTTTTCGAGCGCTTTAATGCCTTTTTCTTCGTTTTCGATCATGTCGCGCTCAGTAAGCTCAATAGTGATCAGTTTAGGATCTACTTTGTGCTTTTTAAGCGTACGAACTAATGCAGCATGAAAGCCCGCAAATGCTATATCTTGTGCAGATACATTTATTGCAGCCTGTAAGTTTATATTTTTAGACTGCCAATCAGCTACTTGTGCTACAACCGTATTAACTACCCAACCAGTAAGTTCAACAATAAGACCAGACTGCTCAGCTAAGTCAATAAACAGCTCTGGGTTCACCCAGCTACCATCTTTTCGCTGCCAGCGAATAAGCGACTCAACTTTATCTATTTTTTGCGTTTTTATATGTAATTTAGGCTGGTAGGTCATAAATAGTTGACCGTCGTCATCACAAATAGCCTGCTTTAGCTCATCAAGCATTATTAAGCGATCTAAGTGCGCCTCGTCTTCACCGTTTTGATAGTAATGTATGCTCTCTTGTGTATTGGCTGCACTTTCAACAGCAATCAGTACACGGCGCATTAAGTCATCACTAGCAATACCTTGCGTAGGATACTGCACAATGCCCGCACTAAAGCGTAAGTTAATTTTGAGTGTTTGAATGGTATAGCACGCTTGTAATTGTGCCATTAAGCCAACAATACCGCTTTTGTGTTCGCGCGCTGCAGCCGTTGGAAACACAGTTAAAAACTCATCGCCGCCAATACGAGCATGGAAGCCCCCTAACTCATCCGAAAACTCACTTATTCTGCAAGCAACCGCCTTTAGGCAGTCATCACCAATACGCGGACCCAGCTTATCGTTTATATGACGAAGACCTTTTATATCTATTGCAACGAGCGTGTACTCGGCTGATGTATCTAACTCATCATCAAGCACCTCAAGCATTGCCGAGCGATTATAAAAGCCTGTTAGGGAATCGTGTCTGGCTTGAAAACTAATTTGCTGTTCACGCTGATTAATATCATTACCCATGCTATCAAACGCGGCAACTAAGGTGGCTATTTCTGTACTTTGCTTTTGCCCTTTAAATTCAAAAGTATAATTACCTTGGGCAAATTGCCTTGCAATAACAGCGAGCTGGGTTAGCGGTGTCGTTAAGTTATTAGCAAATAAACTGCTAGTAATAACACCTACAAACATAGTTAAAATAGCTAATATAATGAGTGTAAAAAGAAGTTTTTCGAAGTCGCTATAGCTTTGAGTTAAATCGGCACTTAGTAAAATAATAATGGGGTGAGTTAGCAGGGATGGTAAATTTATATCGCGATTACGATACACTGAGTACTCCCCCAAAAAGCGTGATGTAGTCACTGTATTAAAGTAATTAACGGGTTCAAATGGCTCTGGGCGATTAGCTAATGAGCTAATAACAATATCATCAGCACTGCCTATAAAGCTTACATCCATGCCCGTTAAGCTTTTTAGTTCATTCGCTACATTGTCGTCAATTTTAAAGCCTACCAAACTATAGGCCACTGTACGTGGCGCTCTTACGGGTAATAAAATAATTTGGTAAAGCTCGTTATTTAGCACCACAAAACTAGACTCTTCTGGCGCACTTAAAAGCTCTTCCATTAACGGCTTTAAGTTATGTGCAAAAGCGTCTTCGTCAGTATTGGCGGAAATTAGCCTACCCGATAAATCAAGTAGCAGCATTAATTCGGCATCAATACGCTGACTATGATTAAACAACACACTGCTTATTGTCCCGGCATCTCGCGTTGCTACAGCTTGCTTAAAACCAAAGTCGGAGGTGAGTACTTTTGCTGCGGTTAGTAGTAGGCTTTCTTTTGATTTTAAATATTGCTTATAAACATTTTGCGCTACGGTAATGTCTTGATTTACTTTTTCTTCTTGAAACTTACTCGTAGACCACCAAAAACTAAACAAGCTGACCATAGTGGTTAATAACACTAAGCCAACACATAAAATGGTTATGCGATTTCGTAAACTATTAGTCATTACCAGCCTTAAACTTACTACCAAAAGTATTTCTAGGTGCTGGGGTCGATGTGTTTACTGTTATCTGTAACTTTTTTTGAGAATTGATTGTTATAATTTTTTTATTCTCCAATGGCGCTGTTTGTAAAGGGTGCCACACACTCACTTGTGCAGGCAGTATATTAATAGGCAAACTAACATAGCCTTTTTTATCTGTTTTATATACGGATTCACTACTCGCTACATAGATATAGCCAACCATAGAGTCATGAATATTACACCCTAAAACAACAACCCCTTGTTGCTCAAACGTAATGGGCTCTTTTGGTTGCCCTGAATATAATCTTAGTTGAAAAGGCTTAGCTTGTGAAAAAGAATAAACATGATGGCGAATATTATCGCTGTTAGGAAAGTTAACTTTTTGACCCTGTTGTACAACTAATAATTCGGGTAAAAACTGCTTATGGACTTGATCCATTATGGCAGTGGGCAAATTTGATGGTGTGGCTTGCTTATCAGCAACATTAAGCTCAACCACTGCACCTGATAACTTTTGGCCGTGTTGATCCTCTATTACTAATTCAATATTTGCACTTAAAGCAAACTGACTAAAAAACAAACCTATAGCTAAAAAACAATGTCCTTTAGCAAACTTTTGCAATGCCCGCTCAAACATAACAACACCTAAATATTAATGTTAGGTTAAGTTAATTAGAGACGAGCACTAATTGCAAGAATTATAGCCCAGTAACTAAAAATAAAGACTTAGTTACTGGCTTTGTTAGCACTTAAGTACTGCTATTTAACAATTAATCCGTAATCGTTATCTAAAATAGTAATTACTTCTTGGCGAGGATCTTTAGGGATCACAATATCTTTGCCTACAATTTTGCTCGCTATACCAACATAGGTGTTTGACACTTCAAGCATTACTGATTCTGGTAAAATATAATTTTTAGCTAATTGCTCACGCTCACTCATGCGATCTTTATTTAATAATACGTCACTCTCTGGCACATTATTAATAAGCAATTGTCGAAAACCCTCTTTAGAATTTTCAACAATTTTACCGTTTTTGTATGCAGCTTCATCCCAAATGCGTGACGAATCAGGCGTGCCTACTTCATCAATATATATAAGTTGTTGCGCGCCATTTAAATCCTCTACATAACCAAACTCAAATTTAGTATCTACAAAAATTTGGCCAAGCTTCGCTAGTTCATCACTAATTAATTTAAAACCTTCAACTAATAGTTTTTCGTATTTGGTTACGTCATCTGCCGATTTAAAGTTAAATACATCTAAGTTATTAGTAATGTTAGCGCGAGTAATATTTACATCATCAACTGGCGGAATATCAGCAATACCTTTAATAATACCTTTTGTTGATGGCGTAATTAAAACGTTATCAAGCTTTTGGTTCGCTTTTAAGCCTTCAGGCAAGTCAATACCACAAAAGTTACGTATGCCTTTAGCGTAGTCACGCCACATGCTACCCGTAATATATTGGCGAGCAATTGCCTCTACTTTTACTGTACTGGCTTTGCGTACAATCCACACATACGGATGTGGAATATCAACAATATGATTACCCGCAAGGCCTGCTTTATCAAATAACTTAAACCAATGGGCTGCCACTGAGTTTAACGCTATACCTTTACCTGGTACGCCATTTAAACCATTTTCGCCTTGCCAAATGCAATCAAATGCAGAAATCCGGTCTGAAATAACCATAATCGCAAGCTCAGTACCTGTCGGCACTTGGTAGCCTTTGTCTTTAATTAGTCGTGCGCTGTCTTCATCAGTTAACCAATAAACTGAACGAACTTTACCGCTGTGTACTTCACCTTTGGTACGAATGGGTAAATCATCGTTTACGTCTAAAACTTTATAGCTAGTCATGCTATCTCCGGGGTTAGGGATGCTCTTTGAGCAAAGTATGGTATGGGGTTATATGGGCTGTATAATAATCTAGCCAACCTCAAAGCTCAATCGGATGCTTAAAACAAATAAAGGCATATATTTATAAGCAAGTCGCAATGGGGTAAACTTAATGTGCTAACCAGCCTGAGGAGATAGCTTGAACTACTTAACTGCCACTAAAAATAAAAAATACTTGATGTATATTTCTCAGAATTATTCATACGCTATCTTGAGGCCTATTCAGGCTGCAGTACTAGCTAATGGTGGCGAAGTGCGCTGGTTTTTACAAGGCACAGACGTAAACCCAAGCTTTTTACAAAGCCACGAGAAACAACTTAATTCGATTGAAGAGATTCACGAATGGTCTCCCGATGCTACCTTCGCTCCAGCTAATTTAATACCTACATTTTTTCCAGGAATAAAAGTAGCTGTTTTTCATGGCTTTGATGCCCATAAAAGAGATACAGATGGAGAAAAAGGTCACTTTGCGATTAGAGGTTGTTTCGATTTATATTGTACGCAAGGGCCTAATACAACAAAGCGGTTTGCAAAATCGGCGCAAAAACATGGTCATTTCAAGGTAGCTCAAACTGGCTGGCCTACCCTAGATCCATTATTTAGCAAAACAACTGATAACCCTTACAAAAGTGACGATCACCGACCTACATTGTTAATATGTTCAACTTTCTCACATAGACTAACACTTGCGCCTAGACTCTATGAAAAAATTAAAAGCTTTAGTACACAAGGAAAGTGGAGGGTATTAGTTCAATTTCATCCAAAGATGCAAACCGAGTGGGTTACTAAATATAAAGCGTTAAGTAATCAAAATTTAACTTTTGTGGAAACTGATAATGTACTCCCATTACTCCAAGTCGCTGATGTAATGCTTTGTGATACCTCATCGGTTATGCAAATGTTTTTAGTACAACACAAACCCGTTGTAACCTTTTGCACAAGACAGCCCTTCCCTCACCTTCTTGATGTTACTCAGGCCGATGAAGTAGAAGCGGCCATTGAACATGCGCTTACTAAACCTAGTGACTTAATGCAAAATATTGAAAGCTATTGCCAAGAACTTCATCCGTATACCGATGGTCAATCTAGCCAGCGCGTATTAAATGCAGCTAATGAATTTTTGCAAAGTAACGAAAAACTAAAGCCAAAACCACTTAATGTAATAAGAAACTTTAAAATGCGTAAAAAGCTTAATTATTGGAAATGGTAAAATAAAGTAATGATCAACCTAAAAAACGTAACTTTTAAGTGGCATAAAAGCGATAGCTCACCCACGCTCAACATAAAAGAGTTAGTTATAGAAAAAGGTGAGCATATTTTTTTACACGGTCCTAGTGGCTCAGGTAAATCGACATTGTTAGCGATTCTTGCTGGTATTAATACAGCCACCAGCGGTGAAGTGTTAATTCTAAATAAAAACCTCAGTACACTAAGTAATACTACCCGTGATGCGTTTAGAGCGGATCACATTGGCTATATTTTTCAAAATTTTAACTTGCTCCCTTATTTATCACCTATTGAAAATATAACGCTTGGGTGTGAGTTTTCAAAAATCCGAAAACAAAAAATATTAAAGCAATCATCAAATAAAAGCGCTGCCTTACAAAATGAAGCGATACGGTTATTAAATGCTTTAGGGCTTACTGCGCAGTACCACAATAAAAATGTAGCAGAGCTTAGTATTGGACAACAACAGCGAGTTGCTGCCGCTCGCGCATTCATAGGCAGCCCTGAATTAATAATTGCTGATGAACCCACATCTGCACTGGACACTAACAATCGTGAGAACTTTATAAAGTTACTGTTTGAGCAAGCAAAGTTATCTAATAGTACATTGGTGTTTGTGAGCCACGATGAAACACTAAAGCCTTTATTTAACCGCTCCATTGACCTTATAAATTTGCAGGAGCAGGTATGATCATCGCTAAACTTGCTTACAAAAGCTTATTAAATCGCCGCGCAAGTGTACTGCTTACATTATTCACTATCGCAATTAGTGTAATGCTACTTTTAAGTATTGAGCGTGTACGAATTGATGCTAAAAGTAGTTTTAGTAATACTATTTCGGGCACTGATTTAATCGTCGGTGCGCGTACCGGCGATATACAGTTGCTGCTTTCGTCTGTATTTAGAATTGGCCATACTAATAACGGCGTAAGTTGGAAAAGTTACGAATACATAACAAGTCAGCGAGGCGTTAACTGGAGTATACCTATAAGCCTAGGCGACAGCCATAAAGGCCAAGCGGTACTAGGCACAACACTTGATTACTTTAGCCATTATCGCTTTGCGAAAAAACAAAATTTAACCTTTAACAAAGGCCGTCCTTTTGCCGCAATTAACGAAGTGGTGCTAGGTAGTGAAGTCGCAAATAAATTAGGTTATAAACTTAACGACTCTATTGTTATATCGCACGGCATGGGGAATACCAGTTTTCATCATCATGACGATAACCCATTTAAAGTCGTCGGCATTTTAAACCCTACAGGCACGCCAGTTGATAAAACGCTGCATATTCCTTTGGCTGCAATCGATTTAATTCACGGCGGTAAAGCGAGCCTTGAGCATGCGCATGAGCATGAGCATGAGCATGAGCATGAGCATGACGAACATAACAACCTAGTTGGTCATCCAAAGCAAATTACAGCATTTCTAATGGGATTTAATTCGCCTTTGTACACATTACAAATTAGGCGCAATATAAATCAATATAAGCAAGAAGCCTTACTTGGCATTATGCCAACCGTAACACTTAAAGAGTTATGGGAAATGCTCGCCATAATAGAAAAAATACTATTGCTATTCTCAGCTGTTGTCGTGTTAGTAAGCTTACTTGGCATGTTAACGACATTGCTTGCAAACTTGAGCCAGCGTCGTCGCGAACTTGCCATATTGCGCTCGGTAGGCGCTCGCCCTTGGCATTTATTTACACTTATAAGTATTGAGTCATTACTGACAACTTTACTTGGTTGCCTAGTAGGTAGTGCGCTTTACTATTTAGCTATTTTTTCAGCCGGCGGTTACTTACAAAGCCATGCAGGTATAAGCGTAAATATCACAATGCTCTCTTACTATGAACTGGGCTTAATCGGGGTTATTATGGCCGCAGGTTTTATTATTGGCTTAATACCCGCTACTCGCGCTTATTTTTATTCACTCAGCGATGGTATGAGTATAAAAGCATAATTTTTAGGTATTTTATGACATTTTTTAAAACAGTTTTTCAGTACATTGCTGCTATTAACTTATTATTTATAAGCGTAGCGAGCTATGCCAATCCACCAAAAGAAATTTTTTGGGAAGACTTAATCCCTAAAAACCACGTGCAAATAGACACTCAAGCACAAGCTAATCACGAAGGTAGCGATCAAAATTGGGTGCAACCCGATTTAGATGCTCCTGTGGTAAAGGCACTTGATGGCCAATCGGTGAGTTTGCCAGGTTTTGTTGTGCCATTAGAAGGCGATAGCGAAGTCATTACTGAGTTTTTACTCGTGCCTTACTTTGGTGCCTGTATACACGTACCACCACCACCGCCAAATCAAATAGTCCATGTAACGATTAAAGGTGGCGTGCCTATAGATAGCTTGTACGACGCAATCGTTGTAACCGGAATAATAAGTACAGAAACATGGTCGGGCGAAATCGCGCAGGTAGGATATAAAATGAAAGCGGTCGGTGTAGCACCGTTTGAGCTTTAAAATAAAGGGCCTGCTTTTAAAGCTGGCCCTTAAATATCATTAAATTTAGAATCGATAAAATTCAAATAACTGAATACTCAAATAACTAGATAACTAGATAACTACTTTTGGCAATTTGAGCAAAAAATAGTACTGCGTTGCCCTAATCTAATTTCTTCCAATTCGTTTTCACACGTCATACATGGCTTGCCTTTACGCCCATATACTAATAACTCTTGAGCAAAATACCCTGGCTTACCATCACTTTGTGCAAAGTCTTTAAGCGTTGTACCACCTTGCATAATGGCCGCAGCAAGCGTGTCTTTTATAATAGGGATAAGTGCTTGATAACGTTTAAGCGATACTTTTCCCGCTTCTCGCTTGGGATGAATACCCGCTTTAAATAACGATTCATTCGCGTAAATATTACCAACACCAACCACCACTGCGTTATCCATAATAAATTGCTTTACGGGTACTTTTTTATTGCGCGATTGTTCGTACACGCGTTTAGCAAAAAAGTCATCAGTAAGCGGCTCAGGACCAAGCTTAGAGAGTAGCTTATGCACTTCACCAGGCTCTTGCCATAAGCAGCAACCAAAGCGACGAGGATCGTTTAAGCGCAGTGCTTTACCGTTGCCAAAAATAAACTCTACATGGTCATGCTTTTTAAGCGGCTCACTTTTATCTACAACACGTAAATTACCTGACATACCCAAATGTAAAATAGTGCTTCCAAGCTCACAGTGTAAAAGTAAGTATTTAGCTCGTCGTTCAATACTAGTAACAATTAGCCCTTCAAGTTGATACACGTCATCTGGCACTGGCCAGCGCATACTGGCATTGTAAATATTTACCTTTGTAACAACTTGGTTTTGTACGTGGGGAGTGATGCCCATTCGGCTCACTTCTACCTCTGGTAATTCAGGCATTAATTAGACTCACTTTGTGAAAAATCAAAACTAGGAAATAACTGCTGTGCAGTTTTTAAATCGAGTGCGAGTATTCGTTGGCTACTCTTTTCGAGTAAGTAATATTGCCCATCGCCTTTATAAAGCAAATAAACCCAAGGTAAATTCTCGCCAGCCAGCTCAAATGTAGCAACATATAAAGGTGCATTAGGATTAAAAACAACAGATTCGTTAACACCCATTAACTGCGCGCTTTGCCACTGATTAATTAAATCACTAAGCTGCTGCTCAGATGCTTGCCACACAAGCGGTATGTCTTTTTGTAGTGGGGTTGTACGCCAGCTTGTTCCTATTCGCTCAATTTTTTGATCAACAAATTGCAGTGTGAGTACAAAACTTTGTTCGGGGAGTACAGCTTGTAACGCTGGCTTATCATCACCTCCCAAAAATTGCTTATGCCAGCCATTCAAAAAGAAGATCATAATCAACATCGAAAATATTATAACGTTGTTCCAACCTTTACGGCCCAGTCGCATATAAATACACCTAGTAAATTCAAGATTTTAAAGTGTAACTAAAACTTAATTGCGCTGTCTATATGTTAAAGGCCGCAGACTTTGTTAGAATATCGGCAAATTTAAAGGAGTTCCGTCAATGTCTATGTATGTAGTGGGCCATAAAATCCCAGATTCAGATTCTATTTGTGGTGCAATTGCACTGGCTTATTTAAAAAACCAAATTGATGAGCCTGCAATTCCAACTCGTCTTGGTGAAATTTCACCTGAAACTCAATTTATCCTTGATAAATTTGGCTTCGAAGCACCAGAGCTTAAATTAAGCTACGCGGGTGAAGATGTGTATATTGTAGATCACACAGAAAAAACACAAGCACCTGATGATATCGACCAAGCTCGCGTTGTTGGCGTGGTAGATCACCATAAATTAGGTGACTTAACATCATCTACTCCGCTTGAATGTTGGATTCGTCCTGTTGGTTGTTCAAACACCATTATTAAAATGATGTACGACTTCTACAGCGTAGAAATCCCTAAAGATATCGCTGGTATTATGATGTGTGCAATTTTAAGCGACACAGTCATATTTAAATCACCAACATGTACCACTGCCGATATTAAATGTGTTGAAGCGCTAGCTGAAATTGCAGGTATCGATGACTTTAAAGAACTAGGTATGGATATGTTCCGCGTTAAATCTGCGGTTGAAGACACACCTGCACGTGATCTAGTAATGCGTGACTTTAAAGATTTCAACATGAACGGTAACCTAGTAGGCATTGGCCAACTAGAAGTAATCGACCTTGCTGTTTTTGACGATATTAAAGCAGACCTTGCAGCCGATATTGCTAAGCTAAAAGTTGAAGGCAACCGCCACTCTGTATTTTTACTGCTTACCGATATAATGAAAGAAGGCTCAGAAATGCTAATTGTATCTGACGATGCAAACTTAGTTGAGCAGGCTTACGGTGTAAAACCAGAAAATGATAAAGTATGGTTAGATGGTGTACTAAGCCGTAAAAAGCAAGTAGTACCACCACTACAAGATGCATTCACAAAAATATAATGATACCTATTTTATTAAAACATGATTATTTTATCGCATTAAATAGCTCACTAATTTAATGCTATTGGTATAACGTTTTTTGATTTAAAAGCCTTGTTGGTTATGCCAACGAGGTTTTTTTATATCAATTCACTAATTATATTTTAAAAAACAAAAAACCCAGCCTAAGCTGGGTTTTTAAATTCTAAAAGAACTAAAATTACTTAATTTTAGCTTCTTTAAAAAGAACATGTTTACGAATCTTTGGATCAAACTTTTTGATTTCCATCTTCTCAGGCATGTTACGTTTGTTTTTGTCAGTAGTGTAGAAAAAACCAGTACCGGCAGTTGAAACTAAACGGATTTTATCGCGCATGATTCAGATCCTTAAACTTTAACGCCGCGAGCACGGATTTCTGTAAGAACCGTGTCGATGCCTTTTTTATCGATAATACGCATACCTTTAGTAGTAGTGCGTAATGTTACAAAACGTTTTTCACTTTCAACCCAAAAACGGTGTGTTTGTAGGTTAGGTAGGAAACGACGTCTAGTCGCGTTTCTCGCGTGTGAACGGTGATTACCAACCGCAGGACGCTTACCTGTAACTTGACATACTTTAGACATGTCTATATATCTCCAATAACTTCGCTCGAGCTTAATTTAATCTAAGGCCGTGTATTTCCGCCCTAGAGATAAATCGAAGGGCGCTCTTTATACAGCTTTTACAGGCAAAGATCAAACACTGATCTATCCAATCAGCTCATATATGTAAATTTGATAGCGGCTAATTATAAAGATCGAATGCCCTTAGGGAAAGTAAAAACTGCATTTAAATTAAACTAATTTGCCAAAACACGTTAAACAGCTCATTTTTAACACACTTCTGTATCTAACAAAGCTAAATCAGGCCTCGCTCGGCAAACGAAACACACGTTTCTCCACCAACAATGATGTGATCGAGCACACTTATGTCGACCAATTGCAGTGCTTGCTGCAATTTATTAGTAATAAGTTTGTCTGCTTGGCTCGGTTCTGCAATACCACTTGGGTGATTATGCGCAAAAATAACAGCTGCTGCATTATTTTTAAGGGCAGCCTTTACCACTTCACGCGGATAAACACTGGCAGAATTAATTGTGCCATAAAAAAGTATTTCGTCTTTTACTAATCTATTTTGACTATCTAGGTATAACACCATAAATACTTCTTGCTGCAAGCCTCGCATTTGAATGGTCAGGTAATCGTAAACTGAGTTTGGCGAATTAAACACCGCATCTCGTTGACAACGCTCCTGCATATAACGTTGGCTTAGCTCTAATACAGCTTGTAGTTGTACATATTTAGCAGTTCCTAATCCCTTTTGAGAGCAAAACTCCTCAATACTGGCATTAAACAAATTATGCAGTGTTTTATTCTCGTTTAATAAATGCTGAGCCAACTCAATTACATTCATTCCTGGCAACCCTGTTCGTAAAAATATAGCAAGAAGCTCTGCGTCACTGAGCGCTTTAGCCCCTTTCGCGATGAGCTTTTCACGAGGTCGAAGTGAGTTTGGTAGTGAAGTAAGTTGCATTATTCATCCTTGAGAGGCGAAAGTGTCTTATAAATGTAATGCAAATTTAAAATTTAGCCTGTTATTTCGAATTAAAAAACTTCGCTGTACGGGTAAAGATTTGTTATTTTAAGCGCAATATTTAATAAGACTGATGAACAACCATGACTAACTTAACAAACAAAAAAATTGTACTAGGTATTACCGGCGGCATTGCAGCTTATAAATGTGCAGAGCTCGTTAGGCGATTAAAAGACGCTGGTTGTGAAGTAAAAGTAGTTATGACTGAATCAGCTAAGCACTTTATTACCCCTTTAACTATGCAAGCCGTTAGTGGCGAAACTGTCTCAGACTCGTTACTTGACCCTTCTGCTGAAGCTTCAATGGGGCATATTGAATTTGCAAAATGGGCTGACTTAATTTTAGTCGCCCCAGCTACCTGTAATATTATTGCTAAAATGGCAGCCGGCATTGCTGACGACCTACTAACAACGTTACTGCTAGCAACGCCTGCAAAAGTCGCAATTGCACCTGCCATGAACCAGCAAATGTATGCACACTCAGCGACACAAGCCAATTTGGCCACATTAAAAGCTCGCAACGTACTTATTTGGGGCCCAGGTAAAGGTGAGCAAGCATGTGGCGATGTAGGCGCAGGCCGTATGCTAGAACCATATGAGCTAGTTGCGCTATGTACAGCAAAAGAGCAACCGCAGTTACTTGCAGGAAAAACAATTACAATAACAGCAGGCCCAACGCGTGAGCTTCTCGACCCGGTACGTTTTATATCAAATCACAGTTCAGGAAAAATGGGTTATGCACTGGCAGAGGCCGCTTTGCAACTCGGTGCTACGGTTAATTTAATTTCGGGTCCTGTTACGATTAAAGCGCCTCTTGGCGTAAATTTAATAAATATTGAAAGCGCTGAGCAGTTACTAAATGAATCATTAATTTATGCACCACAGTCAGATGCATTTATTGGCTGCGCCGCTGTAGCAGATTATCGAGCGGCAGAAATTGCGACTCAAAAAATGAAAAAGCAAGGCGACGAACTCACTCTTACTTTAACTAAAAACCCTGACGTAATTGCAGCTATTGCCAATCTTAAACAAAGCCGTCCTTATACTGTAGGGTTTGCCGCCGAAACTCAAAATGTAGAAAGCTATGCGAAAGGTAAACTAAAAAATAAAAATCTAGATATGATTTGCGCTAATGACGTATCAAAAAGTGGCTTAGGGTTTAATTCCGATCATAATGCTTTAACATTATACTGGCATAACGAACAACTAGAATTACCAACAACAAGTAAAATAGAAATAGCTCGCAAGGTGATCGAACAGCTGGCCAAACATCTATAAAAGGCTGGAAACAAACTGAATAAAACATTAACATACGCCATTCATTTGAACAAAAAATGACTAGGGTTCTTAACTGCGCCACTAAGAATAACTAATAAAAAGGAATGTTCATGCCTGCGACAAAAAGAAGTAATCGCAAAGAGCAAATACTGCAAGCACTCGCACAAATGTTAGAAACTAATTTAGGCCAACGCATCACTACAGCAAAACTAGCTGCTGAGGTGGGTGTATCTGAAGCCGCGCTATACCGTCACTTTCCGAGCAAAGCGCGTATGTTTGAGGGCTTAATTGAGTTTATTGAAGATACCCTTTTATCTCGTATAAATATTATTATTGAAAACGAAAAAGAAAGCCAAACGCGCATTTATAACATTCTATTATTACTTTTAACCTTTGCTGAAAAAAACCCAGGTATTACTCGTATTTTAACGGGTGATGCTCTGCAAGGTGAGCAAGAACGTTTGCGAGAACGTGTACAAACCTTGTTTGAAAAACTAGAAACTCAGTTTAAACAAGTACTTCGTGAGCGTAAATTACGTGAAGGTAAAAACTTTCAAAGTGATGAGCTTACACTTGCAAACTTTTTACTCGCCTACGTTGAAGGCAAAATGAATCAGTTTGTACGTAGCGACTTTAAAGCAAAACCAAGTGTTCAATTTGAAAAACAGTGGCTTGAGCTACAAAAAATTTGGCTGTAATTTTTTGCTAAATTAATAAATTGAATACTAAAAAACGACCTACAGGTCGTTTTGTCGTATGTAGCTGCCATTTATCTGATCCGCTCGAATTATGAACCAAACTCGTTACAATGAAACAATGTCATAATACGAGAATCAATAATGAAAACAAAACTCACCTTATTAAGCACGGCACTCGTTGCCAGCTTAACTAGCACCGGCATACACGCCAAAGAATCACTACAATTTAAAGACATATTTAGTTTTAAATCAGCTAAAAGCACGCAACTATCTGACAATGGTCAAGTACTCTCTTTAAGTGCAACGCCGTATCGTGGAAATGCAACGGGCCAAGTTTACTCACTACAAAGCAATACACTCATCGCAGAAGTAGAGCGCGGCATTAAGCCTCATATTAACAAAACCGCTAACTGGGTCGCTTTTACACAAGTACCTACCTTACTTGAAAAAGAAACAACTAAGAAAAAAGACACCCTTAAAAATAACTTGATACTCGTAAACACACAATCAGGTGCCCAACAAAGCTTTGCTGATGTAAAAGATTACACATTATCTGATGACGGTATGTGGCTTGCTTATCGTTTAAATAAAAAAGACGATGACGTAAAAGTAGAAGATAAAACCGATAGCACTAAAAACGAAGAAGATAACGCTATCACGCCCGATAAAAAAGATAAGAGCTATGCGCTTGTTATCGTAAATTTATCTGATAAACGCACCCATACAATAGAAAACGTATTTAGCTACGCTATTAACTCAGCTAACAGCCAACTATTAGTGAGCCAAAGTTACAGCGATGGTAATAACAACCAAATAGCGTTAATTGAGCTAAGTGACTTTAATAGCAGTGTATTAATTGATGAACCAGGCGTAATCGCAAATAAAATAGCGTGGCACCCAACTGACAATATTGCAGCGTTTACATTGGGTAACTATGTAAATGATGACACGCGCCGTCGTAGCTACACTTTACAGCTATATAAAAACGAGAAGCTTGTAACTATAGATTCACCGAATAAAGCATGGACGTTAGGGAAAACAGCCACCCTTGAATGGTCAGAAAATGGCGAGCGTTTATATTTTGAAAACCATCCAAAGCTTGCTGCTAAAGTTAAGGCTAAAGAATATACTGACGAAGTCTCATTGTACGACTTTAATACCATACGTGAACATAAAGGTTTAGATGTATGGCACAACAACGATGCGCAAATAAAACCGCGTGAAGAGCAGCAATGGAACGAAGTTAATAAGAATCGCCATTACAGTGCGGTGTATCACGTTAACTCGCAAAAAGTGGTACAGCTAAGTACCACTAATATGCCTGAGGTTGCACTAAATCCTCAGCGAGATGTATCTTTACTTGGCTCATCTAACATCCCCTACCTAGAAAAAATAATGTACGGCGGTTTTTTTGCTGATTACTTTGCAGTAAATATAAACACCGGTAAACAAACTCCAATTATTAGTAACTATCCGTTTAGACCGAGCCTTGCCCCTAATGGTGAGTTTGCGGCTTATTTTAGCGATAGCCAAATACAGCTAAAAGATTTAAAAAATAATAAAGTAACACCGCTTACAAAAGCGATTCAGGCAACCTTTGCTGATGATAAACACGACTACCCATCTACTCAACCTGGTTATGGTTTTGCTGGTTGGATGACCGACAGCAGCCAAGTGCTTGCTTATAGTAAATACGATATTTGGGCATTTGACGTAAAAACGCAGCAAGCTAAACGCCTAACTAATGGTAAGCAAAGCAATACGCAGTACCGTGTTATTAAGCTTGATAAAACCCAAGTGGGGTTTAAAAAAGGCGATACATTACTTGTCTCTGCTATTAACTTGCAAACTAAACAAAGCGAAGTGGCAAAGCTCGACTTAGCTACAAACACAATAACTAACGTGCTTAGCGGTAATAAACGCTTTGATGTAGTTAAAAAAGCCAAAAAGGCTGACAAGTACTTGTTCACCTCGCAAACTTATAGCCAATTTCCTGATTACTACCAAACTGATTTTAGCTTTAGCGCACCAAAACAAGTGACCACCCTAAATCCACAAATTAGTAATTTTGCATGGGGAGAAAAGCCAGAACTAATAAGCTATAAAGGCTTTGACGGCGAAGATTTACAAGGCGTATTAATAAAACCAGCGGGCTATAAAAAAGGCGATAAAGTACCTGTAGTTGTGTATTTTTATCGTTATATGAGTCAACGCATGTTTGATTTTCCAAAAATGGAATTAAACCATCGCCCTAATTTCCCTATGTTTACCTCAAACGGCTATGCGGTATTTTTACCTGATATTCGCTTTGAAATAGGTCACCCGGGTAAATCCTCAACGCAAACCATGATAAACGCCACCCAAAAATTAATAGATTTAGGCATAGCTGACCCAGATAAAATAGGCTTACAAGGTCACTCTTGGGCAGGTTATCAAAGTGCGTTTATGATAACCCAAACAGATATGTTTAAAGCGGTTGTATCTGGCGCGCCAGTATCAAACATGACAAGTGCTTACAGTGGCATACGTTTAAAATCGGGTCTTGCTCGTCAGTTTCAATACGAAACAGGGCAAAGCCGTATTGGCAAAAACTTATTTGAAGCACCAGAGCTTTACATAGAAAACTCACCAGTATTTTTTGCAGACAAAGTTAATACGCCTATCTTAATAATGTCTGGCGACAAAGACGATGCAGTACCTTGGCATCAAAGCGTACAGTATTATTTAGCGCTACGCCGTGCAGGAAAAGACGCTACATTTTTACAATACGAAGGTGAACCACACCACTTGAAAAAGTTTCCTAATCAGGTCGATTTTTCAGTGCGTATGATGCAGTACTTTGATCATTACTTAAAAGGCAAACCAGCTGCAAAGTGGATGACACAAGGCGAGGCATTTCTAGAGGAATGATACTAATTTAATGTAATTGGTATAAACAACACTAAAAAAGCCGATATTGCATAAAAAATATCGGCTTTTTTATTTTAAAGTTTCTATTACTTATACCAATTCGCTTAATTAAGTGAGCTATTTTGAGGCTGGAAAAACGTGTTGATAGCTAGGAAAAAAACTCGCTATTTAGTTGTTCTAAATGAGATTTTTTTAACGCAGGTAGCGACACGTTTAGCCCCGCAAAATGATTAAGTATTATTGCGGATTGGTATTAAGCTACAAACACAACTCTCTAAATGGCAATGTGGCTGCGCCAATTGATACCGGAAAATTATCAATATTAGAAACCACCAGCTTTGGCATAGGGCGTTTAGCGCCACGTCTAAATTGTGCATAAACCTCAGTTCGTGCAATAACTTTTTCAGCCAACTCTTTTGGAATATGGCCACCAATAATAATCGCTTCAGCATCTAATAATGCAGAGCAACAGGTTGCCACTAAATCAAATGAGTCTTGAACTTTAAACAGCCACTCTTCAACGCCAGGCCAATCGGGGTCAAAGTTGTCATGCAGGTCGTAAATAGAAGTAACCACTACGCCATTTTTTTTCAAAATACGTTTTAGTAATTCAAGATTAGGGTGCGCATATAATTTAGGCGGTAGCATGTCGCCAAGCTCACCTGCGTTTCCGTATGTACCGCGCAGTACGTCGCCATTATTTACAATACCGCCACCAAATGCGGCCGATACAAACATATAAACAAAGTTTTTGTACTCACGACCAATACCTGCAACGCCCTCGCCTGCAGCCGCGCCTGTAGCATCGTTAACAACCCAAGTAGGGAGCTGAAAATGCTGCGACACAATATCGATAATATCAACCTGCGACCACTCTTCTAGCATATGGTGGGTATTCATTTTCCCATCCATCGAGCTAAAAAAGCCAGAGATACCCACGCCCATTCCCAGTACTTTTTCGCTTGGAATGTCACGCTCAGCGCTTATTTCTTCCACCAGCTTTTGTGCACACTTAAGCACATTATTAATGCTCATATCCGACATTAGCTGCATATGGGTGTACACAACCTTTCCCGTAAAATCCATTACAGCAATCGAAATGGCATCAAGCAAAATAGCTAAGCCAAAGGTAAATCCGTAATCGGGGTTAAGGGCAATGCCAAACCCCGGCTTACCTTTTTTATTCGGAATAAGCGTATCGCTTTGTACAATTACACCGTGCTGGGTTAACGACTTAAGTAAACGCGACACAGTTTGCTGTGGAATACGAGTTGCGCTCACAATATGACTTTGAGTTACGCACTTTTCCCAAAACACCACTTTTATAATATCGCGCTCAATATCTTGAAAAAGCTTTTCGCCTTTTCCAAGCTCAAAACCAGAGCGTAATAAGTTACTGTTGTTTAACGAAAACATAGGTATTAACCCTAACAAAATTGGAGCACAAGATTACGTGAAACCAGTATAAAGAACAAGTGGGCAAACTGCGCCTACTCAATCACTATCACTCTAAAATCATTCACATTTGTGTTAGTTGGCCCAGTAATAATTAAATCATCAATTGCTTTAAAAAACTGATGGCTATTATGTCCTTCTAATTGCGCTTGAAGGCTCTCTCCTGCGCTTTGTGCCCGTGTAACCGTTGTGCTATTTATGTAAGCACCCGCTACATCTTTACTACCATCTACACCATCGGTATCACAAGCAAGTGCGTAAATACCCGCTTCGCCATTAAGCGCCTCAGCCAACGCCATTAAGTATTCTTGATTGGGCCCGCCATCGCCATAAACATCAGCAACGGTTACTGTAAGCTCGCCGCCTGAGAACAACATAACGCGCTTGCCTTGGCCTTTTTGCTCAAGAGCGATAGCCGCATGTTGCTTTGCAACTTCTTTAGCCTCGCCTTGAATATCATACCCTAGTACCTGAGTTTCCCAGCCTTCATGCTGTGCAACACTTATAGCGCTATCAATAGCATGCTGCGCGTTTGCAACAATAAAGTGCTCACCTATGGTATCGGCAGCTCGTTCTTGCTCAGGTTTTAATAAATGTGCTTCAACCTCTGCAATTACCGGCCAATTGTACTTTTGTAAAATAGCCAGTGCATCAGCTTTAGTACTGCCATCGCTAATAGTAGGACCAGACGCTATATCACTTGGTTTATCCCCTACTACATCTGAAATAATAAGCGTAACGTAATCCGACTTAGCAGCCTGCGCTAGCTTACCGCCTTTAACAAGTGACAACTGCTTACGTACTACATTTATTTCATCAACGCTTGCACCACTTCTAAGTAAAAACTGATTAAGCTTTTGCTTTTGTGAAAAAGGCACATCGTCAACAGGAAGGCACATCAACGACGAACCGCCCCCCGAAATAATAAACAAAATAGGAATATCAGCCGGATTATTTTTTACAAGCTCCAATAACTCTTTGCCAGCAGCCAAGCTATTATCATCTGGTGTTGGGTGGTTCGCACTAAGCACTTTAATTCGCCCAGTATCGCCGCTACTTTCGTAGCCATAACGCGTTACCACTGCGCCAAAGCATTTATCACCATAAAAGCGATTAACTTCGGCGGCCATTTCAGCGGCGGCTTTACCCGCCCCTACTACACACAAGCCTTTGCTTGCATCTATGTTTTCTAAATACTTACTCATGCAAGCGCTGGGTTTACAGGCATTTACCGCAGTGGTAAATAAATCAATTAAAAACGATTTTTTAGAATCCATTAGTCACAGCTCACGAAAAAATTGAAGGAATAGCTAAACAAATTAATATCATCACAATAAACATGCTAAGTAGCATAACGATATCTTTGCCAGTTAAAATTGAGTTTGATATTGTCTCGGCATTTTGTACTTTTGTGACTTCGTTCACTTCTCGTGGAATTAAACGACTCGTGACATAAATAATCACAGCGGCGCTGACAAAGCCTATAAAATTCCACCAAAACCAGAAAATATCAGGCGCAAATACCGACACCAACAAGTTAATTAATACACCACTAATTAAGCCAATATTGGCATGTAGTGCAGCACTGCGTTTACTTAGTACAGCAACTAAAAATACCGCCAGTATTGGGCCATAAAATAACGAGCCGACTTTGTTAATAGCTTCAATAATAGTTGGGGCTATGTCACCGGCAAAAAGTGATAACACTAAGGTAATTGCGCCCCATGCTAAGCCTAAGTATTTAGCCAGTTTTAAATACGTTGGTTGGTCTAACTCTTTATTAGAAATACGGCTGTAGTCTTCAATACTTACGGCCGAAAGTGAATTAATTGCAGAGCTAAGTGACGACATCGCTGCCGACAAAATAGCGACAACTAACAAACCAATTAAGCCGTGCGGCAAGTAATCTAAAATAAATATAGGCATCATCCAATCAGGGTTATCGGCTGGAATTTTTGCTAAGAATTCAGGGTTACTCATTGCCAGTGTGCCAACAATTAAACCCGACACACAATATAAAATAGTAATAGGAAAGCGCACTACACCATTTGCTAAAATCATGTAGCGTAGATTTTTAGGATTCTTTGCACTGAGCGCACGTTGCGCTTGCGTTTGGTCACACCCGTAGTAAGAGGCGTAAAGTACCACACCACCAAAAATCATCGGTAAAAAGCCAAAGCCACCACCGCTAAAACCAAATGAATCAAACTTAATCGCTTCTAATCGGCTCGAATCAACATTGGCAATAAAGGTATCAACGCCACCTAAGTGATAAAGCCCAAATCCGATACAAGCAATAGTACCTAGTACAATGATGATCATTTGAATCGCATCACCGTACACTACCGCTTTCATCCCACCTTGTAGTGAATATAAAACGGTTATAACACCCGTTAGTACAATGGCCTGCCATGCTTCTATTCCCATGGTGCCTTGTAGAATAAGCGATACCGCGTAAATCATAATGCCGGTGGCAAATGCGCGGCTAAACTGAAACACCACACTAATAAGTACACGGGTCGAGCGCCCAAAGCGCATTTCTAAATAATCGTAAATACTGACAATGCCGCTCTTATAAAGCTTGGGTAAAATAGTCGCTAAAATTAAAATCATCGCCAGCGGAACACCCAGCTCATACGAGAGCCATTGCATACCACCACCTTCACGTAAACCAACAAATGCAGGAGCCGAAATAAAGCTAATAGCCGAAAGTTGAGTGGCCATTACCGATAAAGCTAAAGGCTTCCAACCTAAGCTTTTACCCCCTAAAAAGTAATCATTTTTATTGGTTTGTTCGCGTAGCATAAATCCCATTACCAATAAGGCACCAAGATAAAGAGCAACTATTGAAAAATCTAATATATTCATAATTAATTCGCGTATTCACAATATGAAAACACTGCGCCTTTTCAAAATTAAAATACTAAACGGCTACCTGCCCTTACCTTTTTAATAAACGAGCCTAGTCAAAAAGGTAAACCTGTAACTAACTTAGCTGAAAAATGCATCATAATGCAAAAAGCCTATTAGCCCAAAAGTGAGTTAATAGGCATAAAGCATTTATTTAAAAGTCGTATTTAACTCTTAAAATAACGCGTCGTGGGAGAATCGGGCGACCTACAAAGTATGGATTATCTGCCGTTTGGCTATTACCTAAACGTGGCGAACCTTCAGTAACACCGTCAGAATCAAACAGGTTAAATACCCCAACGCTTAAGCGTACTGTTTGCTCTGGTGCAACTTGCCAGTTATAACCTGCATCAAATCTAAATAAGTGGAATGAATCGAGCTCTACCGAGTTTGCATCGTTAGCAAAGTTTTTACCTGTAAAGTTATGATAGATAGAAGCATCCCAGTCATCTGTGGTATAGCTTATAGATGTATTGAATAGTATTTTTGGTTTACGACGTAACTCGTTACCAATAATAGAGGGGTCTGAATCAAATTCTGTAAATTCGTGATCGGTATAGGTCATGTTGGCATCAACAGCCCACTCATCGGTAATATCGTAACGACCTGTAAGCTCAACACCCGTTGCTTTAGTTGACTGCATTACTGGCAGCTCTAGTACGCCACCGTTACCATCGTTTACAAAGTCTACGCTGCGTCTATCTTTTAAGTCTGTTCTAAATAAAGCAACACTACCGCTAAAGTCGTTATCAAAAAACTTAACACCTAATTCGCCCTGCTCTACAATTTCAGCCTCGTAACTTGCTGGTTCGCCTAAATCATTAAACTGAATCCCCCTAATTTCAGGGAAGAAAAACCCGCGCGATGCATTAGCATATACATTTAAATTATCTGTTAAGCGATATAACGCCGCCCCCGATACAGCAAATTCAGACGTGTCGACTTCGCCGTAAGTCATTACACCACTGCCCGTAGTGTTTACTTGTAAGTTAGATGCAAGTGATGGGTCGTTATTTATTTGTACAACTTGGCTGCCTTCGCGGCTAATTTTGCCTTCAATTTCTTCGTAGCGAACACCAAAGTCAAAAATCCAATCGTCACTTTCCATTTGATCCGCTACGTACAGTGCTCGGCGGGTAGCGCTAATGGTTTGGTTAGTATAAGAAATACCTGGGCCACTAATACCATTTTGAGTGTACTGAACCTCGTCGCCATTAACATCGGTATACGTTAAGTCGATTAAGCGAGGGTTGTTATTAAACTCACCTAAGTAAGTTGTGATAACGTTGTCGTCGTCGGCTTCACTGTGAGAGAAAAATGTGCCGACTGTAATATCATGGCTAAAATCACCTACAAAAATACTTTTGATGATATTAAATTCTGCAGAAAAGTCTTCAGCTGGGCGGTCGCGGTCTAAAATGCGGTTAGCAAATAGTAAGTCATCGCTTGCAAGTGCGACACCTGAATTAACATAAGAAAACTCAGCACCGCTTGCATCACCTAGCCCCCGGTTAGCTAAAAAGTCGTCTTGGCTTTCAGGTACATTAATAATACCGTCGCCGTCTAAAAATAGATTAAATTCGTGTTGGTACTTAGCGTATTTACTGCGCATATTAATGGCAAAATCGTTAGCGAGTTCTTTTTCAAACACCACTGAAATAGAGCCACCTTTAGTAACGACACCATCGCTGATTGGCGATTCGTAACGACCATTTGCTGTATCGTACGTTAAGTTAGATACTTGCGCCGTTTGCAGTGACTCAACTTCACGACCATCGTTACCAATTAAACGCTCGCGGCTGTCGCCATCAAGTGGAATAGGCAAGTAAAACTGAGCTTGGTCGTCAATGTACTGTCCGTAAACAGTAAATGAGCCAGAGCCATCATCAAATTCTTTACTAATATTACCACGCAACTGTGTACCTTTAGTCTCAAGGCCTGTATCTAAAGGGCCCTCGTCGTAACGGTAAAAACCAGAAAGCGCATAATATAAGCCGTCTTCGTTAAGTGGGCCGCTCGTTGCAAAATCTAAACGGGTACGGCCTTGATCAGAAAGCTCCATTTGTACGGTACTTTGCGGATCGTCACTGCCCGTTTTAGAAATATAGTTAATAATGCCGGCCACAGAGCCTTGGCCAAATAAATTAGATACACCACCACGCACAAACTCTACGCGCTCAATACCCAAATCATTACGGTAATACACATCAAACGCCGATGAGTTCAAACCAAAAACACTCAAACTAGGTGAACCATCATAAGACAGCGGCGTAAACTGAAACTGACCCGATGAAGGTAATCCTCTAACTTGTAGGTTAGTAGCGACTTCACCACCACCGCCTTCTACTTTAATACCCGGAATATAGCGAAGCACATCCGCTTGGCTACTTGAAGACAGCTTTACCAGCTCGTCTTCGCTAATAGATGTTACTGATTGAGGAGTGTCTGAAATAACACGCCCTTTACTGGTACCAGAGACGATAATACGCTCAACGTTGTTAGCTTTTTTTGCTGTATCTGGTGCAGCTTCTTCTGCTGCATAAGCGCCCTGTGCAAGGCATAAAGATACAATAGAGGCGATCGTTGTTTTATTCACGGGTATTCTCCAATTGTGCTAGTTGTCTGTGTGTATTTACTTAGAGTGTGGCTAAGCAAAGCCGAAATAACCAAGTAAACATGTTAGTTTTTTGTTACTTCGAACAGGATTTAAGCACAGAAAAAAAACATTTACAACCCATAATGAGTGCTTTAATATTATCCAAATCGGAAATAACACACAAAGAGCACCCAATATGACTACTATAAACAGCGGTAAAATTGACTCAGCAACGGCTTCATCGCTTGCAGACCTTGCTACTAAAACACTTATAGCAAACGACTTAGGTGGCTATACAGTACCAACACATGGCCTATACCCGTTTCAGTGGAACTGGGATTCAGCCATTACAGCGCTAGGCTGGATGAAATCAGACGAAAGCCGCGCATGGCAAGAAATTGATGTGTTATTTTCAGGCCAATGGGATGATGGCATGGTGCCGCACATCTTGTTTCATAAAGATTCTGATACTTATTTTCCTGGTCCTGACGTATGGGGATCAGATAAAAAAATTAAAAGTACCTCTATTTCACAACCGCCAGTAGTTGCTACTGTAATGAAGGAAATGCTTGCCAGCGCGAAAGATAAAATACTTGCAGAACAAAAGGTTAAAGAATTATTTTCACAAGTAGTTGATTATCATTTATGGTGGTACAACGACCGAGATCCTGAAAAAACAGGTTTAGTAGTGACCTACCACCCGTGGGAGTCGGGCATGGATAACAGCCCATCATGGGATGACGCTCTTCATGCTGTGCCGTGTGTGGATTGGGAATATACGCGCCGTGATACAAGTCATGTAGATTCTTCTCAGCGTCCACATAAAAGTGAATACGATCGCTTTTTATACCTTGTAGACTTTTTTAAACGTAACAACTTTGACAGCAAAGTGATTTACGAGACCAGCCCTTACAAAATGAACGACCTAGGTATTATTGCTATTTTACACCGTGCAACCAAAGATTTACTCAAAATGGGTGAACAACTTGGCTTAAACGATGCTCGCACTGATTACTTAGCACAGCGTTTACAAATAACAGAGCAAGCCATAAACACTTTATGGTGTGAACAAAGCCAGTACTTTTATTGCAGAGATGTACTAACTAACAGCTTAGCTAAAGTTAAAACATCAGCTGCGCTATTAACTGTATATGCAGGTTTAACAAGCGATGAGCAAACTAAAATAATTAATACAGCCACTGAATATTTTATTGAGTCGAGTCAATTTAGTGTGGCATCTACTCACCCTAAAGAAGAAAAATACGAGCCACAACGCTACTGGCGTGGTCCTATTTGGCTACACATAAATTGGATGATAGCCGCAGGCCTTAAAGAAGCAGGTTTTGTAACAACGGCTGAAAAAATTCAAGATGACACGCGCAACCTCGTTGTTAAGTCAGGCTACTACGAATACTTTAACCCAGAAACAGGCGCAGGCTGCGGTGGTAAAGATTTCTCGTGGACAGCGGCAATAGCACTGCATTGGCTACTTGACTAACAACTAAGGCAACATCATGAAACACACAATATGCTTTGGTGAAGTACTGGTTGATTTACTTTCAAATAAATTGAGCCAAAACAGCAACGAACACGAAGCGTTTACAAAGTTTGCAGGCGGTGCGCCTGCAAACGTAAGCGTTGCCATTGCAAAGCTAGGCGGTAATGCCTACTTTGCAGGAATGCTAAGCACTGATAGCTTTGGCGACTTTTTACATAATGCATTAAAAGAGCAAGGTGTAAAAACCGACTTTATGCGTTTTACCAACCAAGCAAAAACAGCTCTCGCGTTTGTATCACTTGATAACGACGGCGATCGCACATTTGAGTTTTACCGTGATAACACCGCCGATCTGCACTTTAGTAATAATGACTTTAGTCGCGAATGGTTTGAGCAATGCGATATTTTTCATATTTGCTCAAACACATTAACCGACGAAAACATCAGAAACACCACCGCTTACGGTGTTAAATTTGCAAAACAAAATAACTCAATTGTGAGCTTTGATATTAACTTGCGCCTTAATTTATGGCCAAGCAATGCCAACCCTCGCGAGCATATTTTACCGTTATTAAAAGACTGCTCAATTATTAAAGCCTCAAAAGAAGAGCTTGAATACTTAGCGGGTGAGCAATCGAGCGATGAGTTTATTGCCCAAACACTGAGTAACGGCTGTGAGCTATTTGTAGTTACCGATGCAGGCAACCCTATGCATTGGTATACAAAAAATGCCAAGCAAACGCTTCACCCTAAGAAGGTTACTATGGTTGATGCCACCGCTGCAGGAGATGCGTTTGTAGGTGGACTGCTGTATCAACTAGGCTTACAAAACCTGACACCCAGCTCTTTTAGCGAGCTTTGCAACACGCCCGAAACACTAACAACTATTTTTGAATTTGCTTCGTTATGTGGTGCCCATGCCGCATCTTACAAAGGGGCATTTAACTCCCTACCTAACCAAAAGTCTCTACACGATTTTAGGAGCGAACTATGAAAAGCACACCTGATAACTTTAAAAGCCGTGAATTTTTAACGCAGCACATTAGCGACACGTTAGCGTTTTACGAGCCAAACATCGACGACGAACACGGTGGTTTTTACCAAAACTTTTCTGATAATGGTGAGGTATTTGATAAACACACTCGCCATTTAGTAAGCTCTACCCGATTTGTATTTAACTATGCACGCGCGTATCAAATCTTTAATAACGAAAAATATCTTTCTCGTGTTAAATCAGGGATTGAGTTTATTCGTAAGCATCACCTTGTTGAGCAAACAGGCGGCTACAACTGGTTATTAAAAGTTGAAAACGGCCAAGCAACCGTACTTGATAACACTAACCATTGTTATGGTTTTGCGTTTGTTATTTTAGCCTACAGCTGGGCATACCGCGCAGGAGTTACAGAGGCGCGTGAATACCTCAACGATACATTTCAAACAATGGAAACACATTTTTGGGATGCAAAAGCCAGATTATATAAAGATCAACATAACAGCGACTTCACAAAATGTGATTCATACCGCGGCCAAAATGCCAATATGCATACGTGTGAAGCACTTATTGCCGCCTATGAAGCCACAAATGACGAAATATTTTTAAACCGTGCGCTCACACTTGCCGACAATATGGTTAATCGCCAAGCTAATTTAATGGGCGGATTAATCTGGGAGCATTACGATATAAATTGGCAGGTCGATTTAGAGTACAACAAAGACGATCCTAAAAATTTATTTCGTCCGTGGGGCTTTCAGCCTGGCCATCAAACAGAGTGGTCAAAACTACTAATGTTTTTAAATAAGCATAAACCACAAAAATGGCTTATTGAGCGCGCTCAAGCCTTATTTGATAACTCAATAGATGTAGCGTGGGATAAGCAGCACGGCGGTATTTGCTACGGTTTTGCCCCAGATAAAACAATTTGCGATGACGATAAATACTTCTGGGTTCAAGCCGAAACTCTGTGCTGCGCAGCCTATCTTTATCAAGCAACAGGGGATGAAAAATATCAGCAATGGTATGAAAAAATTTGGCAGTATTCGTGGCAGCATTTAGTTGATCATCAATACGGTGCGTGGTTTAGAATTTTAACCGCTGACAATAAAAAAATAGACACGATGAAAAGCCCAATAGGTAAAACTGATTACCATACAATGGGTGCCTGTTTTGATGTGCTCGAACTATTAAAGTAACTATGTAGTCATAACTTTTACAATATTGTGTAGACCTTTTAACCGCCAGTTTGGCGGTTTTTTTCTTAATGGGTGCCAAAATCACTGTACCACTTGTATCTTGAGGTTTTGGATGCAATCTCATCAGAGAAACAAACTCAGGCTAAAAAAACTGGTAAGGCTCGTAAACGCTCTGTTAGCACTGACTTGGAGAGAATTAAAGAAGATAAATCAAAAGAAAAAAGGCTAAAAGATAAATACCGACATGAGTTAGATGTTGCTAATCAAAGGCTAGATGAAGCATATGCAGAGCAAACAATGCTGTTAACTGCGATGATGAATTTTCTAGATATAGAAGATAGAATTAGATTATTACGAGAATCAAAACCTAAGATCGTTAGCATTAAATAGCTAGAGGTTATTAATAATTGCCGCTACATTGTAGGGAAAATATAAATGAAAAAGATAACAAGGAAGCAGCACTTCGTACCCAGGTGTTTACTTAAAAACTTTAGCTATAACGATGGTGCTATTAATATATTCGATTCAACTAGGAATAAGTTACGGCCATCTAATGTTGGAGCTGAACTATTCGAGAATAACTTCTATGATAAAGACAACACGATCGAAAATTTTTTGCGTGATTATATTGAAGGGCCAGGCGCTCAGGCTTTAAAAATAATTACAAGGGAAGTTGATGGACAATTGGATTTTGAAGGGCGAGTAGACCTTCTTCGGTTTATTTTAGTTCAATTAAGCCGTACACCAAATGCATATTCTTCCTCGCTAGATAATATTGACAATTATTTTAATGAATTAATAAATCAATTAGGTCAATTAAATGGTTTTGATAAAGAAGCTCTAGACGGTATAAAAGTTTCTTTTGATAACCCAAAATATTTTCTTCAACTGCAAACACTGGAAGCTGCGCTCAAAGTGCCTCTTCTCTTAGATTTAGAATGGCACATACTAATTAATGAAACAGCCACTGAGTTTGTGATATCAGATCATCCTGTGGTTCATTACAACTGGTATCTTCGTAACTTACACTCAATAGATATCAGTGGTTTGTCTAAATGTGGATTGCAAGTTTTCTTACCAATATCAAGCACTATTACCTTATGTTTATATGATAGTAAGATCTATAAAATGGGAGCTAAAAATAGTTCCTGTACCATAATTGAAAACTTACCAGATATACATCTGCTAAATGAACTTCAATTTAGGAGTCGAGGCTCATTTATTGTTTTTAGGTCTACAGATGACTCAAACTATGTTAAAAAAATGAGCGATAAGTTTCCAGCGAATAGCATTTATAGTAATACAGTAAAAGCCATAGCTCCCACAATTATTGGAAGGGAAGCTAAAAGTAAAATCACCCTCTGGCGTAAATCTTATATTTTTGATAGATGGTTGTCATTTTGCAAAGTTAAAAACAAGAAAAAAAGTCAGGATATAACCTGTTATGATCGAATACCTGAAGAATTAGCTAAACATGAACAATTCATTAAAGAAATGAGGTCAAAAAAAGAATAAAAATATGACTTATTTGCTTGTTTTTCAATCGCTATTTTATTGCTTTTATGACTTAAATTATGACTTTATTTTTAAGGAATAAAATACATTAAATTCAAGTGGTTAACTTTTAATCATATTTTAAATAATATTTTTTACCAAGGTTAAGGGGTGAAGCGATCACCCCAAGGTTACAAACTTTATTGTCTCTACACAACCTAAGCGTACTGCCCACAAGCAAATCCACAGCTCCAAGCATACTGGAAATTGTAGCCCCCAAGCCAGCCCGTTACGTCAGTTACTTCGCCTATAAAGTATAGGCCTTTAGCTTTTTTAGCTTCAAAGGTTTTTGAGCTCAACTCGTCGGTATCTACACCGCCCAATGTTACTTCTGCTGTTCTATAACCTTCTGTGCCATTGGGTTTAATTTGCCACGCATGAATGTAATTTACTAACTCATCTATTTGGGCATGTGTAAGCTGATTAATATTACAATCTGGTATCGCTTTGCTTTCGTGCAGTATTTCTATAAAGCGTTTAGGTAAAATAGTCGAAAGGCTGTTTTTTAGCGACTTTTGGGCTTGCGCTTCTCGCCAATCGGCAAGTTGCTGCCTTAAATTAATTTCAGGTAATAGGTTTATAGTAACAGCCTGCCCTGCTCGCCAAAATGAGCTTATTTGCAATATTGCAGGGCCCGATAACCCTCGGTGGGTAAAGAGGATATTTTCTTTAAATACAGTGCCGTCTTCGCTTGAAACTTCACAAGGAATACTAATTCCCGAGAGCCCTTCAAAACGCTCTTTATCGTGCTGATGCAAAGTAAACGGTACAAGTGCAGCCATAGTTGGTAATACACTTAATCCAAACTGCTCTGCAATTTTATAACCTATTGGTGTTGCACCTAGTTTTGGCATGGTTAAGCCACCTGATGCAATGACTAACGACTCACAGCTTAATGTTTCTTGCTCTGTGGTAACGCTATAGCCGATTTCGGTTTTTGATACGCTGATCACTTCGTTGCGTAGCTTTATATTTACCCCGGCCCACTCACATTCGGTCAGTAAAATATCAACAATGTCTTGTGCATTGTTATCGCAAAAAAGCTGACCTAGTGTTTTATGGTGATACGCCAAGCCATGCCTGTCCACCAGCTCAATAAAGTCATGCTGTGTATAACGACTTAAGCATGATTTAACAAAATGAGAGTTTGTGCATAAGTAGTTATCCGGGGTTGCATTTTCATTTGTAAAATTGCAACGCCCACCACCACTTATTAAAATTTTACGACCTGGTTTTTTCCCCATATCAAGTACTGTAACGCTTCGGCCACGGTATCCAGCTTGCGCTGCACACATTAATCCTGCTGCTCCCGCACCTATTACAATTACATCTACTTGGGTCATTTATTTATCTCATTAAAAAATTTGCTCGATTATAGCAAAATTTAATAGCTAACAGCGCAGCATTTGAATTATTAGTAATAACACAACAAAAATGCATCAGTAATAAGAGAGGAATAATTACCCGCACAAAAAAACAACCCTTTATACTTATTTTCAATTTATATGACAAATACTAAACAACGAGTAAACCGCTAAAAACCTGAGTTATAACCAAATGAAAGAGGTACATACTAAATTGATATTTTAACCTAATTAACAGATCGTTTACTTTTGTTCCCGCATCGTGATCTTAAATCACGAAATAATAAATAAAAATCTAGGGATAATTATGACAACAAGTAAAACTTTTAAAAGATGCGCAATTGCAATTACAGTTAGTACGCTTTTTGCAGCAACATCTGGCATGGCTCAATCGGTTTCAAGTTCAATGGCTGAAACATCAGCTAAGCTACAAAGCCAAGGCGGCTTTGAAACTCAGTTTATTATTAAATATAAAAATAATAACGAAATGGCGAGCCTCTCAACTGCTGACGCAAGCCCATCTAGCATGAAAAAGCGCGCACAGAGCTTTGTTAAAAACTTCGCTTCTAAAAAAGGCAAAGTAAAAGCAAAATATATTCGTGCAATGGCACTTAATAACCACCACGTAATGCGTGCTGATAAAAAATTAAGTACAGCAGAAGCGCAAGAGTTTATGCAAGAAATGGTTGATTCTGGCAATGTTGAATACATTGAAGTGGATCAAATGTTAAAGCCGTTTTCAACGCCTAACGACCCTCGCTTTGATGACCAATGGCATTACTACGAGCAAGCCGGTGGTTTAAATTTACCGACCGCTTGGGATACCGCAACGGGTAGCGGTGTAGTTGTAGCTGTACTAGATACGGGTTACCGCCCACATGCCGATTTAAATGCTAACATTTTACCGGGTTACGATATGATCTCTAACCTATCGGTAGCAAACGATGGCGGTGGTCGCGATAGCGATGCACGTGATCCGGGTGATGCTGTTGCAGCAAACGAGTGTGGTACTAACGGTGCACAAAATTCTAGCTGGCATGGTACACATGTAGCCGGCACTGTTGCTGCGGTAACCAATAACGGCGAAGGCGTGGCAGGCGTAGCTTATAATGCAAAAGTAGTGCCTGTTCGTGTGCTTGGTAAGTGTGGTGGTTTAACCTCTGATATTGCAGACGGTATTATTTGGGCATCTGGTGGGAGTGTTTCAGGCATTCCGGCAAACTCAAACCCTGCAGATGTAATTAATATGAGTTTAGGTGGCAGCGGTTCATGTAGCTCTACAACTCAAAATGCAATTAATACCGCGCGTAGTAACGGCACTGTAGTAGTTATTGCTGCAGGTAACGATAACGATAACTCGGCAAACTACAACCCAGGTAACTGTAATGGTGTAGTAAACGTAGCATCAGTAGGCCGTAATGGCGGCCGAGCTTATTACTCAAACTACGGTAGCAATATTGATGTTGCAGCACCGGGCGGCGCGCAAAGCTTTGCAAACGACTCAGAAGGTGTTTTATCAACTTACAATTCAGGTTCGTCTACACCTTCAAGCGACAGTTACGGTTATTCGCAAGGTACATCAATGGCTGCGCCTCACGTAGCAGGTGTTGCGGCACTTATTAAGCAAGCAAAGCCAGATGCAACGCCTGATGAAATAGAAAGTATTTTAAAGTCGACAACCCGTTCGTTCCCTGCGACATGTACTAGCTGTGGTACGGGTATTGTTGATGCAGCCGCAGCTGTTGCAGCAGCAAGTGGCGGCACTACCCCGCCTACAGGTGGCGATAGCGAGCTTATTAATGGTGAAGCTAAAACAGGTTTAAGTGGGGCTGCGAACGCACAAGCATTTTACACGATGACAGTGCCAAGCGGTGCTACTAACGTAACATTCACTATGAGTGGTGGTACTGGTGATGCTGATTTATACGTACGTGCGGGCAGCAAACCTACAACAACTACCTATGACTGTCGCCCTTATAAAGGCGGTAATAGCGAAGAGTGTTCTATTGATAACCCTACAGCAGGAACTTACCACGTAATGCTTAACGGCTACTCTGCGTATTCAGCTGTGAGCTTGGTGGGTAATATTACTGGTGGTTCATCATCTGGTGGCGGTTCAGGTACTCCACAAGCTGGCGGCGGCACTATAAGCGATGTGACAGCCAATACTGGTCAGTGGAAACATTACACGTTAGATGTACCTGCAGGAATGAGTACGTTTACAGTAACAACGTCAGGTGGAAGTGGCGATGCAGACTTATTTGTAAAATATGGCAGCCAACCAACAACCACTACGTACGATTGTCGCCCTTATAAAAATGGCAACGCAGAAACATGTACATTTACCAATCCACAAGCAGGTACTTGGCACTTAAGCGTGAATGCTTATAGCACTTTCTCTGGTTTAACACTTAGCGGGCAGTACCAGCCGTAATTTAAAGTTTAAACCGTAAATAAAAAAACCGATGTTGTTTCCAACATCGGTTTTTAAATAGTAAGTAGCTGATTAATTAAAGCTAAAACCTACACTTTATTACTGTTATAACTTCTCTAGTACTGATTCTGCACGGCTTACAACAAACTCTTTGTCTTGCTCTACAAATAAACCAGTTACGACTGCATTTTCAATAATCATAGCGTAACGCGTTGAGCGTACACCACCAAAACTAGCGGTATCCTTATCAAGCCCTAACGATTTAGTGAAACTACCATCGCCATCAGCAAGCATTGCTATTTCTTGCGCGTTTTGCGAGTCGCCCCATGCTTTCATAACAAATGCATCATTAACAGATACACAGTAAATAGCATCAACACCTTTTGCTTTAATTTTATCAGCAAGAGTAATAAACTCAGGCAAATGGGCATTTGAACACGTTGGTGTAAATGCACCTGGTACTGCAAATAACACGACTTTTTTGCCTTCAAATAACTCTTTATTTGTAAGAGATTGCATACCGTCGTCAGTTAATTGCGTTAACGTAACCGATGGTAGCTCTTGGCCTTGCTCAATCATGGTGGTTCCTTTAAAAGATCAATACAGAATAAGTAACAATCATACTACGTAACCTATTACAGTGTAGATAAAGTGTAACTAACTTAGTAACTCAGGGTAGTCTAGCAAAGGTTTATAGACTGAGTTCACTACATTTTATGAAAACTATTTTAGCTTCTATAGTTTTCATAAAATTTATTGCTCTGTAGTTAAGGTAAATTCAAATCGTTTATAAAGCGAGAAAAGTCATTACCTAACTTTTTATCCCGCATGCTGTACTCTACAATTGCTTTTAAATAACCCAACTTATCTCCGCAATCGTGAGAGCGACCACTCATATGAAATGCTTCAACGGTTTCTTGCGCCATTAATACGTCAATAGAGTCTGTAAGTTGTATTTCACCGCCAGCACCTACAGTCGTTTTTGCGAGTAGAGGCCAAATATTCTTACTCAGTACATATCGCCCTACAACAGCAAGGTTTGAAGGTGCCAAGTCTGCATCAGGTTTCTCAACCATCGCTTTAATTGCAGCACTTTTACCTGGCATTAACTCAACACCGTTTATATCAGCAATACCATATTTACTAACGTCTTCTTTAGCTACTGGCTCAAGCATTATTTGACTTGCTTGAGTTTCTTTAAAGCGTTTAATCATGGCCGCTAAGTTTTCAGTTTCTTGATCGGCAGTATAAGCATCAAGTATCACATCTGGCAGGAGCACTACAAAGTTGTCGTCACCTACTATTGGCTTAGCACACAAAATAGCATGCCCTAGCCCTTTAGCTTCACCTTGGCGAACACTCATAATAGTTACGTCAGGCGGACAAATAGAGCGAATCTCATCTAATAAAGCACGTTTAACACGCTTTTCAAGAGTAGCTTCTAGCTCATAACTTGTATCAAAATGGTTTTCGATTGCATTTTTAGAGCTATGCGTCACTAATACAATATCTTTAATACCAGCAGACACACATTCGCTGACAATATATTGGATAAGTGGTTTATCGACTATTGGGAGCATTTCTTTTGGAATAGCTTTTGTCATAGGGAGCATTCTTGTCCCTAAGCCAGCCACTGGAATTACAGCTTTCATATCTATCCTTAGTGATTAAGTTTGTAAATAAACTAGCAGATACAAAATAGATACCAGCTGAATAAAGTTACCTCTTTTGAAGAAGTAAATTTGAAGCTGCTTTTAAAGTGAAGACTCTACACTTTGGGAATATAAAATAGATAGGTAAATAGTGAACTTATTAATAATTTTGTTAGGAAGTGAGATTAGATTAGCTAAGAGAAACAAGTCTAGGTTTGTTATTAATAATAAACCTAGACCAATCAATTTTTCAACAATACTTATTGGAAGTAGAGCTGTAAAATCTATTTATGATTAAAGACCAGCGCGATCTTTAATTACTGCAATAAGTGGTGAGCTGGCAAAGTTGCCTTCAGCCCAAGCAATGTCGGCACCATCTGTTAAAGCACTTTTTGATAAGTTTTTAACTATATACTCACCTGTATCTACTGCATTACTCGCAACGGCATGACGTAGTAAGTTATTACCATTACATTGTACTGCATCGTAGATATTACGAATTTTTACGCGAGAGCTTTTAAGCTTACTACGTAATCGGTTTTTATCATCAGCAGCAATGTACTCACAAATAGATACCGCTAATTGATCTTCAGCATTTGCTGGTGCTGTATACGACAACGAACTTACAGCGACAACAGCAGTAAGTGCAACTAGCTTTGGTAATTTAAACATGACAAACCCTTTATAATACTTTGTTCTTACATAGACTATCGAATATTATATCAATCTATCAAAAATTACGCAATAATGTTAATGTTCTTTATATAAAGTTACGAATTTATAACTAGATTTGTTCTTATCATCTGGAAGGTTTTCTTGCTCTTCTTTTATATTCCAATTTGCGATTTTATTGTAATCAGGAAACTGCGTATCGCCATTAACATCTAAATCAATAAAAGTTAAATACAAGCGATCTGCTTTCGGTAAAAATTGCTCATAAATATTACCACCACCAATAATCATCACTTCTTCTACATCACAAACTAGATTTAATGCATCCTCTGGGGTGGTTACAGTTTCAATACCCTCTGCAGAATATTCGCTGTTTCGAGTAATAATAATATTACGACGCCCAGGTAAAGGACGGCCTATTGACTCAAACGTTTTGCGACCCATGATCACAGGTTTACCCGTAGTTACTTTTTTAAAATGCTGAAGATCTGCTGGTAAATGCCATGGCATTTTATTATCTAGGCCAATTACACGGTTATTTGCCATTGCTGCAATCATTGAAATTATCATAATAAACACCTAGTACTTTATTCTTAAACAAAGAAAAAGGAGCATAAGCTCCTTTTTAATAAATTCTATTTAATTAACGCTCGTAGACTACTTCTACGTCGTAATCATCTTCATCCCAGTCGTCCCAATCATCATCATTGCCCTTACCTTTAGTGGCTTTTTCATGATAGGTATCCCACTTGAATTCAACTTCTTCATCTTCAACTTGTACAAACTTCTCTTTAGGCATGCTATCGAGAAGCGTCATTATGTTGTGGATTAAAGGTTGAGTATTAAGTTTATTAATTGCAGAGATGTGATAAATATTTTCAGTTTCGCCCAGTTCTTCTGCAATCGCTTCGCATAGCGCTTTTGCTTCGTCTTCTGGTAATAAATCTATTTTATTAAACACTAACCAGCGTGGCTTTTCAGCTAATTTAGGGCTGTATTGGTGTAGCTCGTTAATAATCGAGAATGCATTATCAACAGGGTTTGAACCATCTACCGGCATTACATCAATAATGTGTAATAACACACGACAACGCTCTAAATGCTTCAAGAAGCGAATACCAAGGCCTGCACCATCAGATGCACCTTCAATTAGACCTGGAATATCGGCTATAACAAACGATTTATTTGCTTCAGGACGTACCACACCTAAATTAGGGATAAGCGTCGTGAATGGGTAATCAGCTACTTTTGGTCTAGCTGCAGATACACTGCGGATAAACGTAGATTTACCTGCATTTGGTAATCCGAGTAAGCCTACATCAGCTAATAATAGTAACTCTAATTTTAAGTTACGTACTTCACCAGGTGTGCCCAATGTTTTTTGACGAGGTGCTCGGTTAGTACTTGATTTAAAACGTGCATTCCCCAAGCCGTGGAAACCACCTTTTGCAACCAAAATTCGTTGACCATGTTGAGTTAAGTCGCCAAGTCCCTCTTGGGTATCAACATCCATGATGCGTGTGCCTACAGGCACCATAACAAATAAGTCGTCGGCTTTTCGGCCTGTACAGTTACGGCTACGACCGTTAGTGCCACGTTCAGCCCTATGGAAACGCTCAAACTGATAATCAATGAGGGTATTTAAGTTTTCATCAGCTTGTAGATAAACACTACCACCGTCTCCACCGTCACCGCCGTCTGGTCCACCATCTGGAACATATTTTTCACGACGGAAAGACACGATGCCGCTGCCACCGTCTCCAGCTTCTGCGCGAATTTCTACTTCATCTACAAACTTCATGATTACTCACTTTAGGGATTGGCTTGTTTAATAACTCTATTATATACCCAAGCCAACACAAATGCAGGCTTGGGTATATATTTTGACTGACTACAAAACAAAAAACCCCGCAAAGGCGGGGTTTTTAACTACCTTACTGATTACTCAGTTACGATAGTTACGTATTTACGGTTTAAAGGACCTTTTTGTTCAAACTGAACTTTACCATCTGCTTTTGCGAAGATAGTGTGGTCTTTACCGATACCTACGTTAGTACCAGGGTGGAAACGAGTTCCACGCTGACGAACAATGATGCTACCCGCTAGAACTGATTCGCCACCAAAACGCTTAACACCTAGGCGTTTGCTTTCTGAATCGCGACCGTTACGAGTACTACCAGCTGCTTTTTTATGTGCCATTTCTAAGTACCTCTAATTAAGCGCTAATGCTAGTGATTTTAACTTCAGTGAACCATTGACGATGGCCCATTTGCTTACGAGAATGCTTACGGCGTCTAAATTTAACAACCTTAATCTTCTCACCGCGACCATGTGAAACAACCTCAGCTGTTATCTTGCCACCGTTTACGAACGGTACACCGATCTCGATCTTCTCACCATCAGCAACTAAAAGTACTGAATCAAATTCTACTGCCGCACCAGTTTCAACGTCTAATTTTTCAAGACGAATCGTTTGACCTTCAGTCACACGATGCTGTTTACCACCACTTTGGAAAACCGCGTACATAATTAACTCCGTCTGTGCACCCTCAAATCGGCGCAACTAAAATATTCTTCGATAGGGCGCGAAGTTTACGCTAACGCGAAATAACTAGCAAGCCTATTTTGTAATTAAAATGAATAAAAAGTAGCTGCTTTGAGAGCAATTCAATATTTACCCCATTTTATATTAATTAGCCCTTTTGCCAAGCGCTTTTTAACTCTTAGTCGAAATAAATTAATGTACTCAAATATGACCCTCACAGCTTAATATCTAAGCACACCACAAACTGTATATTGATTATCAATTAATCAGTTATCTTGGCCAATTCAGTCTAAATTAAGTACTTTAATAGTGTTTTTTCAATCAATCGTCACAAAATATCGAGCTAGTGCATTTTTTGTTGTACAATCTGCGCCGTTCACACATAAAAATTGGCTCGGAGATCAATGGATATAAAAGCTATCCAGGCGTTAATCGAAAGCGATATGAATGACGTCAATCAACTTATACATGCGCAAATGCGCTCAGATGTGGCGTTAGTTAATCAGCTTGGTTTATATATAGTTAGCAGTGGCGGCAAACGCGTTCGTCCAATGCTGGCGATTTTAGCAGCCAAAGCGCTCGGTTATCAGGGTAAAGATCACATAACACTTGCAACAATTGTTGAGTTTATTCATACAGCAACGCTATTGCATGATGATGTTGTAGATGAATCAAACTTACGACGTGGCACGCCTACAGCAAATGCTGAATTTGGTAATGCTGCTAGCGTATTGGTTGGTGACTTTATTTACACTCGTTCATTTCAGCTTATGGTTGGCCTTGGCAAAATGCAGGTTATGCAAGTACTTGCCGATGCAACAAACATTATTGCTGAAGGTGAAGTATTGCAATTAATGAACTGCAACGACCCAGACACTACCGAAGCCAGTTATATGCAGGTTATTTACTCTAAAACAGCTAAGTTGTTTGAAGCAGCGACAGGGCTTGCTGCCATTATTACTGAGCAAGATCAAAGTACTCTCGATGCACTAAACCTGTACGGTATGCATTTAGGTACTGCATTTCAGTTAGTGGATGACGTACTTGATTACAATGCAGATGCTGAACAATTGGGTAAAAACATTGGTGATGATTTAGCTGAAGGCAAACCAACGCTTCCACTTATTTATGCCATGCAACATGGTAGCGCGCAGCAAACACAGCTTATTCGTGATGCAATAGAGCACAGTAATGGTATGGAGCATTTAGAAGAGATTTTATCAGCACTAAAGCAAACTAATGCGCTTGAATTTACAATGCAAAAAGCTGAGCTTGAAGCTGACAAAGCTATTGCGTGTTTAGACTTTTTAGCTGAGTCTGACTATAAGCAAGCACTTATAAGCCTTGCACGTATTGCGGTTGACCGCGACCACTAGTTTTAACTAGTTACACAGTGTGAAATTAATTCTGAGCAATAAAAAAGCCTGCAAATGCAGGCTTTTTTGTTGCTTAAATTGGCTATTACGCCATGAAATCAACACCTTCTTTGATGTCTTTTTTCAGTGTTTCAAGCATGTCATTTTTTGCTTTTGTTTCAAATGCGCTTAGTTCGCCGTAAGAAAGAATTTCTTCTACGCCGTTTTTACCTAAACGTACTGGATGAGCAAAGTACTCTGCATCGCCATTTTCAACAGCAACATAAGCGTAATCTACCACTTCTTCACCCTGTAGGCCTTTAACTAAAGACATACAAAAACGAGCAGCAGCTGCGCCCATTGATAATGTAGCTGAACCGCCACCGGCTTTAGCATTTACAACTTCAGTACCCGCATTTTGGATACGTGGAGTAAGTGCAGCAACTTCTTCATCAGTGAAAGAAACACCTTCAACTTGAGAAAGTAGAGGAAGAATAGTTGTGCCTGAGTGACCGCCAATTACTGGTACTTTAACAGTTGCTACGTCTACGCCTTTAAGTTCAGCAACAAATGCCTCTGAACGAATAACGTCAAGCGTAGTAATACCGAATACGCGTTTAGCGTCGTAAGTACCTGCTTTTTTGAATACTTCAGCAACAATTGGAACTGTGCCATTTACTGGGTTAGTAATAATACCTACTAACGCTTTAGGACAGCTAGCAACAATGCCTTCTGCTAAAGTTTTGATGATGCCAGCATTTACATTAAATAAATCAGCACGATCCATACCTGGTTTACGTGGCATACCCGCTGGGATAAGAACGATATCAGAGCCTTCAAGCGCTTTGTTTAATTCGTCTGCGCCAAAGCCTGCTACTTTAACATCTGTTGGGATGTGAGAAAGGTCAACCGCAACACCTGGTACTACTGGTGCAACATCATAAAGTGATAATTCAGAGCCAGCTGGTAAGCCTGTTTTTAATAATAAAGATAACGCTTGGCCGATACCGCCTGCAGCACCTAATACAGCAACTTTCATTGGAATTCTCCGTAATTTGAGGTAGGAAACATTTGTGGCTCTTAAGATAATGAAATTAGCGACTAAAAACAAATTTATCCTGTCTATTTCAAGTATATTTTCGACCATAGTCGTAAACTTTTGTGATTTAACGCATCAAACTGGCAAGTTAACTAAACAACTGCTGCATAATTATTCATTTTTGTGTAGAATTTGCAGCATAAATAACAAAAACGAATAAAGACTATGCAACCACAAGATAAACAAGAAGCACTGGTAAAAGCATTTAAATCACTATTAAAAGAAGAAAATTTTGGCTCTCAAGGCGAAATAGTTGATGCGTTAAAAGATCAAGGCTTTGACAATATAAGCCAAAGTAAAGTATCACGCATGTTAAGTAAATTTGGCGCTGTACGCACACGTAATGCCAAGCAAGAAATGGTTTACTGCTTACCTGCTGAAATGGGTGTACCTACGGCTAAAAGCCCATTACGCCAATTAGTAATCGACATTATGCACAACGAAATGATGATCATTATTCGTACCAGCCCAGGTGCTGCTCAGCTTATTGCGCGTTTATTAGATTCATTAGGTAAAGCAGATGGCGTACTAGGAACAATTGCAGGCGACGATACTATTTTTATCGCTCCTGCTAAAATATCTGAAATAGATGTAACACTTGAACGTGTTCGCATTTTATTTGATACGGTTTAATAGCAAACTAAATTTGTTTTAAAAACCCGACTGAAGGCGCAAAGAAAGCAGAACCCATATCGGCTTGAGTAAAATCAAGCCAGTGGTCGTAACAATCCCCTCCCCCTAAACGACTATTAAGTACTTTTTCAAATGCGGTACCCGTACAAGCGCATGTAATTGATAACATTCCCTGCTCATACACATCGCCATAAGGCATGCTCTGATTTAATAGTAGCGGTTGTCCGTCTTCGTCTTTTAGCTCACTTCGCGAAGCATGGCTGGTTTCAATTGCGGGGGTAATTAGTGTGTTATCAAGGCGCGTACGCCCCATTATTTGTTCTTGCTCGCTCAATGATAAGTGCTGCCACATAGTTAAGTCATGCTTATAACGCTGTACATGAATATAACTTCCCTGATCTTCAAAATTACCAGGGTTACTAATTAAAGCCGTAGCGCGCTTTTTTCTTCCATGAGCTGTATCGCCACCATAAATAAAACCATTAAAATCACGACCATCTAAAAAGCGAAAATTACGAATTTGCTCCACCAGCTCAACATCGGGGGCAAATAATTTTAAAACTTGCAGCGCAAATAAATGGTTAACGTCTTCACGGTCAGAGCGAATTTGCACAAATAAATCGCACGGTTGTACGCTCATTTGATGATCGCTATGGTTTATATTAGGAAAGCTCTGTAATTCGCTTGGGATGTATTCAGGGAGGATATGCGGCCAATATTGCGCACCGATAGCAACCATACAAGAGAGCATTGATTCTGAAAATTGATCGCTAAACTCTTCTTCAATGGCGCTTACTTGTTTTAACTTTGCGCGAAGTGATTCATCTTGACCATCAAACACATTAAAAAATAAGTGCAAACCGTGTAAGTTTGCTTCAGCACAAATCCCTGATTGCGCTTGCGCCATTGTTATTCCTTAGTTTTACAGATAAAAACACAGCGAATAACAAATTAATTACGATTCGAAAAAATTCACCGTGTGAGGTTTTATTTTTATTATAACCTGCTCATTATTTTCAAATGACTGGCCATATTGTGCAGCAACTTCAATTTCTTGTTCATCAATAACAACCGAATAAACATACGCCGAACCAATAAAGCGACGACTTATGATTGTAGCTCGCTTGCTGAATTTGTCACTTTGGTTATCTGCCACTAATTCTATTTGATGGGGGCGTACATATATAAGCCCGACGCTTACGTTATGTTTACTCTCAACATAAGATTCGACTAAACCAAATGGTGTTTTATATTCAGTTGCTGTTAATGCTTCTGCACTCAAGTATATGCCTTGACCCAGAAACTCTGCAACCTCCTTTGAACATGGAGCTGCAAAAAGCTGCTCAGGCGTGCCTTGTTGCTCAATTTTACCGCGATGCATAATGGCAAGTGTATCTGAAAAGGCAAATGCCTCTTCTTTTGAATGTGTAACAAATACAGCAGATACTTGAGTTGCCTTAATAATTCGACGTATATCAGCAATTAATTCAAAGCGTACTTGTGTGTCGATATTTGAAAAGGGCTCATCAAGTAGCAATAAACTAGGCTTATAAGCTAATGCACGAGCAATAGCTACACGCTGCTGTTGGCCACCCGATAACTGATGCGGGAACCTGTCGGCACAGCCAATTAAATGTACCAGCTTAAGCATTTCATCAACGCGTTGCTGCTTTTGAGCTTTACTCATTTTACTAAGCCCAAATGCGATATTATTTGCCACCGTTAAATGCGGAAACAGCGCATAATCTTGAAACATCATGCCGATGTTACGGTGCTCAGGCGAGACAAACGATTGCTCATCACTCACTAATTTACCGTCTATAAAAATAGACCCTTGCTTAGCTTCAATTAAACCTGCAATCGCTTTTAACGTGGTCGTTTTGCCACACCCACTCGCTCCGAGTAAGCAAACAATTTCATCTTTACCCACCGTTAAATCTAAATCGTGAATAACCTTTGTGCCGTTATAGTGATAGCTCACGCCTTGTAAAATTAAACTACTCATTTAACTACGCTGCTCCATAGAACGATTAATAAAATACAAAGGAATAAACCCAACAATAACAATAAATAAAGCCGATATTGAAGCAAGCTCTAACTGCTCGTCACTCACATACTGAAATACATGAGTAGCTAAGCTTTCAAAATTAAACGGTCTGAGCAATAGCGCAGCCGGCAACTCTTTCATACACTCAATAAATACCAATAACGCAGCAGTGAGCAATCCTCTTCGCAGTAAAGGTAAGTGCACTAAACGCAGTGTTTGCCCTTGGCTTTTACCCATTGATTGGCTTGCCATATCAAGTGATGGGCTAATACGTAAAAAACTCGACTCAATTGCTCCGTGTGCAATGGCGTAAAACCTAACAATGTAAGCAATAATAATAGTAAGAATGCTACCTGTAAGCAGTAAGCCAATATCTAAATTATACGGCTCGAGCGCTGTGTTAATGGTGTTCTCTAATAATGTAAGGGGTAACAAAACCGCAATAGCGAGTACCGTGCCAGGCAACGCATAGCCTGTGCTTGCTAAACGCCCAGGAACAAGCGGATACGTTTGCTTTGCCACACGCTGATAAAAAACAACAAAAATACTCAACGTAATCGTTATTAGGCTCACAACCCCTGCCACTTTTAAACTTTGCCAAGCGTAACTAAAAAACTCTACATTCCATGCTTTATCAAAGTAGGTAATGGCGTAATTTATAAGTACTGCGATAGGAATTACAAACGCGATAAGTAAAATAAAGCTGCAAAAGGCCGTCGATAGCCAAGCTGACTTTCCTTTTAATACATAGAGAGATTCACTATTTACGCTTGATTGGCGCTCAAATACCGCTTGGTTACGACGACTAAAGCGCTCTGCCATTAATGCTAAAAATAACAGTAGTAACATCACACCCGATATTTTAGCGGCCGCTGTAAGTGAGTAATAACCAAACCACGTATCGTATACGGCGGTTGTTAATGTACTTACGGCAAAATAACTCACTGTTGCAAAGTCAGCCATGGTTTCCATACTAATAAGCGCAAGAGCCGCCACAATAGCCCCACGAGAGAGCACTAAACTTACTTTAAAAAAGCTTTGCCAAGGAGATAACCCCATTAACTGGCTAGCTTGCACTAATTTGAATGACTGCTCGCGAAGGGCCGTTTTAAAAATTAAAAATAAATACGGGTAAAGCACCAAGGCAATCATAACGATAGCGCCGGGTAGTGTACGTATATCAAAAAACCAATAGTCATTAGGCGATTGCCAGCCAAACCAGTCTCTCAGTGCTATTTGTACAGGGCCCGCATAATCTAATAAATCAGTGTATACATAGGCAATAATATAGGTGGGCATAGCAAGGGGCAGCATAAGAGCCCATTCAAACTGTTTTTTACCCGGAAAACTACAGTAAGCCGTTAGCCACCCAAGTGGCAAAGCTATGGCGCAGCTAAGGACGCAAACACCTAAAACAAGCAATACGGTATTGTTTATGTAATCCCAAAGCACGGTATCCCACAGGTGAGAAAACACCTCAGAGCTACCTTGTAGAGATTCAAAAAGAAGAAAAAACAACGGAGCCGATAGAATTAAGCCTGTCGACCACGCAAAGAGCTGCCATTTAGACAGCTTAAATTTATTAGTCATTAAAGATCGAACTTCACCTCATCAATTAGCTTAAGCGCTAACGGACGATATTTACTAATCTCATCAAGTGGCAAGCTGTCTTCTTTAAAACTACCCCAAGAGGCAACCAAACTTGATAGTTCAACACCCGACTTAACTGGATACTCCATATTTAATGAGGCATACATGTTTTGTGCTTTGCTATCGGTCATATACTCGATGAGCTTTAATGCATTTTCAGGGTTTTTAGCATATTTGGTAATAACCGCACCCGAAACATTTATGTGTGAGCCACGATTAGTTTGATTCGGAAAGTTAATATTTACGGCCTCAGCCCAACCTTTTTGCTCTTTATCTTCTAGCATTTTGCCAAGATAGTAACTATTGCCTAATGCTAAGTTACATAAACCTTCTTTAACGGCTTTAACTTGAGCACGATCGTTACCTTGAGGTTTGCGTGCTAAATTAGCCTTAACACCTTCAAGCCACTCTTTGGTTTGCGCTTCACCGTGGTGTGCAATCATAGAAGCCACTAAACCTAAATTATATGGATGTTTGCCAGATCGCGTACAAATTTGTCCTTTGTATTTAGGATCTGCTAAATCTTCATAAGTGAGTTCAGGTAAAGCACCAACTCGCTCTTTTGATGAATAGACATTACGCACTCGCTTAGTAAGCGCGACCCATTGGCCATCACCGTCACGAAAAGCTACAGGCACGTTACTATTTACACTGTCACTTTTTATAGTTTGTGTTAATTTTAAATCTTCTAATTGAATAAGCGCACTAAAATTAGAGGTTAATACTAAATCGGCTTTACTGTGCTTACCTTCACGTTTAACACGCTCAATTAACCCTTTTTTAGCAAAAACAACATTGGTTTTTATTCCCGTTTGTTTTGTAAAATCTTCTAAAATGGGCTGAATCAAAAACGGCTGACGAAAAGAATAGATATTAACAACGTCACTTGCAAAGGCTGGTGCCGATGCTGCTAATCCCAAAACAAGTGTAAATACTGTCTTCATTATTTCACCTAAATAATTGTTATTATCATCGAATTCTACCGCGCTCATTCAAAAAGTGCACACTTTAAATAAATGTAAATATGTAAATAACGCCCAAAAAGGAAATGCCGTGTAAGAGATGTCTCACGGATGTGACAGCTAATGAGTAAAAATCAAGATAAAAACATACAAAAACACACTTAACCATCTGTATTAAAAGGGCTTTTATATTATTACTATTGCATAAATACTAATTGAATGTAGTTTTATCCCTATTTTGGTTGCTCTATTGCACTATAATTTACGCATCAACCAAGCAATGATGCTTATTGAGTAAAAGGAAATGGATTGCTTACTCAACCAACCAATGATTAGGTTACCAGGACAACACGGATTTTAGGACAGGCTCAGGATGAGTATCACAACGCAATGTTGTAAAAAGGATAGCGTCAGGAAGATGCGAAAAGGATAACAACACGGCTAAGTTGTTTAACAGGATGTTGAAGGAATAAATGGACAGGCCTTCAAGGCAACACAATGGATTGGTTAAAATAGGGATACACTAGGAAGTGTAATTAAGGATTTGGTAATAGTATTTACCCTACAGGATGTTCAGGAATTTAAGGATACAGGCCCGGATGGTCTACATTACATAGAACTAAAAAGTAATATAGTAATAAACATGGATTAGTGAAAATTGGAGTTGATTAAGTTCAATTGCAGGATGCAGAAAATTAGAAGATTCCGCAAGCGCGCCTAGAAATAGAGCGCGCTTTTCTTTGCCTAAAATTTAGGTTTAGTAAAGTTCCAAGCAACTATCACTAATTTTTACTGGGTAATACCGCATTCCAGCCATTCAATATTAATACCACCAAATACTTCATTAATATTTTAAATTTCGCTAAGTTATTTATTAATTGCGCCGATAACTAAATAACGCATAAATTAAAAATACTCAATGGATATGAATTTTAAAACACCTCAAAGCAATACCTTTTTATATAAAGTATCAGACACAAGTACAGCAAAACCAATTGGTATTTTTACTGCCCAAACTCCCAGCGTAAATCCATATAAAGCTTTATTTAACCCCAAAGGTTATAACTTTTTTAATATGCCAATGAGTGAGTTTAAAAACATACTTAACGTAATTATCCAGTTAGAAAGCGATATTTCTATTAGTAAATGGGGGGAAGGTGCTCGTCCTGATGAATTTAGTTATCAGCTTAATAGAATATCGAACGCTATAGCAACTACTCAATTTAATGGCAGAATAGACATTAGTGGTTACTTTTTAAAACGAGTTGAGGAAGCAAAGGATATGATTGGTGAAGACTGCATCTCATTTATTCAGGTGCACAACAATATAAGCCAACTATATAACACTGTTTTACAATTAACATCTGAAGAAGGCTTTAGAGCAATTCAAAATAAAGCACTAACTCACTTAAAAGAGCAGCAAGCTTTCGCTTAGCTGCATAAAAAATTAGTCTTCTAATGGCCTGCCTTTATTACGTTTACCCAATAAATACGCATCACGAAACTTAATAAAGTGCTGCTCCAACTTTATTGAGGCATCCATTTCGCCCGCAAGTGCTAGCACCATAATACCTACTTCAGCTGTACCTAGCTGGTGCGCGTGAGGCGCAACACGTAAGCGGTAATCAGAGAGCTTATCAGCAGTAACAGAAAGCACAGGTAAATTATCTAGGTAGGGGCTTTTGCGAATCATTTTTTTAGCTTCACGCCATGTACCATCTAAAAATATAAATAGTAACTTTTTACCTTCTTCAATATTCACTTCGGTAATGGCTCTGCCCTCTTCTACGTCTTCAGCAGGAAACACTATCATTGGTTGATATTGAGGATCGTTTATTAAAGCTAAAAAATCAGGGTTTGGGTCTGTTCTGTCCCATCTAAATGCGTAGTTATTTGGGACTATTTCAGCAATTAAACGCCCAGTGTTAGAAGGCTTAAAGCTTTCATTATGGTACATCAGTAAACATACAGCAGCGTCGCACTGAGCGTGCTCAACACCTTTACAAATACAGTAATGCTTGGCTATTAAGCATTGCTCACAGCGATCTAATTTACCGCCTCGTGCATTAAATTCACGACGAGATTCACTTATTTGCTGAGCGCGTAATGCTAAAACTGCGTTTTTCACTGTATTTACCTTCAATTAATTAGGCGCGCATTGTAACGGCTTATGGCAATTTAATCTTATATTTAATGAAAAGCAGGCATAAAAAAACCCAGCCAAAGCTGGGTTTTCAAGCAAATGTTAAAAAGTTAAATTACTTCTTTTTAACTGCTTTTTTGTTTGGTAAGTCAGTGATTGAACCTTCAAAAATTTCAGCAGCTAGGCCAATTGATTCGTTCAATGTAGGGTGAGCATGAATAGTAAGCGCTAAGTCTTCACCATCTGCACCCATTTCAATACCTAAACCGATTTCGCCAAGCATTTCGCCCGCGTTAATACCGATCATAGCACCACCGATTATACGGCCACTTTCTTTATCAAAGATAAGTTTTGTAGAACCTTCAGTACGAGCAGATGCGATAGCACGGCCAGATGCTGCCCACGGGAATACCGCAGTTTCAATTTTTAAGCCTTGCTCTTTTGCTTCTTTCTCAGTAACACCTACCCAAGCGATTTCAGGGTCAGTGTACGCTATTGAAGGAATACATTTAGGGTCAAAGAAATGCTTCTGACCAGAAATAACTTCTGCAGCAACATGACCTTCATGAACCGCTTTATGCGCAAGCATAGGCTGGCCAACTAAGTCACCGATTGCAAAAATATGGCTTACGTTAGTACGTAATTGCTTATCAACATTAATAAAGCCACGCTCATCAACGTTTACGCCCGCTTTATCAGCATCAAGTAGGTTACCGTTTGGTGTACGGCCCACAGCAACAAGTACTTTATCGTAACGTACTGGTTCTGCTGGTGCGTTTTTACCTTCAAATGTCACGTATAAGCCATCTTTTTTAGCTTCAACGCCAACAACTTTAGTTGAAAGCATTACGTTGAATTTTTTGCTTACGTATTTTTGATAAATTTTGATAATGTCTTTATCAGCAGCTGGCACTAATTGGTCAGCAAATTCTACAACGTCAATTGCAGAACCAAGAGCACGATAAACCGTACCCATTTCAAGACCGATAATACCACCACCTAGTACAAGTAGTTTTTCTGGTACGTCTTTAAGCTCTAGCGCGCCAGTTGAATCAATTACACGGTCATCTTCTGGGATGAAAGGTAAGTTAACTGGTTTAGAACCTGCTGCAATAATCGCGTTATCAAACGTGATAGTTGTAGCGTCTTTCTCGCCTTCAACTACTAAAGTATTGCTGCCAGTAAATTTGCCGTAACCATACACAACTTTTACTTTACGCATTTTAGCCATTCCGTCTAGTCCGCCAGTTAACTGGCCAACGACAGAATCTTTCCAAGAGCGTACTTGGTCAAGATCGATCTTTGGTGCGCCAAAAGTAACACCGTGAGATGACATTTCAGCTGCGTCATCAATCACTTTAGCTACGTGTAAAAGTGCTTTTGAAGGGATACAACCAACATTAAGACATACACCGCCTAATGTTCCACGAGATTCTACTAATGTAACTTCTAAGCCCAAGTCAGCAGCACGGAAAGCCGCAGAATAACCACCAGGACCACCGCCTAGTATAACAACTTGAGTTTTTAATTCGTTGCTCATGCTTTTACCTTAATTGTTTGAACGGGACACTGCCCTAAAATTTAACTGCCGTGTTTCTGCAAGGCAGAAATTCAGAGCAGCGCATAAAGTGATGCAATATGTACAAAGATTGTATCATTGCAAATGCTAAAAATCCCAGCTAAAAACAACTGGCTGGGATTTGATTCAATTTATTTAATTACGTACACCAATTTCATTAAATTGGTTACATCACTAACTGACGAATATCGCTCATGTAGCTCGCTAACGTCACAGTAAAGCGTGCAGCTAAGGCTCCGTCAATCACCCTATGGTCGTATGACATAGAAAGTGGAACCATTAACTTCGGTTCAAATTCTTTACCATTCCATTTAGGTTTCATTTCAGATTTAGACACACCTAAAATAGCCACTTCTGGCGCATTAACAATCGGCGTAAATGCCGTTCCGCCAATACCGCCAAGGCTAGAAATAGTAAAACAACCACCTTGCATATCAGACGATGTAAGCTTGCCGTCACGTGCTTTAACAGATACTTCCATTAATTCGCGTGATAGTTCAATAATGCCTTTTTTATCAACATCTTTAAACACTGGTACAACTAAACCGTTTGGCGTATCAACTGCAACACCAATGTTAATGTACTTTTTAAGGATTAAGCTTTCGCCGTCTGCAGAAAGCGATGAGTTGAATTTTGGAAATTCAGCAAGTGCTTTTGCAGCTGCTTTCATTACAAACACAAGTGGCGTAATTTTAACACCCAGCTTTTTCTTCTCGCTAAGCACATTTTGCTCTTTACGGAATACTTCAAGGCTTGTGATATCAGCTTCATCAAACTGCGTAACATGCGGGATTTGTACCCAGTTACGGTGTAAATTTTTGCCTGATAGCTTTTGAATACGAGACAGCTTTTGCTCTTCAATTTCGCCAAATTTAGCAAAATCAACTTTAGGCCATGGAATAAGACCAAGCTCACTACCACCAGCACTACTACCTGCTGATAATTGACCAGACTCAACTTGCTTAACTAGGTTTTTAACATAGTTTTGCACGTCTTCTTTAACTATACGGGCTTTACGACCAGTGCCTTTAACGTTAGCTAGGTTAATACCAAACTCACGCGCTAAACGGCGAACAACAGGTGATGCATGAGCATACGCGCTGTTTTCTGTGAAGCTTTCATTACTTGCTTTTACAGGTGCTGCTTGAGCCGGTGCCGACTCAGTTTTAGCCGCTGCTGCAGGTGCTGATTTTTCAGCTGGTGCTGATGCTGCTGCCGGCGCGCTGCCTGCAACTTCAAATACAAAAATTAATGAGCCTGTCGATACTTTATCGCCAGCAGCTACTTTAATTTCTTTAACTGTACCTGCAAATGGAGCTGGTACTTCCATTGCCGCTTTGTCGCCTTCAACGTTTAAGATTGATTGATCTTCTTCAACCGTATCGCCAACTGCAACCATAATTTCAGTTACTTCAACTTCATCACCACCAATATCTGGCACATTAACTTCTTTAGTGCTTGGTGCTGAACTTGCTGTTGAACTCTCAGCTGGCGCTTCTACAGGAGCAGACTCTTTAGCCGGTGCTGCAGATTCACTTCCTGCTACTTCAAAAACAAACACTAATGAGCCAGTTTTAACTGTATCGCCAGCGGCTACTTTAATTTCTTTAACTGTACCGGCAAATGGAGCAGGTACTTCCATTGCAGCTTTGTCGCCTTCAACGTTTAAGATAGATTGCTCTTCTTCAACGGTGTCGCCAACAGCAACCATAATTTCAGTTACTTCAACTTCATCATCGCCAATATCTGGTACGGTTACTTCTTTAGTTGAAGAACCTGTAGAAGCAGCAGGTGCTGCCTCTTCAGATTTAGCTGGAGCAGCGGCTGATGTATCTTCTTCATCAGTGCTTTCACTCTCGCCTTCAAACAAAAATACTAAAGAGCCTGTTGTAACGGTGTCGCCAACGTTTACTTTAATCTCTTTCACTGTACCCGCTTGCGAAGCAGGTATTTCCATTGATGCTTTGTCGCCTTCAACATTTAATAATGATTGGTCAACATCTACTTTGTCGCCAACGCTTACTAATATTTCGGTTACTTCTACTTCGTCGTCACCAATATCTGGTACTTTAATTTCAATACTCATTGCAAACCTCTTATGCGTACAGTGGGTTAAGTTTGTTAGTGTCGATGTTGAACTTTTTAAGTGCTTCAACAACTACTGACTTCTCAACTTCACCGCGTTTAGCAAGTTCAGATAACGTAGCAACAACAACATAGCCCGCGTTAACTTCAAAGTGACGACGTAGGTTTTCACGGCTATCAGAACGGCCGTAACCATCTGTGCCTAACACTTTGTAGTTGCTGCTTGGAATGAATGAACGCGCTTGTTCTGCGTAGTTTTTCATGTAATCCGTTGCTGCAACAGTCACAGAGTCGTTTAACACGCTTGTGATGAATGCTGTTTTTTGCTCGCCTTCAGGGTTAAGCATGTTGAAACGTTCAACATCTTGACCTTCACGCGTTAATTCGTTGAAAGACGTTACAGAGAACACGTCAGACGCAATGCCATACTCTTCACTTAGAATCGCAGCTGCTTTACGTACTTCAGTCATAATAGTACCTGAGCTTAATAGCTGTACGTTGGCTTTTTTACCTTCGTAACTTTCAAGCTTGTAAATACCTTTACGAATACCTTCTTCAGCGCCTTCTGGCATAGCTGGCTGATGGTAGTTCTCGTTCATAAGCGTTAGGTAGTAGTAAATATTTTCTTGGTCATCACCGTACATACGACGAATACCGTCTTGTACAATAACCGCTACTTCAAACGCGTAAGTTGGGTCATATGAAATACAGTTAGGAACGGTATTAGCAAGAATATGACTGTGACCATCTTCGTGTTGTAAGCCTTCACCATTTAGTGTTGTACGACCCGCTGTAGCACCTAATAAGAAACCACGTGCTTGTTGATCGCCCGCCATCCATGCCATGTCACCAACGCGTTGGAAACCAAACATAGAGTAGTAAATGTAGAATGGGATCATTGGTAAATCGTTAGTGCTGTATGAAGTTGCAGCAGCAACCCATGACGACATTGCACCTAACTCATTAATACCTTCTTGAAGCACTTGCCCTGATACAGTTTCTTTATAGTAAGAAACAATATCACGATCCTGTGGCGTATAGTTTTGGCCATGTGGATTGTAAATACCGATTTGACGGAATAAACCTTCCATACCAAATGTACGCGCTTCATCGGCAATAATTGGTACGATGTTTTTACCAATGCCTTTATCTTTTAATAAGATATTAAGTGCACGAACAAAACCCATAGTGGTAGAAATATCACGTTTTTGCTCTTCAAGTAGCGGCTTAAATGCTTCTACTTCTGGCAACGCTAATTTTTCACTAAAACGTGGTATACGCTTAGGTGTATAACCTTTAAGCTCATCACGACGAGCATGTAGGTATTTATACTCAGGTGAACCTTCTTCAAGCTCTAGGTAAGGAAGTTCTTTTAACTGTTCTTCAGATACTAAATCGTCAAGACCAAGGCGTGAACGTAAATGTGCAACATGCGACATGTCCATTTTTTTCACTTGGTGCGCAATGTTTTTACCTTCAGCTGCTTCACCCATGCCGTAACCTTTTACAGTTTTAGCAAGAATTACAGTTGGACGGCCTTTAGTGTCTTCTGCTTTTTTAAATGCAGCAAATAATTTTGATGACTCATGACCACCACGCTTAAGCGCGAAAATTTCATCATCTGTCATGTCAGCAACAAGTGCTGCTGTTTCTGGGTAACGACCAAAGAAGTTTTCACGTACGTACGCGCCATCTTTAGCTTTATATGTTTGGTAATCGCCATCAACAGTTTCGTTCATTAACTGTAGTAATTTACCCGTTGTATCTTTAGCTAGAAGAATATCCCAGCCACTGCCCCACACTAGTTTAATTACGTTCCAGCCAGCGCCTTTAAACAAGCCTTCTAGCTCTTGAATAATTTTACCGTTACCCATAACTGGGCCGTCTAAACGCTGTAAGTTACAGTTAACTAAGTAACACAGGTTATCTAGTTTTTCACGTGCAGCAAAAGAAATAGCACCGCGTGATTCTGGCTCATCCATTTCACCGTCACCTAAAAACGCGTATACACGTTGGTTTTTAGTGTCTTTTAAGCCACGACCATCTAAGTATTTTAAGAAGCGAGCTTGGTAAATTGATGAAATAGGACCTAAGCCCATTGATACCGTAGGGAACTGCCAAAATTCAGGCATTAACTTAGGATGTGGGTACGATGGTAAGCCTTCACCATCAACTTCTTGGCGGAAGTTATCTAGCTGTGCAGCCGATAAACGACCTTCAACAAACGCACGTGCATAAATACCAGGAGAAATATGACCTTGGTAATAAACTAAGTCACCACCGTCTACATCATTTGGCGCTTTAAAGAAGTGGTTAAAACACACTTCATAAAATGCAGCAGATGATTGGTAAGACGCCATATGGCCGCCTAAGTCGAGATCTTTTTTAGATGCACGTAGAACGATCATAATCGCGTTCCAACGTATAATTGAACGAATACGACGCTCAAGATTTACATCACCCGGGTAAGCAGGTTCTTGATCTACAGGAATAGTATTAACGTAGTTCGTGGTAATACCCGTTGGCATATCAACGCCATCTAAACGGGCTTGCTCTAATACTTGCTCAAGTAAAAACTGAGCTCGTTCAACACCTTCTTCGCGCACAACTGATTCAAGAGCTTGTAACCACTCTTGTGTTTCTAGCGCGTCTACGTCAATTTTATTGACTTCAGACATATGGAGGTTTCCTTATGTTTAAAATACGAATATTGTTAATTTAATATCACAGCTACTTAATTTGTGTGTTCAAAGTAGTTATGTACTAACTTAATTTTGTTTAGTGCGTCTTAAACTACGTTCAATTCGCGAATGTTCTTTGCCTGCTTCAAGTAGTGCTTCTTCAATAAACGCTAAGTGCGCATTACTTGCTAAACGGGCTTGTTCTGGATTACCGTCAATAACGGCATCCATTAATAAACGCCTGTGCTCGGCTAACTGACTGCTAATATCTGACTTTTTTAATAAAACAGTTAAATTTTGCAATACATTTTGCTCAAGCAGCGCTTTCATGCCTCTTACTAAATGCAGTAAAACCACATTATGCGAGGCTTCTGCCACGCTAAAGTGAAATGCATTAATTGCTTTTGCTTTTTGCTGTAAATCATCATTAACGAGGGCAATTTTATCAAAGCTTTCTTTCACTTTACTAAAATCGTTGCTGGTCCCGCGTAGTGCCGCGTAGTAAGCAGCAATCCCTTCTAATGCATGACGAAATTCAAGTAAATCAAACTGCGACTCAGGGTGTTTACTAATCAAATCAAAAAGTGGATCAGTAAGCCCTTCTTCGAGCTGATTTTTTACAAACGTGCCACCACCTTGGCGACGCGTAACTAAACCTTTCGCTTCTAATTTTTGAATTGCCTCACGCAGTGACGGGCGAGACACTTCAAATTGCTTTGCTAGTTCACGCTCTGGTGGCAACTTTTCACCTGGTGCTAACGAGCCTTCAAGAATCATATTCTCGAGTTGCTGTAAAATAACATCAGATAACTTTGCTGCTTTGATCTTTAAAGACATGAATCAACGTCCGCGTTGTATAAATACCAAGAGCCCATAAAGCGGGGCTTTAAGTAGTATGATTTACCCAAAAGGTAAATTGGTCATACCAAAAATTTTCAATACGGTATCAAAAACCTTATTAGCTGTCAATTTACAGGTAATTTGAGCAATTAAAGTAGCGTAACGCATTTTGAACGAAGATTAAACAATGCGCAATTTACAAAAATTGTTATAACGTTAATAGGATGAAAACAATTGGTCTGACCAGAAGGAATTAGAATATTAGCTCTATTTTATTGTGTTCAAAAATTGCAGGAAGAGATCAAAGCACCTTACCTTGCATAAGGTACTTTATTAAAAAGGTATTAACCTAAGACAGTCCACCAAATAATGTAAGTAGCGCTATAAGTACTAAGTAAAATAATACATTGCGCTTAACTAGCTTAATCATACAAGTGGCTTCGTAGGTACAGCCGTAATAACGCTTTTCAACTTGCTCTGCTGCAAGTGCAGTACATGTTACGACTTCTCGGTTTGGAGATTTAAAGTTAAGTACGTAACGTAACCAACAGCTCGTGCCTTTATTAAAGTTACCTATTACTAAATAACCAAAGCTGGTAATGCGTGCAGGTAACCAGTCAAGCCAGAACAGTAGTTTATGTATAAGTTTAAAACGCTTAGCAAATATTACTTTATGATCTTCTCGTACTAAATCAGCTACAGTACGCACCAGTGCATATAAAACCGCACCTGGCGCGCCTAAAACAACAAACCAAAAAATAACCGCGCAGTAAAATCTAAAGTTCACCCAAGCCAATGTTTGCCCAAAGGTTTCGCCACCATCTTGATCATCAGTACGCTTTTGACCTATTTGCAACGCATATAGAGATGCAGCAGTACCATCATCTCGCGTTAACGCATTTAAGTACGACTTATATAAAGCACGCTGCTTAGCACAACCAAAGCAAACCAAAAGCACCGCGATATTAATGCCCAACTGCCACAAAACAAAATCTGACAAACAATAAATTAGTGCCACCGCAATCACTGGAAGTAAAAGCCAAATTAAAAAGCCCGGTGCTGAGCTAAATAGGCCCTTATCACCAAGTAATTTATTAGAGCGATTTAAATAACCATTTGCGTAATAACTTATCTGCCAGTAATTAGACCGAGCCCCTAAGCGCTCTAGTATTAATGCAATTATTATAGAAACTAAAATCATGGGAATAACTCTCTTAACTTAGCTGTTCAAGCATATTAAAAAACAATGGCCAATTAAAGCTACTACCAGGATCGGTTTTACGCCCTGGAGCAATATCGCAATGCCCAACAATACGCGAAGGGGTAATTTTTGGATAGCGTTGCATTATAGATTTACTAATTATAGTTAATGTTTTGTACTGTTCTAAAGAATATGGTGCGATGTCGGTACCTTCAAGTTCAATACCAATACTAAAGTTATTACACGCAGGCGCGTCCTCAAACTCAGATTGGCCTGCATGCCAAGCACGCTTTTCTAAAGGCACGTATTGTATAATCTCACCGGTGCGCTTTATAAAACAATGGGCCGATACACGTAAATTCTTTAAGTCACTAAAACTTGGATGAGCATTACAGTCAATGCTACCCATAAATAAGTCATCAACGAAAGGTGTACCAAACTGCCCTGCTGGCAATGATATATTGTGAATCACCAATAAAGAAATATCAGCCTCATCAGGGCGCTCATCAAAATGCGAACAAGGCCGCTGCGCTACCGTACTTAAAACACCGTTTAAATCTATTTTCATGATACGTTTATTATATAAATATCAAGAGATACATAGTACTGATGCTAAAGGATTTATTAGAAAAATGATAGTAACAAGCGAGGTATAAAACCTCACATACAAATAATTCAAACCCACCCGTAGGTACGAATTTACGTCCGCCAATGTAACGTAACTTTCGAAATTAAAAGCGAGGTATAAAACCTCACCTACAGATAATACAAACCCACACGTAGATACTAATTTACTATACGCGCTTATCTTTATATTGGTGAAAAGGCAATCGCTTCTCTTTCTTTTATAAACATAGTAAAATTTGCTTAATTTATTAACGCTTATGAGCATCCTATGTCTATTTCGCACTCCCTCATTACTCAACTAGTCACTCTTGCACTTGACGAAGATTTAAATTATCAAACCGCGCAAGAAGGCGATATTACCGCGCAGCTTATCCCTCAGAGCGAGCAAGCCAACGCAAAAGTAATCACTCGCGAAGACTGTATTTTTTGCGGAAAAGACATCATCCTTGAAGTATTCAAACAGGTAGACCCAAGCGTTAAGGTTAATGTACTTATTAATGATGGCGACGCAGTTAAAGCAAACAGCACATTATTTACCGCTATTGGTTCAGCTCGTTCAATATTAACTGCCGAACGTACTGCACTTAACTTTGTACAAACGTTATCAGGCACTGCAACTACTACAGCGCGTTACGTAAAAGAGCTAAGCGGCACAACTACGCAACTACTCGACACACGCAAAACCATACCTGGTTTGCGAGCACTTCAAAAATACGCGGTAAAATGTGGTGGGGGTGCAAACCATCGCATTGGCTTATTTGATGCTTTTTTAATTAAAGAAAATCATATAGCGGCTTGTGGCACAATAAACAAAGCCGTAGCTCAAGCTAAACAAAGCCACCCAAACAAACCTGTCGAAGTAGAAGTAGAATCACTCCCTGAACTTAAGCAAGCAATTGAAGCTGGCGCCGACATAATTATGCTAGACAACTTTAGCGTAGAGCAAATTAAGCAAGCAGTAATTTTAACCAACAAACGCGCCAAACTAGAGGTTTCAGGCAATATGACCCTAGAAACGCTCAAAACTTATTCACAAGCAGGCGTTGATTTCATATCAAGCGGGGCGTTAACAAAAAACTTACAATCAATCGATTTATCGATGCGTTTTGAACAATTTTAAAGCAATAACTGCCAATTAATACCGCTAATCGATTGACAAGTTAAGTAAAAAAGCATTAAATAACCCGAAAGGCTTACTTTGTAACATTTTGTTAAATAAAATCGCTTTTTTATAAGAAGATACGTGCTAAATACTAAAATAAAATGGTAGACTAATTCTGTTGTACTATTTTATTTTAAAAGGTAGTCATAAATAACTAGTAACTTTAGTTTTAAAGACATAATTAAAAACTAAAGCAACTAAACTACTTACTTTATGCCTATACTATTTGTTGCTACAACATGTAGCGCACTTAGTAAACTTTTATAGTTAGTACTAAACATAATGAATTCACATACGGCTTTTGTGTTTCATACTCTAAAGCTAAAGTGTAATAAAATTAATTTTAAGTAAAACTGTAAAGTAAATCAGTTAAATTAAGTGAGGCATTTTGCCGCTTAAGTGATTTAACTTACAAACATCTATCCTTTAGGAGAGGAAACATGAAAACAATGACTCAAAAACAACAGGGTTTCACCCTAATTGAATTAATGATTGTAGTAGCAATCATCGGTATTCTTGCTGCAATTGCATTGCCTGCTTACTCAAACTATCAAGCATCATCTAAATTAACAGCTGGCTTAGCTGAAATATCAGCAGGTAGAACAGGTTTTGAGATTGCAGCGAATGCCGGTGAAACACCGGATAGAGCAGCTACAGGTCTTCAAGCAAGTACAGCCAACTGTAATATCACCGTTACAGATACAACAATTGAATGTGCAGTAATAAATGCACCTACACAAATCGGTACTGCAGCTAAAATAACTTGGACTAGAACCTCTACAGGCGGTTGGTCATGTGAAACTACTGGCATTACTGCAGCTAACAAAGAATTAGCTCCTAAAAGCTGCCCACAATCTTAATCATTTCTTGATTACTAAAAGCGCCTAGTTTGGCGCTTTTTTAATGCGTAAGAATCAGTATTCATGAATATAGTAAATATAATAAAACCATTGCTCATCAGCTTGTTTTTTCTGTGTACGCTAATACCTTTAATACCTATAATTTCCTACGATTACCATAACCATCAACGAATCATCCAAATAGCCTTTTTACTTATCACAAGCCTTCTAGTGCTTACTGCTTTTTTAGGTAATAAAAAACCTGCTTTTAAGCTATCACTAAATAAAGTAAGCAGTGAGTTGTACTTTATTTTTATTTTCAGTGGCTGCTTATCTGCATTGATTAGTACAGAGCAAAGTTTTAGTCTGCTGTACACGTTTCATATAAGTTTACTTACTTTAACTATGTATTACGTAAGTACCATAAATGACAAAAAGTCTATTTTATTTATCATTTATGCATTATTGATAACTCATACGAGCTTAATTTTAATATGCTTGCTTAATATAATTTTTACACTTTCTGAGCAGCAACCTTTAAATCCATACATAATTTACTCAGGCTTTATTAATATTCGCTTTTTTAATCAAGTACAGGTATTTATTCTTCCATTTTTAGTGTTACTCCTGAAACTTAAAAGCATACAGCGCATTGTATTTATTATTTTGTTTTTAAACTTATTACTTATATTTATTGGGCAAGCTCGTGGGGCTTTACTCTCATTTTTAGTTTTCTCTATTTTTGCTCTTGCTTTAAAAACAACATTAAGAAAACAAGTGTTTATTGCATTAGTCTGTTTGATATTAAGTTGTATTACTTTTTATGCCCTGGATTCATTAAATAAAGGAGGTACTGAAATACTACGCACATCCTCCTCAGGCCGTATCGACCTATGGTTAAATACTCTTTCTAACCTATCTTTAAAGCATTTATTTATCGGCAATGGTCCTGGAGTGTTTGAAATGTCACTTGGCAGTTCTGCTCCTTTTAGCCATCCTCATAATTCGATAATTGAAATTTTAAATGAGTGGGGATTAATCGCTCTTATATGTATTTTAACTGCTGTTTGTACAACCTTTAAAAAAGCCATAACACATTTAAAATGTCATAAAAAAGATATCATTACTGAAAGCCTCTTTTACTCTTTTGCTATAGGTATTACATACTCACTATTTTCTGGTGTGCATGTAATGCCGGTTTCGCAAACACTCTTATTTATAATGTGGGGATTGCTACTTGGAAGAATTAATAAAAAAAGCAACCAAAGTCTTACCATAAATAAATACTTAAAAGCTTTAATAGCCATTTTATTTGTTTTTACATGGTATCTTTACTTACAAAAAGCGATAAGCATATATAATAATATTGACCCTGATAAGGGCTACATTTACGGACCTAGATTTTGGTCCGTAGGACAGCGATTTTAAAGCGCTTCAACTTTTCTACCAAGAATCATTAGTTTAAGTTATGCTTATAATAATGAAGTTTTAAACCAAATTCAGCTGGGTACCCTTAATGGCAAAAAAACAACAAGATAAAGGCCTCGATACTTTTCAATGGGTAGGCGTTAGTGCACGAGGGAAGAAACTTGAAGGTGAGCTTACAGGTAATAGCATTGCACTAGTAAAAGCTCAGCTTCGTAAGCAAGGTATCACTCCCTCAAAAGTGAAGCGTAAAGCAAAACCACTGTTTGGCATTCAAAGTGTTCAAAAAGTAACTCCTAAAGATATAGCACTACTTACTCGCCAAATTGCGACTATGTTGATGGCGGGCGTTCCTTTAATACAGGCCATTGAAATGATTGGCTCTGGCTCGACCAATAAAAGTGTCGCCAAATTAATGGAAACGATTGCTGATGAAGTAAAGGCGGGACAACCACTATCTACAGCACTTAGAAAACACCCACGTTATTTTGATGATTTATATTGCGACCTTGTAGCCTCTGGCGAGCAATCTGGTGCACTTGATAAAATATTTGACCGAGTTGCTTTATATAAAGAAAAGTCCGAAGCACTAAAATCTAAAATTAAAAAAGCGATGTTTTACCCTATTTCGGTATTAGTTATTGCAGGTATTGTTACCTCCATATTATTAATATTTGTAGTACCCCAGTTCCAAGATATTTTTGCAGGTTTTGGTGCTGAACTTCCTGCTTTTACATTATTCGTAATTGATATATCTAACTTTATGCAAGCATATTGGTGGATGATTCTTATTGGGGTGCTTGCTTTTGGATACGCGTTTAAAGAAGCTAAATTGAGAAGTTTAAAACTCAGAGATGCAACTGATAGATTTATATTGAAAATGCCTGTTATTGGCATGATTTTAAATAAAGCAGCTGTTGCTCGCTATGCACGAACTCTTTCGACCACGTTTGCTGCAGGTGTGCCGCTTGTTGATGCACTTGATTCTGCTGCAGGCGCTTCAGGTAATGCAGTGTACCGATATGCTATTTTAGATATAAAAGTTGAGGTTAGCTCTGGTAATCAGATGAACTGGGCTATGCGTAACTCTAAAATATTCCCTGATATGGTTATACAAATGGTGGCTATTGGTGAGGAGTCAGGATCGCTAGACGGCATGCTCGCAAAAGTAGCAACTATTTACGAGCAAGAAGTTGATGATGCAGTAGATGGCCTTTCAAGCTTGCTTGAGCCACTTATTATGGCTGTACTTGGTGTACTTGTTGGTGGTTTAATTATCGCGATGTACTTACCTATTTTCCAATTAGGTTCTGTAATTTAATTACCAAAAATAACAATTTACAGGAAATAAAAGAGAAGGCTTACTTTTTTGGTAAGGTATAGCTATTAATGTCTTCTCATTTACTCTCTTTCACTTCTATTTGTGATAATAATTTCACTTAATTTTTAAACGCTTAATTTTTAAAATAATTTTCAGGTAATCTAATGCAAAGTATTATAGAAGTAATGCAAAGCCAACTATGGTTTTATTTAACCACCGTTGGCTTAATTAGTTTATGTATTGGTAGCTTTTTAAATGTAGTTATTTATCGCTTACCGTTGATGATGCAACGTGAATGGCAAAGCGAATGCAGACTACTGCTAGAGGATGAACTTACAGCTAATAAATCTAAACAAGCCAATATCAATGAGCCTTTTAACTTAGTAAAACCCAATTCTACCTGCCCTAAATGTAAAGCTGCCATTAAGCCTTGGCAGAATATTCCTATTATTAGTTGGTTAGCACTTAAAGGTAAATGCGCAAGTTGCAGTAATCCTATTTCGGCCCGATATCCTGCTGTAGAGCTTATAACAGCCCTATTAAGTTTAATTGTTGCTTATAGCTTTGGCGCGACCGAGCAAGCCCTTTTATATATTTTTGTAACATGGATTTTAGTAGCACTGACCTTTATTGATATTGACCACATGCTGCTGCCAGATCAACTTACACTTCCGCTTGTATGGCTTGCACTTATTGCCTCGGTCATGGGTTACACAATTACGCCTACTAATGCCATTATTGGCGCGGCTTGTGGCTATTTAAGCTTGTGGAGCGTGTTTTGGTTATTTAAGTTACTAACCGGTAAAGAAGGCATGGGATATGGCGATTTTAAATTGCTTGCAGTATTTGGCGCTTTGCTTGGCTGGCAGTCATTACTTACAATTATTCTGCTTTCGAGCGTAGTAGGTGCCATTATCGGTATTGCACTGTTAAGCATACAAGGTAAAGACAAAGCAACGCCTATTCCTTTTGGGCCTTATTTAGCGATAGCTGGTTGGATCACCATGCTTTGGGGCAATCAAATTCAAGGCGCTTATTTTAATTTAATTGGTTATTAAAATGAGTGAACAAATAGCTAAAGTAAACAGCTGGGTATTAGGTTTAACAGGTGGTATTGGCTGTGGTAAAACAGCCGTAAGCAATATGTTTGAAGAGCTTGGCATTACAATTGTTGATGCCGATATAATTGCGCGTGAAGTAGTACTCCCAAATAGCAAAGGGCTAAAAGCGATTACCCAACACTTTGGTGAGGATATTTTATTGCCTGATGGCACATTAAATAGATCAGAGCTGCGTGCAAAAATATTTACTAACAACAATGAAAAAGAATGGCTTAATGCGTTACTGCACCCTCTTATACGGATAAAAATACTTAAAGATTTAAATAATGCAACTAGCCCTTATGTTGTTTTAGTAGCGCCTTTATTGTTTGAAAACAACCTTGATAAATATTGCGACCATACCTTACTTATTGATGTACCAACCTCAGTACAGATAGCGCGTACAGCAAAACGCGACAGCACAAGTATTAAGCAAGTTAAAAGTATTATTGCCTCGCAAATGTCACGTGCCGATAAGCAGCAAAAAGCGGATGATATTTTAAATAACGACCGTAGTTTAAACCTAGTGCATATAGAACTTGTTGATCTTCATAAAAAGTACCTACAATATGCATTACACAACAAAACTAACTCACATTAACACTGTCCTAACTCACACAAACTCGTATTTTAGTTAGTAAAATCACAACAAAGAATGAAAGGTGATGTAATCACCTTCTTTTTTCTGATAAATTGCTAACTATTGAAGGAATAAAACAGGTGCGCAATGAATATTAACTCACCGTTATTGAGAAAATTTATAACCCTTGGCCGCATTGATGCCGACACGGTTAAAAACAAACAAAATGAATTTGCCTCAACAGCTGAGCTTATTTCTAAATGTGGAAAAATCGATAGTAAAGATTTAGCTGAACAATGTATTGATTTATTTCGCGTACCTTATTTTGATTTAAAAGATTTCGACCCTACAAAAATCCCGGCCGATCTCGTAAAAGAAAAACTCATACGTAAACATCACATTTTACCGCTTGTTCAAAAAGATCGAAAAGTTTATATAGCAGCATCAGATCCAACAGATTACGGCGCATTCGAAAACTTTGAATTTAGTACCGGTCTCTCATGCGAAATTGTTGTTGTTGATTATATTCAACTCGATAACAAAATTGAGCAGTTGCTAGATGCCACTGGCAGCTTAAATTTAACTGATGACGAGTTTCAAGAATTTGCTGATTTAGACTCAGAAAGCCAAAGAGATACAGCACCACAAGATGACGATAAAGATGATGCGCCTATCATCGTATATATCAACAAAATTTTAATGGATGCCATTAAAAAAGGCGCCTCTGATTTACACTTTGAACCGTATGAGCACAAATACCGTATTCGTTTTCGTATTGACGGCATTTTGCATGAAGTGGCAAGCCCACCTAATACATTAGCAACCAAGCTTTCTGCGCGCATTAAGGTTATGTCGAGACTCGATATCGCCGAAAAACGTAAACCACAGGATGGCCGTATAAAACTAAAAATTACTGAACGCAAAAGTATCGACTTTCGTGTAAGTACCATGCCTACCTTGTGGGGTGAAAAAATAGTAATGCGTATCCTTGATTCATCAAGCGCTATGTTAGGCATTGATGTATTAGGCTATGAGCCTGAGCAGAAAAAGCTCTATATGGATGCGCTTGCCCAGCCTCAAGGGATGATATTGGTAACAGGGCCAACGGGTTCTGGTAAAACAGTATCGCTATACACAGGTTTAAATATATTAAACCAGCCAGAGCGTAATATTAGTACTGCGGAAGATCCGGTTGAGATTAACCTTGAAGGTGTAAACCAAGTACAAATTAATATTAAAGCCGATATGACTTTTGCCAACGCATTGCGTGCATTTTTACGTCAAGATCCTGATGTAGTTATGGTAGGTGAAATACGTGACTTAGAAACCGCAGAAATATCAATAAAAGCGGCGCAAACAGGTCACTTGGTTTTATCAACATTACATACAAACTCAGCACCGGAAACAATCACCCGTTTATTAAATATGGGTGTGCCGGCTTATAACGTAGCAAGTTCGATCAGCTTAATAATAGCCCAACGTTTAGCACGTCGTTTGTGCCCCAAGTGTAAAACGCCAGAACAACTTCCGAGTGAAGAACTGACTCGCCAGGGGTTTAGTTCCGAGCAAATTGAAGAAATGACATTATATACACCTAAAGGGTGTGATAGCTGTACCGATGGTTATAAAGGCCGAGTGGGTATTTACGAAGTAATGCAAATTACCCCTGAAATTGCCCAAATTATTATGCGCGGTGGTAACTCGCTTGAAATAGCAGACGTATCACTTAAAGCCGGTTTTAATAATTTACGTTTATCAGGTTTACGCAAAGCAGCCGATGGTCTTACATCCCTTGCTGAAATTAATCGCGTGACTAATTTTTAAAGGTCCATAGTAAAAGTGACAAGGTTCTGAACACTAAACTCAGAGCCTTACTTATACCTAGAGACTCATACCTAAGTAATGTAAAATGCAGAAAAAGATTGTAAAGAGTAAATTATGCCTACTGTTGTAAACTGCCCGACCTGCAAAACTAAAGTTGAATGGTCAGAGCAAAGCCCATTTCGCCCTTTTTGCTCCAAGCGCTGTCAGCTAATTGATTTGGGTGAATGGTCGTTTGAAAATAATAAAATTTCTGCGCCAATCACCTCAGCAGAAGAGTTTAGCCAAGACATGATTGAAGATATTGAAGCTATGCTGGCTAAAAATGAAGATGACTTTTTTAAGTAAACGCTGAATTTTTCATTTAAAAGCACAAAAGCCAGCGCGATGCTGGCTTTTTAGTGTTCAATATAATTGAACGATTAGTCTTTTTGCTTACGATGCTTTTTATTCATACGCTTTTGCATTTTAGCAAACTTCTCTTTTTGCTCAGCGTTAAGAACTTGCATTACTTGGTGCTGCGTTTTTAGTTTAATTAAACCAAATTGCTCACCTTTTTCGCGGCGTTCGTTTAATAGCTCTTTAGCTGCATTTTCGTCAAATGTTGCCGCCGAAAGTAACGCATCCATTTTTGCTTTGTGCGCTTCACGCATTGCTTTACGGGCTTCTTTATCGTCGCCGCGCAATGCTTTCATTTGTGTTTTTTGTGCTTCAAAAATAGCTTTTAGCTTAGTTTGCTGTTCATCTGTTAGGCTTAACTTTTCAACGCCGCGATTAGAAAGTAAAAAACGAGCTTGAGAATGGCCTTGCTTATGCCCGTCACCTTTAGCTAATACGCTACCAGCGCCAAGAGTTGCTGTTGCTAAGCCACAAATAAGTACTAATTTTGATAGTGTGTTTACTTTAGTCATAATCATTACCTTAATATTGAATTGGTTGGTTGAGCGATTGTGGCTGCTAAGCCAGTGAGTTAACTATACCTAACTCAACGCAAAGTAACGCAAAGCAGTGTAAAGGTTGTGTAAAGATTCACCTTTGCACTATTTAGCGGGTAAAATAACGCTATAAACAACTCTAAGGGTTTGTAAATGAAACTATTAATGATTGATGATGATACGGGCCTTTGTGAGCTATTAAGTGAATATTTAACTGCCCAAGGCTTTGAAATACAAAGTGTACACGACGGTGAGCAGGGCCTTAAACTAGCACAAGCAAACGACTACGCCCTTATATTGCTAGATGTAATGCTACCAACGCTTGATGGTTTTGAAGTACTCAAACAACTTAGGCAAACAAAGCTCACCCCTGTAATAATGCTTACTGCAAAAGGTGAAGACTTTGACCGTATTTTTGGTTTAGAGCTAGGCGCTGACGATTATATTCCAAAGCCTTTTAATCATCGTGAATTACTAGCCCGCGTAAAAGCGATAACACGCCGTATAGAGCACATTAATAGCTTAAATGCAGCTACAACGAGTAAGTTACTCGTTAATGGTATTACTGTAAACCTTGCAGCTCGAGAGGCCTCAATAGACAGCTCTACACTAACCCTTACCGGTACAGAGTACGAAATACTCACGCTATTGTGTAAAAATGCAGGCGAAGTTGTTAGTAAAGAGCAAATTAGCGAAGAAGTGCTAGGCAGGCGCTTAGCTTCATTTGATCGCTCTATCGATATGCATGTAAGTAATATCCGTAAAAAAATTGCGGAGCATATTCCAGGCGAGCGAATTAAAACAATGCGAGGTACAGGCTATGTCTTTATCCAAGGCGAATAAAAGCACTTACTTTGCTTGGTTAAAGCACCCTGGGCACTACCTATTTTTTAAAATATTTATTTGGTTTTGGTTAACTATAATCGGCACCGTAGCAGCGCTTATATTTTTAAGTAATATTACCGCTATTAATGCGGTATCTAACGAGCCACTTTATGGGCCGATGAAAAAAAACCTGATATATACCGCTAAAAGCATTGAGCGATCTGCTGTTAAACATAAGCGCACCCTAAGCGAAGTATTAGTTCACCCTCGCCTATCAAAGCGTAAACTTTTATATTTAAGCGCAGCACAATCCGATGACTCACTTAGTAATAAAGAAGTGCCAGAGAGCATCGACTTAAGTTTATTAAACTTTACTCAAAACATGTCACCGCAAATTATTTTCACTGAAAAATACCAAGCCTTCGGCCCTGTTAATATAAAAGTGCCTGAAGGGAGTTTTTATCTTTATGAAATAGATATTAACCATCAACCGCCGCTAATAATGCGCTTTAAGCTAATGCCTAATTGGATGAAAATAGTCATCGCAATTGTTGCATCTCTCATTTTAAGTTTTGTATTTAGCCGTAATTTAATAGCCCCTATAAATAGCCTTAAAAAAGCAGCTATTAAATTATCTGCGGGTAACTTAAGTGCAAGGGCCGATATTTCTGTAAACCGTAAAGATGAACTCGGAATACTTGGGCGAGATTTTAACAGCATGGCTAATCAGTTAGAGCTTTTAATTAGCTCACAAAAACGCTTATTAGCCGACATATCACATGAATTACGATCGCCCCTTACACGTTTAAAAATGGCTACCGGACTTGCACAAATGCAAGCTAACGACGCTAGCCAATCATATTTATTACGCATAGAAAAAGAGGCGAATCAGCTCGATAAAATGATTGCAGACGTGCTGCAAGTTTCTCGTTTAGAGGCAAAAAGCCAAGCGCTTTCACTGCAAAAACAATCACTACAAATAATTGTAGATCACGTTATTAACGATGCGCAGTTTGAAGCAAAACAAAATAATAAGCAGCTAAATATAATGGGCGCTGTAGACGTAAATATTAATTGCGACGAAGGCCTTATTGCCAGCGCACTTGAAAACCTACTTCGCAACGCTATTAAATACGCAAATAAGACGATTAGCATTGCCCTAAAGCATACAGATGCCATTTATATAGAAATATGTGATGATGGCTCTGGTGTGCCCGATGACCAACTGGGCAAGCTTTGCGAGCCTTTTTTCAGGCAATCTGATGCGCGCGACCGCGTAAGTGGTGGCACGGGTTTAGGTCTCGCGATTGCTAAAAATGCTATTACTGCGCATGGCGGCAGTTTAGTATTATCAAATAAAGAACAAGGTGGCTTGTGTGCTAATATAACCTTGCCATTAATAAAAGAGTAAAGCATGTTTTATAGTAGTGAGCGTGAGCTTAAAAGTAATCAAATAACAATTAATAACTTTTATAAAAACACGCTAATTAAAGCTTATTTAGATACGCCTAACGGGCAATTATTTTATGCTTATGCCATACCTGATAAAGCTAAAACCGCGATTGTAATAAGCTCGGGACGCCTCGAAGGGTTAGATAAATATAAAGAGCTGTTATGGGAGCTTTATAATAATAATTTTGCCATATTCATAGTCGACCACCAAGGACAGGGCCGCTCTTATCGACATCTACTAAATAAGCATAAAGGGCATGTTAATGAATTTAAAGATTACAGTGCCGACCTAAACTTATTTAATAAACAAATTGTCGATACTTACTGGCCGGGCAAAAAGGTATTAGTAAGTCATTCAATGGGCGGCGCTATTGCTTTTGATTACCTTGCGCATTTTGAACACAATTTTAGTGGCGCGTTTTTATCAGCGCCTATGCTTGATATTTACACAAAAAACACACCAAAACCTTTAGCTAAATTAATAGCCAGTACCGCGACCCTTTTGGGCCAAAAAGACAACTACGCACTAAGTCAAACCGATTATACACCGGATGAATTTGCTACAAATGTATTAACCAGCAGCCCAGTGCGTTACGAGCTATTTAGGCAAACATATCAAGAAGAGCCATTACTACAGCTCGGCGGTGTTACTTACGGCTGGCTAAATGCAACGTTTGCATTTATAACTTCGGTTGATAACTTGAGCGTGACTATTCCACTTTATATTGCCAGTGCGCAAAACGACGAAGTGGTCGATAACAATGCCCAATATAAATTAGCAAACAGACACGTAAACACTGTACTTAAAAGCTTTGAAGGCGCTAAACACGAGCTGTTTTTTGAACGTGATGAAATACGCCAGCCATTGCTTAAGAGCTTGTATCAGTTTTGTGAGTCGGTGACGGCTTAACAAGTACCGACAAAGGGTCGAGGTGGATCAGTATATCTACCTCAGACTCAAAGCGCTCGCTAAGCATTGCCTCTACTTCATCAGCCACATTGTGCGCGCGAATCAAACTTAAATGATCATCAAGCTCTAAGTGCATTTGGATAAACTTAACTTTTCCGCCTTGGCGCGTACGAATATCATGCACACCATGTACATCAGCATGGGCTCTGGCTATATCAAATATGCTTTGCTTTTCATCGTCTGGCAGTTCTTTATCCATTAAATGATCTGCACTATCGCGAGCAATATCCCAGCTGTTATAAAGTAAGTAACCCGCTACACCTATCGCAAAAACAGGATCGGCATACAACACACCATAATAAGCTAACAAAATAGCTAATAGCACAGCGGCATTTAATATTAAATCACCTTTGTAATGTACTGAGTCGGCTTTTATAGCAATTGAATCGGTATACTTAACCACCTTGTTTTGTACAAATACAATGACCAGCGTACACGCAATAGCAAAAATACTTACCCACACACCTAATAAAGAATGGCTTAACTGTATAGGGTTAAATAATCTCTCAATACCATGAAAAGCAAGTAGGCAACCTGAGCCCGCAATAAACGCGGCTTGCCCAAGTCCAGCAAGTGCTTCAGCTTTACCGTGCCCAAACCTATGGTCATCATCTGCTGGGCGCAGTGCATAACCTAACACTAAAAAACTCATGGCGGTGGCAGTAATATCCATTAACGAATCAGTTAACGAGCCAAGCATTGAGGCCGAGCCCGAAGCCAGCCACGCCCATGTTTTTGCGCCAATCATTAAACTAACCATTACCATGGTAACAATGCTTGAAGTTTTAACCCAAAATTCGTAGCTACGGTTATGCACGTTTTAATCCGATAATTAGGAGTACTCAATGGTGTGAGTATATCATTTTTTTAAAAGGTTTCGTGTATACTGAAAATCGTTAAACTACAGATTATTTAAAAGGCTCATTATGCTGGATATTGTTTTATACCAACCTGAAATACCGCCTAACACTGGTAATATTATTCGCCTATGTGCCAATACCGGCTATGCACTGCATTTAATTGAGCCGTTAGGTTTTGAATGGGACGACAAACGAGTAAAGCGTGCGGGCCTTGATTACCACGAATTTAGCCATGTTCAACGCCATGCTTCTTTTGACGATTATCTTGAGAAGTGCAAGCCTAAAAAAGTATATGCATGTACAACCAAAGGTAGTCAATTCCATCATGAAGCTAACTACGAAGCCGGCGACTGCTTAGTATTTGGACCTGAAACCCGCGGTCTACCTGATGATATGATTCAAGCATTACCAAAAGAGCAACGTGTGCGTATTCCTATGCAAGCCAATAGCCGCAGCATGAACTTATCAAACGCAGTAGCCGTGTTTGTTTACGAGTCGTGGCGCCAGTTGGGCTTTCCTAACGCGCAATAAACACCTTGTACCAAACAACAAAAAACCGACATAACGTCGGTTTTTTAGTTTTAGTATATTTGTATAAATTTATTCAGAACGCTGCTCTCGGCCTAATAGCGCCATTGCAGCTTCTTTCATATCTTTATTTTCATAAAGTACTTTATAAATTTGCTCGGTAATCGGCATTTCAACACCGCTACGTTGCGCTAATAAATACACTTCTTTGGTGTTTCTAAAGCCTTCAACTACTTGACCAATTGACTTAATAGCAGCATCGACACTTTCGCCTTTACCTAGTGCTAAACCAAATCGACGATTACGTGATTGGTTATCTGTACACGTTAGTATTAAATCACCAAGGCCTGCCATTCCCATAAAGGTTTCTGGCTTAGCACCAAGAGCGCAACCTAAACGAGTAAGCTCTGCAAGGCCTCGGGTTATAAGCGCGGTACGCGCATTAGCGCCAAAACCAACACCGTCCGAAATACCGGCACCAATGGCAATTACATTCTTAACCGCACCACCGAGCTGTATACCAATAAAGTCATCATTGTTATACACACGGAATGAGCGACCACAATGAAGTAAATCAGCGAGTTGCTGAGCAAATTCAGGCGACGTAGAAGACACTGAAATAGCTGTAGGAAATCCCATCGCCATTTCTTTTGCAAACGTAGGGCCCGACAGTACCGCAAGTGGAATATCATCATCTAATTCTTGCAAAGCCACTTCTTGTAACAAGCGCCCAGTATTAGGCTCAAGCCCTTTGGTGGCCCAAGCAACTTTAGCGCCTTCTTGCAGTGCAGGTTTTATCTGCGCAAGTGTGTCGCCAAAAGCATGGCTTGGTACAACAACAAGTACAATAGCGCTACTAGCAACGGCATTTTGTAAGTTAGCTTCAAGAGTAAGAGTATCTGGAAAAGGAGCATCAGGTAAGTAACGTTGATTTTTCCGCTCAGCTGCAAGCGTGGCAACGTCGTCGCTATTTCGCCCCCAAAGTGTCACGTTGTGACCATTTCGGGCTAAACAAATAGCAAGGGCGGTGCCGTAAGACCCCGCCCCCAATACAGTAACAGCTGTAGTTGCTGTACTCATAGGTTATGCGTCTGCTGAAGCCTGGTCAGCTTGCGCAGTGCGTTGTTGCATATATTGTGCAAACAATGCGTCAAAATTAACTGGCGCAAGGTTAAGCTGTGGGAAAGTACCACGGTTAACAAGATTTGAAACAGCTTCACGTGCATATGGGAACAACACGTTAGGACAAAATGCACCTAGCATGTGCGCAAGTTGTACTTCTTCAACTTCAGCAATTGTAAAAATACCTGCTTGTTGAATTTCACATAAGAACGCAGTTTCTTCACCAATAGACGCAGTTACTGTTAGCGCTAAAACAACTTCAAATACACCTTCGTCCAGCTTGTTTGAACGTGTATCTAGGTCCAGCTTAACTTCTGGCGTCCACTCTTTTTGAAAAATGGCCGGAGAATTTGGCGTTTCAAACGATACATCTTTAGTGTAAATACGTTGAATAGTAAATTGTGCGCCGTCTTGTGCAGCGGCTGCGTTTTGATTTTCTTCGTTCATTGTTATTCCTAACTTGTTCGTTATTATAATTAAATTAAGCGTTTAACTTAGCGTCAAGTTTACCTTGCGCTTCAATAGCCATCATGTCGTCGCAGCCACCGATATGTTCATCATTAATAAAAATTTGCGGTACTGTGCTTGCGCCACCGGCTTTAGCAATCATTTCAGCGCGTAGTTCAGGCTGTACACCAATATCATAATTAGTGTATTCAACGCCTTTGCTATTTAAAAGCGAAAGAGCACGCTGACAAAATGGACAATACGCCTTGGTGTATAAAACAACATTACTCATAATAAATCCTCTATCGGCCTAGCTAAACTGATTAGCGACCTGTTGTAGTTGGTAAGCTGGCAGATTGCCACGCACCCATGCCACCTGCTAATAAGTAAACTCGTTCAAAACCAGCTTTACTCATAGCGGCTGCAGTACCTTGGGCAGTCATACCTGTAGTACATACAACTATAATGGGTTTAGTCTTGTACTTTTCAAGGCTTGAAAAGTCAGATTTTTTCGCATTCTCTGGGCTCAAATGCTCAGCACCAGAAATACGCCCTGCATTAAACTCTTTTTGCGCACGTATATCGATTACTTGACCGTCATCACGGTTAATAAGTAACGTAAGCTGCTGAGGATTTATTTGACGAACAGCTGAAAGCTTACTCTTTATCCAGCCACTAACAATAAGGAAAACAATACCAACCCAAGCAAGGCTTAAAATGGGATGATTTGTAATAAATTCAATATATTGATCCATTCTACTTCCACTATGAAATTATGTTTTAAACCTAGGGCGTGTTGGCCTTTGTGGATTGAAATTTGTTCAATCTAGGGGCGATTAAATCGCGGCGCAAGATTTGTAACCTAGTGGGCTAAGTAAAAACCGAGCAACAAAGAGGTAATAGTCCCTAGAAAGAACCCAACGGGCAGCGTATGTTTGGTATTTATGCTACGTTATCGTCTATTTATGGGGAGTAACCACACTTCATAGGCTCTGCCTTGCCTAAAAACCAAACATACTGCTGCAAATTCAACCACCAAAGTGCAACACGCCCTAATATTTTAAGGATTTTGTACTTTAGCCACGCAAGTATACCCAAACCAACCTAAAATGCGAGTTTAGGAGCACTTAGAGACGTTTAAAAAACGATAAAGTCCCCCATATATAGTAGTAAGTGAAAAAATTTAATATCTTGTTTTCAATGCTGATCCTAGCTTAAAAACACGGTATGCTAAAACCACGCTAATAAACCTTTTTAGGTGCACAGTATCCATCAACAGATACTAATTTTCAGGAGCTATTATGACAGAGCATAAAAAACCACTGGTATTAATGATTTTAGACGGTTGGGGACACCGCGAAGATACGCAAAGTAACGCCATTCTTGCAGCTAACACACCGGTATTAGACAATTTATGGGCCACTCGCCCACACACATTAATATCAGCTTCAGGTTTAGATGTAGGTCTTCCTGATGGTCAAATGGGTAACTCAGAAGTTGGCCATGTAAATTTAGGTGCTGGTCGCATTGTTTATCAAGATTTCACCCGTATCACAAAAGCTATTAACGATGGCGCATTTGATTCAACACCAGCCTTAGTTGAAAATATAGATAAAGCCGTAAAAGCAGGTAAAGCAGTCCACATAATGGGTCTTTTAAGCCCAGGTGGCGTACATAGCCATGAAGACCATATAGTTGCTAGCATAAAACTTGCTGCAAAACGTGGCGCTAAAGAAGTTTACTTTCACGGCTTTTTAGATGGCCGCGATACACCTCCACGTAGTGCTAAAGCGTCAATCGAACGTATTGAAAAGTTATTTAGCGAACTTAAATGCGGTCGTTTAGCGTCACTTGTTGGCCGTTACTACGCAATGGACAGAGACAATCGTTGGAACCGCGTAGAAAAAGCTTACAACGTAATTGCATTAGCTGAAGGTGACTTTAATTTTGATAACGGCGTAGAGGCACTTAACGCAGCTTACGAGCGCGACGAAAACGACGAGTTTGTTGCCGCTACAACTATTACACCAACAGGCGCCGCTCCTGCTTCAATAAACGATGGCGACACGTTAATTTTTGCCAACTTTAGAGCAGACAGAGCCCGCGAAATTACTCGCGCTTTTGTTGAGCCTGATTTTGATGGATTCGCAAGAAAAAGAACGCCAGAGCTTAGCGCATTTGTAATGATGACAGAATACGCAGCTGATATAGATGCACCTATTGCCTTTGGTTCAACACCGTTAGTAAACGTACTTGGTGAGTGGTTTGAAAAAAATAACAAAACGCAGCTTCGCATTTCAGAAACCGAAAAATACGCACACGTTACGTTTTTCTTTAGTGGTGGACGTGAAAGTGAATTTAAAGGTGAAACACGCGAGCTAATTCCTTCGCCGCAGGTAGCAACCTACGACCTACAGCCTGAAATGAACTCAGAAATGCTAACCGACAAGCTAGTAGCAGCAATTAAAAGCGGTAAATACGATGCTATTATTTGTAACTACCCTAACGGTGATATGGTTGGTCATTCAGGTGTATTTGAAGCTGCTGTTAAAGCTTGTGAAGCTGTAGATAGCTGTATCGGACGTGTTGTTGATGCACTTGAAGAGTTTGGTGGTGAAGCACTAATAACAGCTGATCATGGTAATGCCGAGCAAATGGCTGATCTTAAAACAGGCCAAGCGCATACTGCCCACACTAGTGAACCTGTACATTTTATTTATGTTGGTCGCGATGCAGAGCCTATGCAAGGTAAGGCATTAAGCGATGTAGCCCCTACAATGCTTCACTTAATGGGCATGGAGCAACCAAGCGAAATGACTGGTACGCCTATCATGATGTTGAAATAACACATGAATAGACGTATTAACCGGTTAATTAAGTGCGGTTTAATACTAACTTCATTAGTGACTGCATCTGCAGTTGCTAATGAAGATCGTACTAAAAAAGACTTATCAGAAGTTCAAAATGCACTTGAGCAAAGCCAGGCTGAATATAACGCGCAAAGAAAAAAAATAGCGTCACTACAAAAAAACCTCAAAAGCCATGAACTCGATATAGCTAAAAATGCTAAAGCACTTAACATGGCAGAGCAATCAGTAAAAGAAACTAAAACACAGCAAAAAGAGTTGCAAAATAAAGCCGATGAGCTCGATAGAAAGCATACTCAATTTCAGAAAGTTTTAGCCGCGCAGCTCAAAAGTGCCTATATGGCCGGTGGCGACGATTACTCTAAAATGTTATTAAATCAAGAAGACACTGCAAAATTTGAGCGCACACTAAGTTATTACAACTACTTAAATAAAGCTCGTATTGAACAAATTGAAGATCTAAAAGATCTTCAACAGCAAATAGTACAAAACCAAAAAGAGCTTGTTAAAACACAAGAAAAACTAGAACTTTTATTTGATGAGCAAAAAAGACGCCAAACCGCTTTAGTTAATGCACAAAGTGAACGCCAAGCAAATCTTAAAAACTTACAAGCTCAGCTCAACAGCACTAAAAGCTCAATAAATTATTTAAAAGAAAACCAGCAAACTTTGGTAGCAACGATAGAAGAGCTCGAAAAAGAAAAAACACAAAAAATTGAATTACTGGGCCTAAATAAAAATAAAGGTAAATTAGACTGGCCGAGCAAAGGCAAGTTAGAGCACACTTTTGGCCAACGTAAACATGGTGGTATTGATTGGAAAGGCGTATTAATTGGTGCAAAAGAAGGCACTAATATTAATAGCGTACATAATGGTCAAGTTGTATTTGCCGATTGGCTAAAAGGCTATGGTTGGGTAATTGTTGTAGATCATGGTGAGGGCTTTATGAGCCTATATGGCCACGCTCAAACATTGCTAAGAGATGTAGGCGACATGGTACGCGAAGGCGAAACACTTGCTTTAGTTGGCCAAAGCGGCGGACAAGCTAGTTCTGGTCTATACTTTGAAATACGCCACAAAGGACGCGCAGTAAATCCTATCAAATGGTGCAAACGCATTTAATTAAATTAATCGCTGCACCGCTCTGGAGCAGCTGATGACAACTAAAAAAACTGTAGTAACTACCATTGTTCAAAAAAATACAGGCTTTTATATAAGTCTGTATTTACTCGTATTACTAACATTAATTGCCTTTACTAGTGACACACTAGCAAGCTCGATTAAAGATCTTAAAAGACAACAAATAGACGAAATACTCTTTAACATTCATGCCTACTACGTTGAAGATCTCACCTTACAAAATAGCCACCACATTAAATATAATAACCAGCAATTTGAGCGTTTATATTCAAAGCTCGACTCTTACTCTAAGTACTTAAATGAGCACGAACTAACCTCATTATTTGATAACACAAATGGCCGCTACACAGGTATTGGTATTGAGGTTAAAAATATCGACGAGAATATGACTATTGTTAGTGTGGTTAATAACTCTCCCGCAAAAGCGGCGGGGATTTTACCAGACGATATTATTGTAAGTGTAAACAACCACGCAGTCCAAAATCGTACAATCGATGAAGTAGCAACACTAATAAGAGATAGTAAATTTTCAAATATAGACCTAATTATAAATCGTGATAACAATAAAAACCCACTCACGTTTCATGTAGCACGCCGCCAAATAAACCTCGAAAGCGTAACAAGCGAACTTCTAGATTTTGGTACTGGTTATATTGCTATCAATAATTTTTCTAACCACACATTACATGAGGTTGCTCTGCAAGTTGCTGCCCTGCAAAGCCACTTTGGTTACCCACTTAAAGGCTTAGTAATTGATTTACGTGATAACCCAGGGGGTACGTTACAAAGCGCAGTGGCAGTATCAGACCTATTTTTACAAAGTGGCACTATAGTCACAACTAAAGGACGTTTTTACGATGCCAACCAAGCATTTTATGCAAAGCGTGGAGACATTCTAAAAAATGCCCCCATTGTTGTGCTTATAAACGAAAACTCAGCCTCTGCAGCCGAAATACTTGCAGCAGCACTCAAAGATAATAAACGAGCAACTGTTGTAGGCAGTCAATCTTTTGGGAAGGGTTCTGTACAATCGCTCATTCCGCTAGGTGATGGCAACACTGCATTAAAGCTCACCACAGCCAAATATTTTACGCCATTAGGTAAATCGATTGATGGAATAGGAATAACCCCAGATGTGGCTGTTAATCAAACAAACCTTTCACAAAGTAATAAAGCCGTTATAATAAAAAATGAACACACTAACAGTAGCGCGCAATTACTTACTGGTAACTTAGCAGATTTACAATTAGTTAAAGCAAAACAATTACTCAGCATGCAATAGCTTGTACAAGCTGTATAAACAAAGCTAAAAAGATAATAAAAACTATAAACGTGAAAATAATAAAATGGCTAATATTAGCTATTTGTTTTAGCTCAGCAACAATTAGCGCCAAACAAATAGCGATAGTGATAGACGATATAGGCTATCATCAACGGGACTTAGAGTTCCTTTCCTTACCAGGGCAATTGTCGTATTCAATTTTGCCTCATACCCCTTATTCGCAAATTTTTGCAACGCTTGCCAGTCAATCAAATAAAGAGTTATTACTCCATGTGCCTATGCAGGCACTTAACGGTAAAGAACTCGGACCTGGCGCGCTTACTTTAAATATGAATAAAGAGCAGCTTCAGCAAACTCTTGGAACAGCTCTCGCTAGTTTACCGCAAGTAAAGGGCGTTAATAACCACATGGGGTCAGCGCTTACACAAAAAAGCCAAGCTATGAAGTGGACAATGGAAGTGCTTAAAAAGCGCCATTTATATTTTTTAGATAGCCGTACAACCGACTTAAGCCAAGCACAAAATGCTGCTAACTTTTTAGGTGTTGCTAATATTAGCCGCCAAGTGTTCTTAGACAATATAACTACATCAGAACAACTCCAGCTGAGGCTTGAAGAATTAAAACAACTCGCCACAACCCAGAGTTTTGCGATTGCAATTGCACACCCCTACCCTGAAACCATTGATTTCTTACGTGAAGCGTTGCCACAGTTAACAGAGCAAGGCTTTGAACTCGTGCCGGTTTCGCAGCTGGTTGAACGTAAATACATTCAGTTAGCGCAGGCTGAGGGAAAAGAGATTAGTGCTAGGTAATATAGCTTTCATACACGAATTACAAACTAACCATTCAATATGCATATTACTTGAAAGGATATTTTATCGTTGGGTTTCGCTTCGCTCAAACCAACGCGAAAGCAAAAAGCCCCGCATTCTCATGCAGGGCTTTTCAAATTTTTCAGGTTGAACTGTGTTTAGCTCATAGCGCTTTGTAATTTTTTCATCGCTGTTTTTTCAAGTTGGCGAACACGTTCAGCAGATACACTGTACTTTTGTGCAAGCTCTTGAAGAGTCGCTTTATCATCCGACAACCAACGTGCGCTAACAATATCTTGTGAACGCTCGTCTAGTGTTTTAAGTGCACTAAATAAACGAGTATGCGCTTGCTCTTTCCACTGTTGTTGTTCAACGTCGTCAGCTAAGTCAGCTGCACCATCTGTTAAATACTGTACTGGAGAGTAAGTGCTAGTTGGTGCGTCGTCGTTATCATCGCCAGTTAGGTCAAAGCCCATGTCTTGGCCGCTCATGCGCGATTCCATTTCACGTACTTCTTTTTCACTCACACCTAGCTCGCTAGCAACGGTGCTTACCTCAGCTTGATTAAACCAACCTAAACGCTTTTTGTTTTTACGAAGATTGAAAAACAATTTACGTTGCGCTTTAGTGGTTGCAACTTTAACTATGCGCCAGTTTTTAAGCACAAACTCGTGAATCTCGGCTTTAATCCAATGCACTGCAAACGATACTAAACGTACACCCACGGTAGGATCGAAACGTTTAACCGCTTTCATCAGGCCTATATTACCTTCTTGAATAAGGTCAGCTTGTGGCAAGCCGTATCCCGAGTAGCTTTTAGCAATATGTGCTACAAAGCGTAAATGCGACATAATGAGTTGCTTGGCAGCACTAAGATCGCCTTCATCCTGAAGCCTTTTAGCAAGTTCTTGCTCTTGTTCAACTTTAAGCATAGGGATAGTGCTTACCGCTTGAAGGTAACCGTCCATGCTTGCGCTTTGTTGTCCGACTGTAAGTGCCATTGCGTATAAATCTTTACTCATTTTTCACCTCGGTGATAAACATTTGAAACTATCTTAGCACTCTTTCTTTAAGAGTGCTAACCCCAATTTAAAACTTTTTAAAAGTATAAATCAAGCAGTTTTTTAGTATGGGTTTAGTCTACTACAAGCGACTGAATAAGTGATGAATTGAGGGATTGCAGCGGGTTAACTTCGCTGTATCACCTTATTTACAACTCATTACTTTATGGGAGGATAGTACACAAATATGACAGTTTTAATAACAGGAGGTACAACCCAGTCCGATACCATACGCACATCGAACTGAGTTGGTTCACTTATACTTTATCGGGTTCTATTTCTTTAATATATCGATTTACAGAAAGGTAAGAGCCTACAAATCCTAAGCTTGTTGCAAGTAACACTAAAAAGCCAAGCTCGTTAAGCGATAATCCAATTAACGAAAAGCTTGTTTGGTATACCCCTGCTACACTGCTCACAGCGCTTGAAAGCCACCACATCATTAGTCCTACGCATATAAAGGCAAACAAACCACCTATTACACCATACCAAATGCCCGTCCATAAAAATGGGGCATGTATAAAGGTGTTAGTTGCGCCAACTAGCTTCATGACTTGTATTTCTTCTTTTTTATCCATGATCGACAAACGAATAGTGTTACCAATAATAAGCGTCACTGAGGTAAGCAGTAATAATGCGATGGTTATTACGCTTTCTTTCAGTAAATCTAGTAATGCATTTAAACGCTCTAACCACGCTATATCGAGCTTACCAAAATCAACTTCACGTTCACTTTCTAATTTAGTTAACAGTACTTTAGCAGCATTTGGGTGTCTGTGACGTTTTGTTGGCGTAACCAGTACCACATCTGGTAATGGGTTCTTATCTAAATATTCTAAGGCCTGTCCAAATCCAGATACGTCTTTAAACTCAGTAAGTGCTTTTTGTTTTGAAATAAACTCAACACTTTCAACCTCTGGATATAACGCTAAGCGCTTTACTAATGTTTGCGTTTCTTGCTCGTTCATACTTTCTTTTACAAACAACGATATTTCACTCGCTTCTTCAAAACCACTACTTACTTGCTGTACGTTTTTAACGACAAGATAAAGTGTTGCAGGTAACGTTAGGCTCAAACCAAGTACAGCAATAGTCATCATAGACGCAAGCGGCGTACGCCACATTTCACCTAAGCTATGAACACCTTGGCGAAAAATATTAATAATGAAAAAATAACCGCCAGCTAATACTGATTTTTTTTGCTTGTCGTTACTATTTTGACGACTTTTAAAAAGTAAACTCATAGTGCTCCCTCAGCGAGCGGATCTTGAAGCATACGACCATCTTTTAAGGTTAGACTGCGGTACTTCATACGTGCAACCAAACCTAAGTCATGCGTAGCTATAAGAACAGTGGTGCCGTGTTTATTGAAGTCTTCAAACAGCTTTAGTATTTCCATTGAAAGCTCAGGATCAAGGTTACCTGTAGGTTCATCGGCTAACAAAATTGGTGGGGAGTTCACTATTGCTCTGGCAATACCAACACGTTGCTGCTCGCCTCCAGAGAGCATCGACGGATGACATTTTATTTTGTCTATCAGGCCTACTTTATCAAGCGCACCATGAACACGTTTAGCTATTTGCTTATGGTGAGTACCCTCAATAATAAGAGGCAGCGCCACGTTATCAAAAATAGTATAGCGCTCTAGTAAACGGTGGTTTTGAAAAATAATACCAATATCACGGCGAGCATAAGGAATTTGACGCGAGTTTACTTTATTTAAATCAACACCGTTGATAAATACACTGCCTGCCGATGGACGTTCCATTAAGCTAATTAACTTAAGCAACGTACTTTTACCCGCACCACTGTGACCGGTTAAAAAGGCAAGTTCACCCGGTTTAACATGAAAATTAACTTTTTCGAGGGCGCGGTGCCCTCCAGGATAAGTCTTACTTACTTGCTGAAAATTTATCATCTTTTTATTATGCCAATTCAATTAATTTACTAATAAAATTGGTATTCCTCGCAATTAAAAAGGGAGCAAGCTCCCTTTTTTGGTAAATTAAACGTCGTCCTCATCTTGGCTAAATAACGCATCAATAAAGTCATCGCTTTTAAAAGCGCGTAAATCATCAATACCTTCACCAACACCAATGTAACGAATTGGAATATTAAACTTATCTGCAACCGCAAAAATAACACCACCTTTTGCAGTTCCATCTAGTTTTGAAAGCGTAATACCAGTTAAACCAACGCATTGATTAAATAAGTTCACTTGGCTAATTGCATTTTGACCTGTACCAGCATCAATGGTTAGCATGACTTCGTGCGGCGCATCGGGATCAATTTTTTTCATTACGCGAGCTATTTTTTCAAGCTCTTGCATTAAGTTATCTTTATTTTGCAGGCGCCCTGCTGTATCAGCAATTAACACATCTATATTACGGGCTTTTGCAGCTTGGAATGCATCAAAGACAACCGACGCACTATCTGCACCTGTATGTTGGGCAATAACAGGAATGCTGTTACGTTCGCCCCAAACCTGAAGTTGCTCAACTGCAGCCGCTCTAAACGTATCACCAGCGGCCAGCATAACCGACTTACCTTCGTTTTGAAATTGCTTAGCCATCTTACCTATAGTCGTTGTTTTACCAACGCCATTTACACCCACCATTAAAATAACAAACGGCTTTTTATCTTCGGTAATTACTAAAGGCTGTTCAGCTGTTTTTAGCATCGCAGCCATTTCTTGTTTCATTAACTCATAAAGCGCATCACCATCTTTTAACTGCTTACGGTTCGCAGCATCAGTCAGGCTATCAATCAACTTCATGGTAGTGTCAACGCCTAAATCGGCGGTGAGCAGCTGCGTTTCAAGATCTTCAAATAATTCGTCATCTATTTTTTTACCACTAAAAATAGACGCAAAACCAGAACCTATATTAACGCGAGTTTTTAACAAGCCCTTTTTAAGACGAGAGAAAAACCCTTCTTTTTTCGGCTTTTCTGCTTTTTTAGCTTCTTCAATTGCAAGTTCTGCTGTGATACGTTCTTGTTCTAAACGCTCATTTTCTGCTTCGTCTGCAGTAATACGCTCTTGCTCTAAGCGTTCGTTTTCTGCTTGTTCAGCAGCAATACGCTCTTGCTCTAAACGTTCATTCTCTGCTTTTTCAGCAGTAATGCGCTCTTGTTCTAAACGTTCATTTTCTGTTTTTTCTAAAGCAATGCGCTCTTGCTCTAAACGCTCGTTTTCTGCTTTTTCTAAAGCAATGCGCTCTTGCTCTAAACGTTCATTTTCTGCTTTTTCTAAAGCAATGCGCTCTTGCTCTAAACGTTCATTTTCTGCTTTTTCAGCAGTAATGCGTTCTTGTTCCAAACGTTCATTTTCAACTTTTTCAGCAGCAATGCGCTCTTGCTCTAAACGCATTTGCGCTTCTTGTTCTGCTAAACGTTTTGCTTGTTCTTGTCTTTGTACTTCAGCATCTGCTTGTTCTTTTGCTAGTAACTCAGCATTCGCTTGCTCTATTGCAAGCTTTTCAGCCTTTACAGCTTCATCCTTTTTTTCAAGGCGTATTTGCTCTAGTCGCTCAGCCTCTGCTTTTTCTGCAGCCAATCGCTCTTGCTCTAACAGCATCTGCGTTTCTTGATCGGCTAAACGTTGTGCATGTTCTTGTCTTTGCGCTTCTGCATCAGCTTGTTGTTTTGCAAGTAATTCAGCATTGGCCTGCTCAATTGCAATCTTTTCTGCGTTTTCAGCACGTTCTTGCTTTAAACGTTTTGCTTCAATTTGTTCAGAAGCAATACGCTCCTGATCTAAGCGCTCTGTTTCGGCATCTGCTTTTAAACGTTCAGCTTGCTCCTGTGCTAGTTTTTCTTGCTCTAGACGTTTCGCTTCAATTTGTTCAGCAGCAATACGCTCCTGCTCTAAGCGCTCTGTTTCGGCTTCTGCTTGTAAACGTTCAGTTTCAGCCTGCTGTGCAAGCTTTTCTTGCTCTAGCTTCTGCGCTTCTTCTTGCGCTAATGCTTGTTGTTTATCAGCGGCTGCTTTTTGCTCTGCTTCTTTTTTATCTGACTTGCCAAAACCGAGCCACGACATGAATTTACTTTTTTTTGTCATACTTGCTAATAACCACTTATAAAAATCTGATAAACTAAAATTTGAAATAGCTTGGCAATGCCCAGCAATAGTTGCTAATAAATACAACCATTCAAAACGTAAGTGTTCAATAGTAACACTTTTAATACGGTTGAAAAATGAAGCTACGCGTAATCACCCATAATATTATCTGAGCTAGATACCATATACCATTTTTTAGTGAGCTAAATGAGAAAAAAAACAACGCAAAATAAAGCTACTAACAAGCCCAGCGATGGCTTTATTAGAGTGATTAGTGGCCAATTTCGAGGCCGAAAACTCCCTGTTAAAAATGTAGAAGGCTTAAGGCCTACTACCGATCGAATTAAAGAAACTGTATTTAATTGGCTAATGCAAGACACGCGTGACACAAATGTACTTGATTGTTTTGCAGGTTCTGGTGGGTTAGGATTTGAAGCGCTATCTCGATTTGCCAAAAACGCCACATTTCTCGAGCTCGACTCGTCAGCTGCCAAGCAATTAGAACTAAACATTAGCACTTTAAAGCTCGACAACGCATACGTTAAACATACTAATTCACTCTCCTTTTTAGAGCAAAAAAACACAAACGAAGCGTTTAATCTTGTATTTGTTGACCCACCATTTCGTAAAGATTTAGCGCAAACGACCTGTGATTTATTAGAAAAAAACCAATGGTTAAGCGATGATGCATTAATTTATGTTGAAGTCGAAACAGAGTTAACCACCTTTAACAACCCAAGCAACTGGTTGTTAATTAAAGAAAAAAAGGCAGGCCAAGTGTTTTGCAAACTCTACCAGCGCCAAGTAAATTAATACTGTTTTACATGATGCGTTTCTGTTAATATTGTCCTTTACATGTGGTGTTGCTTCGGATTACAATACCGCACCATTTTTGAACCACTTGATCAATGTTTGATCAACTTGAGCAACGCTCATAATTTAGGTAGGTGAATTTTTAATGCCAGTAATTAAAGTAAGAGAGAACGAACCGTTTGACGTAGCACTTCGTCGCTTCAAGCGTTCATGTGAAAAAGCAGGAATCCTTTCAGAAGTTCGTCGTCGCGAGCACTATGAAAAACCAACAGCTGAGCGTAAGCGTAAAAAAGCTGCTGCAGTAAAACGTCACATGAAAAAACTTTCTCGTGATAACGCACGTCGCGTTAAATTATACTAATATATTAGGTCTTGTATAAATGAGCCTTTTAATAACGCTAAAAGATGCGCAAAAAGATGCGATGAGAGCTAAAGACAAACAACGTCTTAACCCTATTCGTATGGTACTTGCTGCAATCAAGCAACGTGAAATTGACGAGCGCATAGAACTAGACGACGCAGGTATTACCTCCGTTATAGTGAAGCTTGTTAAACAACGTCGTGACTCTTACACTCAGTACAAAGATGCTGGGCGTGATGATTTAGCTGATATTGAAGCCAATGAAATAGTAGCACTTGAAACTTTCTTACCTCAAAAATTGAGTGAAGAAGAAATCATTGCTCTCATTGATGCGGCTATTGCTGATACTAACGCAGCAGGTATGCAAGACATGGGTAAAGTAATGGGTATAATCAAAAGCAAAGCCGAAGGTCGTGCCGATATGGGCAAAATCTCTGGTTTAATTAAGCAGCGATTAACTGCCTAATACTCCCACATACATTAAAGTATGATTGAAGTGAACCGAGCCTTGCGCTCGGTTTCTTTGTTTTTAACTTTAATAAAAAGTACACCTATTAGGTTACTTTAAAATGAAATTTTTTATAGCTTCCCTATTTATTTTGCTATCATTTTGGTAAGTTAAAGCACGCTATATTTTGCATCAAGCAAGTATAAAAAAGTAAATTTCATATTCGTTATTCTTCTTATTATTTCAGGACTGTATTTTACTAATGGCTGGAAAGATCCCACGTAACTTTATAGACGATTTACTTGCCAGAACCGATATTGTCGACCTGATAGACTCAAAAGTAGGTCTAAAAAAAGCAGGTAAGGATTATCAAGCTTGCTGCCCATTTCATAACGAAAAATCGCCCTCATTTACTGTATCGCAAGACAAACAGTTTTATCATTGCTTTGGTTGTGGCGCTAATGGTAATGCAATTTCGTTTGTAATGGAGTATGAAAAGCTTGAGTTTGTAGATGCTATTGAAGAAATAGCAAGCATGCTTAACTTAGAAGTACCTCGAGAACAAGGCACAAACTCAGCACCAGAACGTACTGCTGCACAAAAGCGCTCTGATTACGATTTAATGCTTCATACTGCGCGCTTTTATCAACACCAATTAAAACACCACAGTAATTCTGCTGCCGTTATTGAATATGTAAAAGGCCGTGGTTTAAGTGGTGAAACAGTTAAAAAGTTCATGATTGGCTACGCTCCCAGCGAGTGGGATGGATTATGTCTTCAGCTTGGGCGTAATAAAGAACAAAAAGAGCAGTTGGTTGAATTAAAGCTAGCTTCAGAAAAAACACCAGGCAGACAATTTGATTTTTTCCGCGACCGATTAATGTTCCCTATTCGCGATAAACGCGGACGCGTTATTGCATTTGGTGGACGTGTAATGCAAGCTGACCAAGGGCCCAAATATCTAAACTCGCCAGAGACCCGAATTTTTCATAAAGGCTTTGAGCTTTATGGGCTTTATGAAGCAAAGCAAGCCCATAAAAAACTTGAGCATGTAATGGTTGTTGAAGGTTACATGGATGTTGTTGCCCTAGCCGAACAAGGAATTGAATACGCTGTAGCATCTTTGGGCACAGCAACAACAAGCGAGCACATGCATACTCTGTTTAGAACTACTGATAAAGTAATCTGTTGTTACGATGGTGACAGAGCTGGCCGTGATGCAGCCTGGAGAGCGCTTGAAAACGCACTTCCTTATTTAAATGATGGTAAAGCCCTGCAATTTGCGTTTTTACCTGATGGCGAAGACCCTGACTCTCTTGTACAAAAAGAGGGGAAGGAGCAATTCGAATTGCGCCTAAGCCAAGCGGATGACTTTACTAAAGTATTATTTAATAAATTAAGCCAAGAAGTTGATTTAACACTCGACTCAGGGAAAGCTAAATTACTCAGTGCAGCACTTCCACTAATTGAAAAAATCCCAAGTGAATTTTATCAAGAAAACATTCTTGAACAATTAGGGCGTTTAATCGGAAGAACACGTGAGCAATTAAATAACCGTTTAAAAACGCCAAAGCAACAGCATTCTATTGAACGTAAATTTAAAATAACACCGATGCGACAAGCGATAGGTATTTTAATTCAACATCCTAATTTAGCTAAAAATGTGCCGTACTTACCTGAACTCGCACAAATGAATATTGCTGGTATAGGGCTGTTGTTACGTTTACAAGAACAAGCTTTAGAGAAAGAAAATGTTACCACTGCACAATTGCTCGAATTTTTTAGAGGAACTGAAGATTATGAGCCATTAATCAAGCTTGCAACGTGGCAACACGACATAAATGAAGAACGTTTAGAAACGGTTTTTAAAAATACTTTCAAGTTTATTGAAGATCAGTGTTTAAATTATCGACTCGAGACCCTATTAATAAAGGACAAGACTCAAGGCCTTAGTAGCGATGAAAGACTTGAGTGTCATTTGTTAATGACAGCGTTAAAAGCGACTAACAGTTAGGGTCTGTTTATCTTTCGCGGTTAAGTTTACAGCAGTGTGTTTGGTATTTAGACAAGACAGAGCCTATGTAGTGTGATTATTCCACATAAATAGGCGATAACGCAGCATAAATGCCAAACACGCGCTGCCCTTTGGGTTCGACCCAAGGGAGGTTTACTCTTTGTTGCTCGGTTTTTACTTAGCCCACTAGGTTACAAACCTCGCGCCGCGATTAAACCACCCTTGGATAGAATAAACTTTAATCCTGAAAGACCAACAGACCCTAGTCAAAATTGATTTAAACTGTTATACTGTGCTATTCACTGCGTCACATTATTCTAGTTGGCTTTAAGGCAAACTACATGATGGCGCCTGTTGTATCAACTTATCAGAGTGGAAGAAACAATCTCTATGGATCCAACTCCTCAGTCACAATTAAAACTTCTGATTCAAAAAGGTAAAGAGCAAGGCTACTTAACTTTTGCAGAAGTAAATGATCACCTTCCACAAGACATTATAGACTCAGATCAAGTAGAAGATATCATAAGCATGATTAATGATATGGGTATTAAGGTTAGCGAAAATGCGCCTGATGCTGATGAATTAATGATGCAAGAAACAACGACAGACGAAGACGCAGCTGAAGCTGCCGCTGCAGCCCTTGCGACTGTAGAAAAAGAAATCGGCCGTACAACGGATCCGGTTCGCATGTACATGCGTGAAATGGGTACTGTTGAACTTCTTACACGTGAAGGCGAAATTGTAATCGCTAAACGTATCGAAGAAGGCATTAACCAAGTACAGATTTCTGTTGCAGAGTACCCTGAAGCAATCACTTACCTGCTAGAGCAGTGGGATAAGTTTGAAGCTGAAGAAATGCGTTTAAGCGATATCATCGTTGGATTTATTGATCCTAATGAAGATACAGCGCCAATTTCAGCAACTAATATCGGTTCAGAATTAAGTGCTAAGCAACTTGATGACGATAAAGATGACAAAGATGATGCTGATAGCGATGACGAAGATGAAGAAGAAGTAGACACAGGGCCAGATCCTGAAGAAGCGCGCATTCATTTTGAAAATTTACGTGATTTATACAATAAAGCACGTGATACGTTTGAAGCTAAAGGTCGTTCGCATCCTGAATCACAAGCCGCCATTTTTGAAATTGGTGAGCTTTTCAGAACCTTTAAATTAATACCTAAACAGTTTGACCGCATGGTAAATAACATGCGTGAAATGATGGATCGTGTTCGCGTTCAAGAACGTCTAATCATGAAACAAGCTGTACAAATTGCTAAATTACCGAAGAAAACATTCGTTAAGCATTTTGCTAACAACGAAACTGACGCTTCATGGGTAGATTTAGAAATTTCAGGTAACGAAAAGTATTCAGCTAAACTTGAAGAAGTTAAGCCAGAAATCATTCGTAGCATTAATAAATTATCTGTTATTGAACAAACAACAGGTTTAAGCATTGAGCGTATTAAAGACATTAACCGTCGAATGAGCATTGGTGAAGCGAAAGCACGCCGTGCGAAAAAAGAAATGGTTGAAGCTAACTTACGTCTTGTAATCTCAATTGCTAAAAAATACACAAACCGTGGCTTACAATTCTTGGATTTAATTCAAGAAGGTAACATTGGTCTGATGAAAGCGGTTGATAAATTTGAATATCGCCGTGGTTATAAGTTCTCTACTTATGCTACGTGGTGGATACGTCAAGCAATCACTCGCTCTATTGCTGACCAAGCAAGAACAATCCGTATTCCAGTACATATGATTGAAACGATTAATAAACTTAACCGTATTTCTCGTCAAATGTTACAAGAAATGGGTCGTGAGCCAAATCCAGAAGAATTAGCAGAACGCATGATGATGCCTGAGGATAAAATCCGTAAGGTACTTAAGATTGCTAAAGAGCCAATTTCAATGGAAACACCAATCGGTGATGATGAAGATTCTCACTTGGGTGACTTTATCGAAGATACAACTATTGATTCGCCAATTGATTCGGCAACAATGGAGTCTCTTCGTGGCGCAACTAACGATGTACTTGCAGGCCTAACAGCCCGAGAAGCTAAAGTACTACGTATGCGTTTTGGTATTGATATGAATACCGACCACACCTTAGAAGAAGTAGGTAAACAGTTTGACGTAACACGTGAACGTATTCGTCAAATAGAAGCGAAAGCGCTGCGTAAATTACGCCACCCTTCTCGCTCAGATTTACTGAAAAGCTTTTTAGACGCTAAATAATTTAGCGCTACTATATAAACTAAAAAGGCCGCTATAGCGGCCTTTTTTCTATTTGAAGGAAATAATCATGGCTTGGATCCAAATTCGTATTAACGCCAATGCTGCAACAGCAGATGCAGTAAGTGACCTATTAATGGAAGCGGGTAGTGCTTCAGTAACCTTTATTGACGCAAAAGACACCCCTATTTACGAACCCAAAATTGGCACCGTTGTATTTTGGGCTGATACCACTGTAATTGGCTTGTTTGAAGCTAATCACGATATGAATGCAGTCGTTGCGTTACTGAAACGCCATGATGAGCTAAAAGATAATTTAGTATACAAAATAGAGCAGCTTGAGGATAAAGACTGGGAACGTGAATGGATGGATAACTTCCACCCTATTCAATTTGGTGAAAGGCTATGGATTTGTCCAAGCTGGCGCGACATTCCAGACCCTACTGCGGTAAATGTACTGCTTGACCCTGGCCTTGCTTTTGGTACGGGCACACATGCAACAACGGCCTTGTGCCTTAAGTGGTTAGAAAGCCAAGACCTAACAGGTAAAACGGTTGTTGATTTTGGTTGTGGCTCAGGCATTTTAGGTATTGCAGCTATAAAACTAGGCGCTGAGCGCATGATTGGGATTGATATCGATCCTCAAGCGCTAGAGGCAAGCTTAGATAATGCTAACCGCAATGGCGTTGCAGACAAACTTGAAGTATATCTTCCAGAAAACCAACCTGAATTTACTGCCGATATAGTCGTTGCTAATATTTTAGCCCAGCCACTTCGCGAACTACACAGTGTAATTTTAGGCTTATTAAAGCCAGGTGGTAAAATTGCCATGTCGGGCATTTTAGAAGAGCAAGCGCAATCAGTTGCTGACATTTATGCACCGTTTATTGAACTAGATGACATTGCCGTTGAAGGTGATTGGACTCGAGTTAGTGGCACTAAAAAAGCGTAATAAACTGCACAATCAAATTTAGAGCATTAGCTCAAAACCTGCATGTAAAGCCTGTATTTAACAGGCTTTACTATTTTTTTACATATTAAAAGTTTTCTGATTATTGTGTAAAAAATAAAACTTGTATGATTTTCAAACAAATCAACCTACTTGTCATGTGGTTATCAAATGTCAATACGAAAAGGGCAAAAAAAAGTTACTTTTGTTCAATTTATAGCCTTTGATTTTTGTGAAAAAAACCGTAAACTTAGCGCCCCTTGAAAAGAGGCCTATTGAATATAGTGCGTATCGGTAAATACCAACTTGAGAATAATGTAATTGTCGCGCCAATGGCTGGCATTACAGACAGACCATTTAGACAACTTTGCCGTCGTTTAGGCGCAGGGCTAGCTGTTTCTGAAATGCTATCGTCTAATCCTAAGGTTTGGAAAACGGAAAAGTCGATGAACCGTATGGATCACAGCGGTGAATCGGGTATACGCGCGGTGCAAATTGCAGGAGCAGATCCTGAGCTTATGGCGCAGGCCGCACAATTCAATGTTGCTAACGGTGCACAGATCATAGATATCAATATGGGGTGCCCAGCAAAAAAAGTGAACAAGAAACTCGCAGGCTCTGCCTTATTACAGTTTCCTGAACTTGTGGAAGAGATTATTGATGCAGTCGTTAATGCTGTTGATATACCTGTGACACTTAAAATCCGTACAGGATGGGATCCGGATAACCGTAATGGTGTAGAGATTGCGAGAATAGCTGAACGTTATGGCATTGCATCACTTGCTGTACATGGGCGTACGCGCGCATGTATGTACAAAGGTGATGCTGAGTACGCCACGATTAGGGATATAAAACGTTCAGTGTCGATTCCTGTTGTTGCCAATGGTGATATTACATCACCAGAAAAAGCAAAACAGGTTTTAGACTATACGGGTGCAGATGCCATTATGATTGGCCGAGCCGCCCAAGGTCGCCCTTGGATATTTAGGGAGATAGACCACTATTTGCGAACTGGGGAACACTTACAGCCGCCTGCTATTGCAGAGGTGCGCAGTATTTTAATGGAGCATTTAACAAACCTCCATCTGTTTTACGGTGAGCCAATGGGAGCGCGAATTGCTCGCAAACATGTATCTTGGTATTTGCAAACCCATGACAGTGATGGTCAGTTTAGGCGAGTATTTAATGCGCTCGACAACCCACAGGCACAGGTCGTCGCATTAGAGCAATACTTTAAAACACTAGCAGCTAACTAAGAAAGAAAGAGACTTAATAATGTTCGAACAAAACGTGACTTCTCCATTTATCACTAACCCTCATGTTCAGTCACACGAGAAACCGCAGCCATTGCGTGATGCAGTAAAAAAAGCTGTTCACCACTATTTAAAGCAGCTTAACGGTCAAGATGTGCAAGACGTTTACGACCTTGTTCTTTCAGAGCTAGAAGCGCCATTACTTGAAGAAGTGATGACATATACACGTGGTAACCAAACTCGTGCAGCAATTTTACTAGGTATCAACCGTGGTACTTTACGTAAAAAGCTTAAAAAATACGGCATGAACTAATATGCTGGCTGTGATTTACCACAGCTAATTATTAAAAAAGCACCCTAGGGTGCTTTTTTTATGCCCGTAATTTAATAGCCGAGTTGCAAAATGCTCACCCTCATTAACGCTTTATAAGTCGTTTTTTGAGTTGTAATCAGTTAAAATGCCCGCTTCTAAGCTAGCTCATTAACTGAGGAAATCAAACTACAATGGATACTCATCGTCCCATTCGTCGCGCACTATTAAGTGTGTCTGATAAAACCGGTATTGTTGAATTTGCCCGCGCACTAGAAGCGCAAGACGTTGATATATTATCAACTGGCGGCACATGTAAACTACTTGCTGATAATGGCATAAAAGTGACTGAAGTATCAGATCACACAGGCCACCCTGAAATCATGGATGGTCGTGTAAAAACACTTCACCCAAAAATTCACGGCGGCATATTAGCCCGTCGCGGACAAGATGAAAGCGTAATGGCAGATAACAGCATTTCTGCTATCGACATAGTTGTAGTTAACTTATACCCCTTTGCGAATACAGTCGCTCAAGAAAACTGCAGCCTTGAAGATGCCATTGAAAATATTGATATTGGCGGCCCTACCATGGTTCGTGCTGCCGCTAAAAACCACAAAGACGTAACAATCGTGGTAAATGCGAGCGACTACGACCGTGTTATTAGCGAAATGCAAAACAACAATGGTTCAACAACGTACAAAACACGTTTTGATTTAGCGATTGCCGCTTACGAGCATACTGCACAATACGATGGCATGATTGCTAACTACTTCGGTAAAATGGTTCCTGATTACACCGAGGAAGCTGCTGTAGAGACTAAATTCCCACGTACTATCAATATGCAGTTCACTAAAAAGCAAGATATGCGCTACGGTGAAAACTCACATCAAGATGCAGCTTTTTATGTTGAAAGTGACATTGCTGAAGCATCAGTTGCAACAGCAACTCAATTGCAAGGTAAGGCCCTTTCGTTTAACAACATTGCAGATACTGATGCAGCACTTGAATGTGTTAAAGAATTTGACGTACCTGCGTGCGTAATTGTAAAGCACGCTAACCCGTGTGGTGTTTCAATTGGGGACAACATCCTCGAAGCATACGAGCGCGCTTTTAAAACAGACCCTACATCAGCATTTGGTGGCATTATTGCCTTTAACCGAGAGCTAGATGCAGCAACTGCACAAGCAATTGTTGACCGTCAGTTTGTTGAAGTAATTATTGCACCTAGTATTTCGGGCGACGCTGCAAAAATTGTTGAAGCTAAAAAGAACGTTCGTTTATTAGAATGTGGACAGTGGACAGGTAAAGCCGCTGGCCAAGATATTAAACGCGTTAATGGTGGTGTTTTAGTTCAAGACCGCGATTTAGGCATGGTAACGCAAGGCGACTTAAAAGTTGTTTCTAAACGTCAACCTACAGAGCAAGAACTTAAAGATTTACTATTTTGCTGGAAAGTAGCTAAGTTTGTTAAATCAAACGCGATTGTTTATGCCCGTGACGGTATGACCATTGGTGTAGGCGCAGGCCAAATGAGCCGCGTATACTCAGCTAAAATTGCAGGCATAAAAGCAGCAGATGAAAACCTTGAAGTTAAAGGTTCAGTTATGGCGTCTGATGCGTTCTTCCCATTCCGTGATGGAATTGACGCTGCAGCAGCCGCTGGCATTACTGCTGTAATTCAGCCTGGTGGCTCAATGCGAGATGAAGAAGTGATTGCAGCTGCTGATGAAGCTGGCATGGCAATGGTGCTTACTGGTATGCGCCATTTCCGCCACTAATCACACAAAGGGTTAAACGTTGGTTTAACCCTTTTTGTTTGCTATAAATTCACGTATTCTGATTATTCAATAACCTATTTAAAATTATAATGTGAAGGAACAAACAATGAAATTTGCGCTAAAATCGCTACTTGTAGCCACACTAACGATGACATCGACTATGGCGCTTAGCCATAACCACGAATCGAGCCTAGAGCATGCACTTCAATCAAGCGACCGTAGCGCTAAAAACAGCGTTCGTGACGAATATCGTCACCCGGCTCAAACACTGGCATTTTTTGGCTTTAAACCAACTATGACAGTTGTTGAAATTGCGCCAGGCGGTGGTTGGTATAGTGAAATTTTAGCGCCAGCACTAAAGGAGCAAGGCACTTATTATGCCGCGCATTTTCCTGCTGATTCATCAGTTGGCTACTACCAACGCTCTCTTGCAGGCTTTGAACAAAAAGTAGCTGAAGATAAGCGCTTTAGTAGCGTTAAAATTACTGAGTTTGCACCTGTAACACATTTAGATATTGCGCCAGCTGGCAGTGCCGATATGGTTTTAACATTCCGTAATGTGCATAACTGGTACATGGGTAAAGATAAAAGCGGTGCATTAAGTGCATTCCAAGCTTTTTACAAAGCCCTTAAACCAGGTGGTACATTAGGTTTAGTTGAACACCGTTTAGCTGAAGAACGTGCTGACGAAGATCAAAAAACATCAGGTTATATGAAGCAGAGCTACGTAGTAGACCTTGCTAAACAAGCTGGGTTTGAATTAGTGGCAAGCAGTGAAATAAATGCAAACCCAAAAGATACAGCCGATCACCCTAAAGGTGTATGGACGCTACCACCAAGCTTAAGACTCGGCGAACAAGATGCTGACAAATACAAAGCCATTGGTGAAAGCGACCGCATGACGCTGAAATTTAAGAAACCGCTTTAAATAGGAATTTTCGCCATGAATGTTTTAGTCATTGGCAGCGGCGGCCGCGAACACGCACTTGCGTTTAAAGCCGCTCAAAACACCAAAGTAAATACTGTATTTGTAGCCCCTGGTAATGCAGGTACTGCACTTGAACCAAAACTTGAAAACGTAGCAATAAACGTTGACGACTTAGAGGGTTTACTTAGTTTTGCACAGCAAAATAAGGTAGAGCTTACTATTGTAGGTCCAGAAATACCGTTAGTACTGGGTGTTGTTGATAAGTTTCGTGAACATAACATGGCTATTTTTGGCCCAACGGCAGGCGCAGCCCAGCTTGAAGGCTCTAAATCGTTTACTAAAGATTTTTTAGCACGCCACAATATTCCATCAGGCGATTATCAAACGTTTGAACAGATTGACCCTGCCCTTGCTTATTTAAAAGAAAAAGGCGCGCCAATTGTTATAAAAGCAGATGGTTTAGCTGCAGGTAAAGGCGTAATTGTAGCAATGACGGAAGCCGATGCCGAAGATGCTATTCGCGATATGCTTGCGGGTAATGCTTTTGGCGATGCGGGAAGTCGTGTTGTTATCGAAGAGTTTTTAGACGGTGAAGAAGCGTCTTTCATTGTAATGGTTGATGGCAAAAACGTATTACCATTTGCTACCAGTCAGGACCATAAACGCGCTTACAATGGCGATGCTGGTCCTAACACGGGTGGCATGGGTGCATACTCACCTGCGCCAGTTGTTACTGATGAAATCCACCAGCGTATTATGAACGAAGTGATCACCCCTACGGTAGAAGGCATGGCAAGCGAAGGTCATCCGTACACCGGCTTTTTATACGCAGGTTTGATGATTGACGAAACAGGTACCCCTAAAGTAATTGAGTACAACTGTCGCTTTGGCGACCCTGAGACTCAACCAATGATGCTACGTTTACAATCAGACCTAGTTGAATTGATTGAAGCTGCTAACCGTGTAGAACTTGATAAAACAACTATTAAGTTTGACCCACGCGCAGCCGTTGGTGTTGTACTTGCAGCTAAAGGTTACCCTGGTGATTATCCTAAAGGTGACGCAATTTCGGGGCTACAAGTTGATTACCCTGCGGGTGAAAAAGTGTTTCATGCGGGTACTAAGCAAAGTGGCAATGACGTTGTAACCGCAGGCGGTCGCGTATTATGCGCAACAGCACTTGGTAATACCGTTACGCAAGCGCAGCAGCGCGCCTATGAGCTTGTTAAACAAATTAGCTGGGATGGTATGGAATATCGTACTGATATTGCTTACCGTGCTATTGCACGCGAGCAATAGCTTGTAATACCTATTCATTGGTATAACCAATTAATTTAACTAAAAAAGCGCAGTTTCCCTGCGCTTTTTTAGTGCTACACTAATTAAAAGGTTTTTTGAAAGTACACAAACGTTGGAACTAAGAACTTTACGTTATCATGCAATTGCTGTTGCCATACTGATCTTTATATTTTTTATAATCAGTACATTGGCATCAAACCTTGTCGTGCCTACACGATATACAATTGATAAAACGGCTCCAATGTACCTCGATTACGCCTACTACATTGACGAAACTAAAACAAAAACATTCGATACCATCATTAACCAACCTGAATTACTTACTCATCAACCATTTTCAGATGTTCCATGGAGTTTTAGCCAGCAAAACTATTGGTTGTTTCTTGATTTAGAAAATAAAAGCCTTAACAAGCAAAATGTTGTGGCACATTTTGACAACCCTATGGTCGATCACCTTACGGTTTACCGCCTCGATAAAAACAACAAACTAATTGAAACATACAAACTCGGCGATAAAGAAGAAGCCCTCTCTTTGTTTGAATACAGCGTACCGCATATTCGTTTTTTAGTAGAAAGAAAGTCGTCACAGCGCTTAGTAATGAAAATAGACACAATCGGCATAAGTAAAACACCTGTAAACTTATACCGTGATAAAGAGTTTATTGACTTAGTGCGCTCTCAAACTGGGATCTGGGGTATTTTTGTAGGCGTGCTATTGATGGCTGCGCTTTATAACTTGGTGCTTTATTTTGGCATAAAAGACCGTGTTTATTTAATTTATATTGGCTACATCGTCAGCGCTATTACGCTAATGGGGGCTGTATTAGGTTTTGGTTTTTATATATGGCCTAATCACTGGCAGCTCCTTATAAACGAACAAGTCGTATTTAGTAATTATGGTGTCGCTTTTTTCACCCTTTCTTTTTGCATCATGTTTTTGCGCTACCATAAGGATAAATGCTGGCGTTACAAAATGAGCATCGCCCTACTTTGGCTTATGTTTATTCTTGCAGTATGTAGCTTGTTTATTCCCGAGAACATAGCGGCTCCTATATTTTTTGGTGTGATGGCACTACTTTATATTACCTGTATTATTTTAATATATAACAAGTTACGTAGTGGTTTTAGGTGGGCTAAGTTTTATGTTTTTTCATGGATACCACTAATAATTGGTGCGGTAATTCAACCTATGGAACTTACTGGAGTTTTACCGTATACCTTTACAACTCGCCATGCCTTTTTAGTTGCGATTCTGTGTGAAGTTATTTTAATGGCAATGGCATTAGCAGACCGAGTAAGGTATCAGCGAGAGCGTGCGCTTTACCACGCCACGCACACACAACAAACAAGGTTACTTAATAGCTCTAAGCTAAAACAAGCATTTATGGCACTACAAAGTCAAAACCGCTCAACAACTTTATGCCTAATAAAAATACGTCACTTTAATTCGCTCAATACTATTATTACCTCTTCTCAGGGCTACACACTCATAAAGCATGTAGCCAAAGAGCTTGAATTAGAACTAAGCCATGAACGCGAATTTACAAACCTCGAAACAGATTTAAACACCAGCCCACGCTTAGCCGATTTGAGTAGTGGCGTATTTGCCTGTATTTCTACTAAAACACAAAACCAAGAAATGCTAGAAACATTATTAACAAAAATAATTAGTAGCCTGCCAAAACAATATGAAATTAAAGGACTAAACCTGCAGCTTAGCTACAGCATAGGTATTAGTAGTGCAGGTAAAAGTAACGATTTTGAATATTGGTTAAAACGTGGTTATTTAGCGCTTAAAAAAGCTAAAAGTAGCGCTAATCAAGTTGGGTCATCGTCAAACACAAATAACCTGATGATGGATGTTGCTTTAGCTGCTAAGTTGCAAAAAGCTATCCAAACCAATCAACTAGCGCTTTACTATCAACCTCAAATTAATTTATTCAGTAACCAAGTAAGTGGCGCAGAAGCTTTATTACGTTGGCCCGATCCAACTTACAGCAGCTTATCAATTGAAGAATTAATAATACTTGCTGAGCACACAGGTATTATTAACGAGCTAACACTGTGGGTAATAGAGCAAGCCTGTAAAGACATAGTCAAGCTTATAAAAAATGGTTATAACGAGCACACAATTAGCGTAAATTTAAGTGCTAAAAATCTAACTATAAATAACTTAGCCGAAAAAGTAGAAAACATTTTAATTAAATACCAAGTGCCGGCACAGTTACTTAAATTTGAACTTACCGAATCCGCATTCGTAGATAGCCAAGATGCGCTTATAAAGCTAGTTGATGAGTTAACAGCATTAGGCATTAAAGTGGTACTGGATGACTTTGGAACCGGCTACGCGTCACTTAGCTACTTAGTTAATTATCACTTTAGTGAACTTAAAATAGATAAGTCATTTGTTTTTGATTTACCTAATAACCCAACTCACCAAGTTATTGTACAAACAGCCATTGATATGGCGCATAACCTCAATTTATCAATAACAATTGAGGGGGTAGAAACCCAAGAAATTCATCACTTACTCAAAGATATGAACGCTGACTACGCCCAAGGTTATTTATATGCAAAAGCACTGCCTTACACCGACTATTTACACTTCTTAAAAAGCCAATATAGCTTAAAAATGTTAGACTCCTCTTTTTAACATCTTTAGGGGCCAAGTAAAGATGCAAGGCACACTGCGTAAACTAAAATCGAGCTTAACCGAACCAGTACAATATCACTTACCTGTAGGTGAGCACTTAGTAGACTTAAATGCATTCATAGGTAAGGAGCTTACGCTTACCTTTAGTGGCACTATTTTATGTTCTAACTGCGGTAAAAAAACCAAAAAAAGCTATTCTCAAGGTCACTGCTTTGTATGTATGCGCAAGCTTGCTAGTTGCGATATGTGTATTATGAAACCAGAAACCTGCCACTATGACCAAGGTACTTGCCGAGAGCCAGAATGGGGCGAAGCAAACTGCATGATCCCACACTATGTATATCTCGCTAACACCTCTGGGTTAAAAGTAGGTATTACCCGCCACACACAAATACCGACTCGTTGGGTTGATCAAGGCGCGACTCAAGCATTGCCTATTTTTAAAGTGCAAACTCGCCTGCAATCAGGTTTAGTGGAAGTTGCATTGGCTGAATTTATTGCCGACAAAACTAATTGGCGCAATATGTTAAAAGGTCAAAACGAAGCAATTGACTTAAAAGCAGCTGCAGCCGAACTGATCCCACAAATTAGTGAGAAGCTAAATGAGCTAAGTGAATTATTTGGTGCAACAGCAATAGAACAACTTGATGAAGATGTGGTTGATTTAGACTTCCCAGTAACCGAGTATCCTACAAAAATCAGCTCATTTAACTTTGACAAAGACCCTGTAGTAAGTGGTATTTTACAAGGTATTAAAGGCCAATACTTAATTTTTGAAAAAGGCGTTATTAATATTCGTAAATTTACGTCTTATGAAGTAACCGTAGGCTAACGAGCTATGTTAAACAGCTACCCACAGTTATTGGTTATTTATAATGAGCTTGAGATAGCCCATAACCAACAAGAGCAACAAGAATGCTTACACAGCGTTACGCAAAGTGAGCTAAGCGATGTGCGAGTACTTAATAAGCAAGGTGACTTCCTTAATTTACAAGGCACTGCTTGCCCTAAATTGAATGGCGAGCAGCTAGCACAGCTTGTTACAGCTTACTTATTAAATGAAGGGCAATGCTGCCTTGGTAAAATCAAAACCCTAAGTGCAGCGCAGGCGTTTGATTTACTAGGGTTATAAACTCCCTTTTTATTTAAAGTTCAGTAAGTACTTTTATATGCGCTACAGCACTGCGACCTAAAGCTGATAGCGCATAGCCCCCCTCTAAATACGAAATAACCCCTTTGCAACCGCCCTCTTTAGCAACACCACATAGTTGCTCGGTAAGCCAAATGTAGTCATCCTCAACAAACTTTAAGCTTGCCATATCATCTTCTAGGTGAGCATCAAACCCTGCGCTTATAAAAAGTAATTCAGGCTTAAACGCTTTTAATTTTGGTAACCATTGCCCAGTAAAAACCTCTTTTAGGTCGTCGCCATTGCTAGCAATTGGCAGAGGTGAATTAACAATATGACTATTATTTTTAACCGCTGTATTAGGATAAAATGGATACTGAAATAACGAACAAAGCAGTACGTTTTCGTCATCAATAAAAATGTCTTGTGTGCCATTACCGTGGTGTACATCAAAGTCAGCAATCGCAATACGTTTAACTCCTTTGCTTTGGGCGTACTTAACAGCAATGGCTAAGTTATTAAATACACAAAATCCGGATGATGAATCTTTATTAGCATGATGCCCTGGCGGGCGCACAGAACAAAAAGCGGCATCGAGTTTATCAGCAAGTATTTCATCAACAGCTAATAACCCCGCACCTACTGCACGCTCAATCGCTTTAAACGAATCTGGGCATAGCCAAGTATCGCCATCTAAATTAGCAAGCCCTTCGGTTGGTATCGTGGCTTCTACGTGTTTAACTAAAGATTCATCGTGAGCAAGTAAATAATGCTCACGCTCGGCTTTAGGGGCTTGAAGGTGGGTTAAGCCAACATCTACACCGCTGGCTAATAATCTGTCGGTAATTGCATCTAAGCGCTCTGGACACTCAGGATGGTCGTCTATCATTTTATGCTTACGGCAATGAGGATGAGAAATAACAGCGGTACGCATAAAAAGTCCCTTACAAGGTGTAAAAACTTAATATAACAAAGCCACCGACAGGTGGCTTTGCGACTTTGGTTTATATCAACATTTTAAATATCAAAGCTATTAGCTACTTTGCCTTTAAATGCAGGTTTCTAAAATCAAAGCTAAAGTCGGTAACCGCTGTTGATACTGCACGCATTTTAGCGCTATTTACACGGTTTTGTGAGCTCATTTCAAAACGAATAAACGCATCCGCTTCAAGCAGTTTTTCATCCCACTTAACTATAAATGTATTACCGGTGTAATGCTCAAGTGTGCCTTTTAAGCGCTTGGTATGCGTAAAATCAATATGCAATTTACTATCAAGCTGCTCAATAATCACATCGCCATACCAATCATCATGTAATGTACCGGTGTAATTAATGTTTGGTAATTGCGGTTGGTAGTCAGCCGGAGCTTCTGGTTTTGCATTAGCGTACGCGTGTTGTTTACCTTCAAAATGACTTTTAGCTAAATCTTCTACCCAGTCTTTATCTTCAAGCTCAAGCGCATCTTCAAGTACTTCATGGGTTACCGCCGAAAGCGCACCAAAAGCTTGTTGATTAGATAAAATAACAATACCAAGCTTTTTCTCAGGCAATAAAGTAACTTGCGATACCATTCCTAAAATACCACCACCGTGACCTAGCTTTTTAAAGCCGTGATAGTCTTCAATGCTCCAACCTAACCCATAACCTCTAAACTGCTGATGATACGATTCAAACGCGCTTTTAGACGCCATAGACGTAATATGTGGGTGCCACATTTGCGCTTGTTGCTTTTCGCTAAATAGCTGCTTGCCGTTTGGCATTTTACCGCCTGCTAATTGCGTACGAAGCCACTGGCTCATGTCGCTTACACTTGAAGCAATTGCACCTGCACCTCTAAAATCTTCTAGGTAGTTCACAAAAAATGGATGAAGCGTGCCATCCATAGGAATATGACCGGTTGCCCAGTTTTTATTACTTTTTGGAATACGCGAAAATCCCGCACGCGAGTTGTCCATGTGTAGCGGCTGCAATATGTTTTTTTCGATATAATCGTTCCAGCTGATACCCGACACACGTGCAACCACCTCACCAGCGGTAACAAACATCAAGTTGTTATAAGCATACTTACTACGAAAACTGCTCGCTGGTTTTAAATACTGTAATCCCGCTAAAATTTCATCAACTGACTTATCGGTACTTGGCCAAATCATTAAATCGCCCTGCCCAAGCCCTAGCCCACTGCGGTGGCTTAATAAATCACGAATACGCATTTCGCGTGTTACGTATGAGTCGTATAATCTAAATTCTGGTAAATGATCAATGACGCGGTCATCCCAGTTTAATTTACCTTCATCAACCAACTTTGCCAGTGCCGCAGTAGTGAATGCTTTGGTGTTTGAAGCAATACCAAATAAAGTGTCTTTGTTTACTTTTTTGTTGGTATCGAGATTAGTTACACCAAAGCCTTTAGCAAATATCACTTTATCGTTTTCAACAATGGCGACTGCCATACCGGGTACGTCAAAACGTGCCATTGAGGCTTTAATAACATCGTCAATTTTGTTGGTATCAACTTGTGCCCAGCTACTAAACGTAGTGCCCGCTAATAGTGCAATTGCGGCAAGTTTGGTTAATTTCATATCAATCCTATTTTATTATTTTTTGATGAACTGCAAATTCAATTGCTGCGCGCTCTTGATTGGTATCGCTTTTTTGTGCGCGATTTAATATCGCATCACTGTATTCTTTTGGTACGCCCGCTTCAAGTGATCCGCGATGAACGTGTTTTATGTACCAATCGTATGGGAGTACGTCGCTGTCGTGGGTATTAGCTATATAACAATGTGCAGTTACAGTCTCACCCGTTAAAAGCGTTGGGGCTATATCTACGCAGTCGTAACCTACGCCCTCAATACTATCTAAAATAACTTTTTCATCTTCATTAAGCTCATAAATAACGCCGTAAACCAGCGCGTCTTCTTTATCGCTTGGGCAAATACTGCACTTGCCTGAGCCATCTTTAAATAGCATATCAAAAGTTAGCTCATAACCTTTAAGTACCGCTGTTCCTACACGCTTTACATTCGGTAAGCGCGCTAGCAAACGATTAGATGACATATTAGAGCCAAACGAAAAATTATATAACGGCATTTTATCTCCTACACTTTTTAAATAAGTTAAATAACAACACGTACTGCAAGGGCAATTAAAATAACGCCAATTCCACGGTCAAACCAATAACCGCGTTGTTGGAAAAAACCCCTTACATTATTTCTAGAAAGTATCATTGAAAGCATTGAAAACCACGCCCACGTAGCCAATGCCATGTATACGCCGTAGCCTACCTGTATACTAGTAGGTGTTGTTGGGCTAATCACGAGTGTAAATAACGACATAAAAAATAACGTGGCTTTTGGGTTTAATGCATTTGTGAAAAAGCCTCGCCTAAAAGCAAGCCAAACAGGTTCTTCGACTACCGTTTTTATTTCTACATTGTCTTGATTACTTGTTGGTGGTTTTGCCGCTCTAAGCGCCTGCACACCTAAATAAGCTAAATAGGCACCAGCCACATATTTAAGCGCCATAAATAAGCTAGGTGACTGCGTTAAAATAAGCGCAACACCTAAAACGCAATAGGCAACGTGCAATAAAATAGCAGCGCCAACACCGGCACTTGTCCAGAGTGCATTGCGTCTACCTTGTTGCACACTCTGTTTGAGTACAACAGCAAAGTCAGGCCCAGGGCTTGCTACTGCAAAAAAATGAGCAATAACAATCAGTAAAAATTCATCTAAGTATTCCACGCAGGTCCTTGCTAGTTTGGCGAATAAGCTAATAACAGCGGGTTAGCCGAGTTACTTACCAATGCTTTAATTTCTTTTTGTGCTTTTTTAAACTGACCACGTAAATGCGGCTTTAAGTGTTTTTTAGACACCTTATCGTTTTTAAAGTAACTAATCAGGGCATGCATAAATACCGTATGCGTTTCACTTAACTTAGCTTCACGGTTAGCGTATGGATTATAACAAGAGCCACAACCGCCTTTAAACTGATACACCGTGTTGCTCATCATCACACCAAACCCTAAAAAACAAGCAAGGGCATCTGCAGCTTGTGGTAAATACTCCCTACCACCTGGCGGTAGCACTCCAACGTGATGAATAAGTATGGTGGCCAATGTACCCGCATAACTTGCCACTAAATCTTGTGGCTGATTAATCTGATTAGGATTAAAAGAGATACTGACCTTATGGCTTGGCGGCACAATTAAATGACTGCCTTTGCCACGTATTTCATCACTAAATTCAAAGTGCGGAAAAACTTGCGGTTGTAACTGCTGCGGTGCAACTAGTTGGATAGGCCATGCGTTCATACCCGCGTAATTAGTAACGCGGGTAAAAACATTACTCGCCATCTCTTCAATGCTCGATACCGAATCGGGGAAAAAAGTGGCCGTTGGCAGTATTATTTGAGTGTGCTTTGTAAAAAATTCAGCATCAAAGTTTTCTACAGCCCAAATAAATGTATCAATAAGCCATTGCTGTTCTTGCTGCTCTAATAATGGCTTTGATTTAAATAAAGCTAACATAGTGTGCTCTTTTAGATTTTAGTTTAGGTACCAGTTTAGTTTTTCTGTGTAAGTGCCCAATCCCACGCTTGAGTATTGTATAGCGGCACTGTTGATAGTGCATGGTGGTGGCTACCACTGGATTCTTTAGTTGAATACGATAAATACAATAAGGTACGGTTTTCAGCATCGTAAATACGGCGCACTTTTAGTGATTTAAATAATATACTTTTAGATGATTTAAATATCACCTCACCTGATTTACTGCGGTCTATTTTTTGTAGTTGCTGCGCTGTAATAGGCCCTGTTTGACGACACGCTATAGACATATCTGACGGGTCAGAAAAGTCCAAATTAGCCTCTATATGACTAATATGACAAGTAACGCCTTCGAGGATTGGATCTTGCTGCGAATTAACTACAACATCTTTAGTTGTAAATAACCCAAGACTTACCGACGCAACATCATCAGAGCAAGCACTTAATGTAACAACAGCACCTGCAAGTAAAACTAAACGTTTAAATTTTTGTGGTAATTTCATACTTATCCTTAATTAATATATAAGTAACTTAGCACCTACGTTACTAAGCGAAGGTTCACCTGTATGTTTTTATACTAACATCAAAAATAAATACGACTAAATTAGTTTAAAGTAAAGATTTTAGATAGCTCAGGGTTTAGCGAACCCTGTTGTATTTGATACAATTAACTCTCGCTCATGCAGTAACTCATAATAGGAAACGCCTAAATGCCGCACATTATTATTGAACACTCAGAAGACCTCCCTGTATTACCACAAGTTCTCGTAGAAAAAATTCACAATACCGCCTTTGAAAGCGATTTATTTGAGTTAGAAACCATAAAAACGCGCGCTATTGCTTATCAGCAATATCAACTAGGCGCAGGAAAATCAGGGTTTATACATATTGCGGTACATATATTAGCGGGACGCTCGATTGAGCAAAAGCAAATGCTAAGCGAACTGCTACTTTCGTGCTTAAAAACATATTGCAGAGCATCAGACAGCCTAAGTGTAAATATTTACGATATTGAGCATGAAATATACCGTAAAAATTAGTTAACTCTTGTAGTTTTGAGCAATAAAAGTAATCGCTAATAAGTAAAAAGCCCCAACAGGGGCTTTTTTTGTATCCTGCAATCAGATGCAGCTCATTGTCATTTACAAAACAGAGCATGAATGGCGTCCGATCTAACGCTGGAACTTAATAGTGCATTCGCACTATTTCAAATTTAAGAGAGCTTAGCTTAATCTATTGATTATCTTTATTTAAATTATATTTATTATTAGGGGTAAAAAAAGAGTAATAAATTACACGATATTAAATTTATGTAGCTTTAAATAATTTGAGTAGGTATTTTTGGAAAGTTTGTAAAAGTGGTGGCCCCTCCCAGACTCGAACTGGGGACCTAACGATTATGAGTCGTGTGCTCTAACCAACTGAGCTAAGGGGCCAACTTTTATATAACTGCAAGACAGTTAATTTTTGAAGCGTTTAGTCACAGAGCGACTAAAGCGGACTGCAGTATAAAAACTTTTTAGGTGCTTGTCACTACCAAAAACCTTTATTTTAATAATCAGTAAGCTAACTGCTTAAATAGTAATCTTTTAGGCGGGTATAAACATAAAACGTAAGATATTTTCCACTATATTCTCTGCACTAAATTATAAAAACCTTCCTTCAACATGTAGTCTTTTATATTTATTGCTCTATTTTTTTAAGTAAAGCTAACATATATGTGTAGGCATACAAGGCTGTAAAAAATATGCTTGGAGCTACTGTAAGTGCCAAATTAGGTGTCTCATTAATTACATTCACTATAATCACTAAGCTCGATTGAACAGTAATCGGAATAATAGGCGCAAAAAGTACACCTGCTATTTTTTTGTTACCTAAATACGAGGCGCTAGAGTTAATTGCATTATTGAAGCTTTGTCGTATTGCTACGTTTTGTGGTGTTTTAGAATGAAACATACAAATAATTGGAGTTACAAACGCAAGCGTTACATAACTAGACTTATACTTGTTGACGACCTTTTCTAAAATAAAGGTAAAAAACAGTGTTACAAATCCACTATACAAACCTTGCACTAATGCAGCTTGAAGCGTGACCGATTTAGCAATATCTGCCGAACTGTTTGCCCAGTAGGCCCAACTAAAATAAAAAACGAATGACACAACGCCTGACAGTATAAGTCGAATATTCAATTAGCTACCTCAATATGCGTAAAAACTCGGTTTAATGATAACACTAGAAGTGATGGTAATATTGCCACTTAATAATAGAGTAATTAATCGCGTATTGTAGATATATAAATAAACTAATGTTAAAGATTTTCTAAATGGCATCAATACAGAATCAGAACACTACTGTTAGTTAGAAAGCTTAATTGAAGTAAACGATAGGTGTGGCTGAGGGAATGTTGGGAGTGAGTTACAAGAAATAAATCACTTAGTTTGAGTAAATTAAAAATTAGATCTTGATAAAAAATATTACTTTAAAAACTAATATTGTGAGCCGATCAGTACTGAAGTTTTTTATTTAGCTAAACCTCAGTAGTCGGCTTACACAATATATAATCTGTCATTATTTTTTCGCAATAATGTAGATCGCATGTATTAACCCTGGGAAATAACCTAACAGTGTTAATAAAATATTTAACCAAAAATGCATACCTAAGCCAACTTGCAAAAATACACCTAATGGCGGCAATAAAACTGAAAGTATTATACGAATAATATCCATGATTAAACTCCATTTAAATTAAGCATTAAAAGGCGTAAAGCCCAGTGTTAGTGGGCCTTAACTATACTGTGTTATTCAGCAGTAATAGATAGTTTATCAACTACGTCACGAACATCTTCAGCATTTTTAGCAATTTTAACTGCTAGTTGTTTTTCAGCTTCAGACTCTACTGAGCCATTCAGAGTTACTATACCGTTGTCGGTATCAACATCGATGTCTGTACCACCAACTTCTGAATCAAACAGGAAGCGAGTTGTGATTACAGTGGTGATTTTAGCGTCCGTTAGGTCGTTATCATCATCGTCCATCATGTCTTTGCTTCTATCTTTTGTGTCCATGCTTTTAACAACAGTAAGGCTGTTTTCAACATCAGATACGCCATCTAGGCTAAGTACAAGTTCTTCTGCTAGCTCTTTATCAAGCTCGCTATTAACTTTACCTGTAAGTACTACCTTGCCATTTTTTACATCAGTGTTAATGTCAAAGTTGTTTAGATTAGTGTTCATAAGTAGAACTGTTTCTGCCTTACCATCAATCCAAGCATCTTTACTTTCGTTTTCCCAGCTGTTTGCTTGGGCACCCATAGCCGTAGTACCAAGAACTAGAGCTGCGATAATAGATTTGTTAAATGTTTTCATAATCTTTCTCCTTTTGATTAAAGACACTTTAACTAATGCGAGCTTTAGGCCAACTTTATTTCTATATATATTTCAACAGCTTGATATAATTTTGGGATAAGGCACTATCTATAGCTGTGTAACTATTTACAGGCTACTCGGTAAAACTTTCTCAAATAGTGAAAATAACTAGATAATTGCATTTTTGGTTAATCTATCGTTAATATAACAAAACATAAAACATCATTGAAAATTAAACCATTGATAATTAAGATTATTATGTTTGGTGCGTGCTTTGCATATAAACATCAGAAGCAGTATTAATAGCAAATATAATAAGGAATGCCCCATGTCTGTAAAAGTCGAAGACCGCCCAATAGAGCAAGTACGCGAACAAGTAATTGATCAATTAATTTATAATTACAGTCATGGGGTGATTTCTGTTGATGCATTTGAGAGGCGCTTAGATAACGCGATGGATGCACCGAACAACGAAGCTCTTTTAGCCTTAGTAGAAGATTTAACACTTAATACTGATCAGCAATATAAAGCAGAAAAACAATCGCAATTTACACCACATTATAGTGCACAACAAAACAGTGATGATGATTTTACATTACGCAGCATTTTAGGCTCTAACGAGCGAAGCGGTCAGTGGGTCGTGCCAAAGAATATATATTTGAGTAACTTTATGGGATCGGTGGTGCTAGATTTTACCGATGCCATTTTTGCGCATCAAAATGTAACTATTCACGTTAACTGTATTTTTGGTAGTGATGAGATTTACGTACCAGAGCATGTAAATGTAGTGTCTAAAATGTTTTGTATTTTAAGTAGCCTTGAAAATAAATCTGTGTCGCTTAACAAACGCCAAGGTCCTACTATTCACATTGAAGGAAAGGCAGTAATGGGCTCAGTCGAAGTAAAAATAAAGCGCACAATTAAAGAAAAATTTATGAGCTTTGCAAATGAGCTAAAAACTCAGTTTGGCACGGGTAATAATCGTTCATAAAGCCTCGTTAAGCACCGCACTTTGCGGTGCTTAACCTATTATAAATCGTTATTTCGCTCACTTGGGATATCACTTAAATATTCTACAAATTCTACTTCAAACCCTGCGGGGTCAATAAAATAAACATTCTTCCTAAAAGGGTTCTCACTACCTTGCTTACTTATCCCAAAACCCGTTTTATTTAAGCGTGCTACTACTTCATTTAAGTTACTAGTTACATAAGCAAAGTGTGCAAAACCAACTTGATGGCCCGATAAGTTTCTGTTTTCACCCTCACCATGATCGCTTATCGCAATATAATGCGTGTCATCCCCAAAGTGTACCCAGCGTCTTGGTTTTCCATGCCAATCGCCTCTGCCCTCACTTCTAATCGACCAATGTGGAAACACAGCTCGGTAAAATTTAAGCATACTATCTATATCACTCGCGACTAAGTTTACGTGCTCTAAATACATTATGTTGTCCTATCAATTAAGTTAGGAGCACGATAAAACCTCAAGCTAACTTTAGGTAAAGCGTTATTTAAAATTAATTCGATTTAATAAACACATAAAGGAACATAATGACTTATTAATTGCTCATTATTATTTTTTTAAAATATATACACATTTCAATCTTGTATAAAAAACAAACATAAGTATTTGGGGTTTATTGTTTACTTTATGTCAAAAGTCGCTAAAATACGCCGGCTGAAATATATAAACGTTCTTTTACAACCCAAAGGTAATACCATGCATCCAATGTTAAACATTGCGGTTCGCGCTGCGCGCAACGCAGGCAAAATTTTACTTCGCGCAAGTGAAGATTTATCAAAAGTTGAAGTGCAACAAAAAGGCGCTAACGACTTAGTAACTAACATTGATAAAGAAGCCGAAGCCGTAATTCGTGACACTATTTTACAGTCTTACCCTACTCACTCTATTGTTGGTGAGGAATTAGGTGAGCATAAAGGCAAGGATGATGATTACCAATGGATTGTAGATCCTATCGATGGAACAACTAACTTCATCAAGGGTATCCCTCATTACGCGGTTTCTATCGCACTTAAAGTTAAAGGTCGTTTAGACCAAGCTGTTATTTATGATCCAATTCGTGGCGAGCTTTTCACTGCGTCTCGCGGACAAGGCACTCAGTTAAACAGTAAACGTCTACGTGTTAGCAAAACAACGGTCCTTGCAGGCACTGTACTTGCTACTGGCTTCCCTTTCAAAAACAAAAACCACATGGACGCATACACTGAAGCGTTTAAAGCATTGTTTGTACACACTGCAGACATTCGCCGCGCAGGTTGTTCTGCTTTAGATATGGCATACGTTGCAGCTGGCCGTGTTGATGGTTTTTTTGAAATTGGTTTAAAACCTTGGAACTCTGCTGCAGGCGAACTAATGGTTAAAGAAGCCGGCGGTATGGTTGTAGATTTCGCTGGTGGTAATAACTATAGCCACAGCGGCAATATCATCTGTGGTTCACCAAAACTGACCCAAGCAATTATTCGTGAAATTCGTCCAGTATTAACTGAGTCGTTACTTCGCTAATTTAATGCTATTAATAGCATGCTAAAAAGGAGCTCAGGCTCCTTTTTTTGTGCCTAAAAATAAGGGTTATCGAGTTTAATCTCAACCGTTTTGCCTTTTGTATACGGTAAAGTATTTAAATCCTTTGCGAAGTATTCATCAAATAATGCATCAAACTCGCCGTTTTTCTGCATCACAATTAACCCCTCTTCAATAGCCTTTGCCAATTCAGGTTTACTTTTAGTCACAAAATAATAAATACCCGTTGGGTAGCTTATGTACAAGTTTGGCACCACAACAAGGTTACTTTGCTTGTTTTCGATAAGTTCGGAATTAACCTCAATAAACGAGCGAGGAAAGTAATCTATTCGCCCACGGCTTGTTAGAGTAAACATGGCTTGGTAGTTAGTAAGCGGCCTTACATGTAGCCCGTTGTACGACATGATTCTTGTATCTGGCCAGTTGTGACCTTGCACTGCTGAAAACTCTCCTAGCTGCTCAAGAGTTTTTACGTTTTTAAAACGTGCTACATTTTGTTTATTAGTGAGCAAAGCTCGCTTACCTATATAGCCTTTAAATAGTGAAATTTTTATTGCCAAAGCGAGCGTCTCTCGCTCTGGACTACTCATACTCCAATACATATCTAATTCGTTATCATCTAGGTTTATTAACTTACGCTTTTGCAGATCTGATATAGGGGTCATTCGGATAACACTGGGATAGTTAACACTTTCAAGTGCACGTACCAATAGCTCATTAAGGTACTCTTCACGAGCATTTTGAACATCTTGCTTTTGAGCTACATTAATTATTTGCTCTTGCGCCACAAGTGCAAAACTTACAAACAGAGTTAATACACTAATAGAAATTTTTATTGGCAACATAACAATTACCTACTTTATTTAAATCACCTGCTTATTGCTTACTAAGCGCACCACAGCGGGAGCTGGCCCTTTACGTTTGCAAATAAACAAATAACTATGGCGATAACGTTTGGCCTCTTTTTTAGCATCAGTTGCAAGTGCTGCAACCTGATGGCTGTTTTTACATTGCTGTAAATCAGGCACAACTAAGCCAATCGATAACGTTAGTAAAGGCACAAATTGCTTTTCTCCTTCACGATTTGTGGCCCAATACCCTTTGCTCTTTATGTGCTCAGGTGTAAAAAATATACGAGACTGGTGTTCAAATTGCTCAATAATGGTATTACATATATCAACAGCGTTGTGCTGATCAAACACCACCATAAAGTCATCGCCACCTATATGCCCTACAAAGTTAGCACTATTTTTACACGCTTGCACTGTTACATCAGCTAATAGTTTAATTACACTGTCGCCGCTAGCGTAGCCATATAAGTCATTAAATTGCTTAAAATGATTAAGGTCTATATACGCGAGTGAAAACGAATTACTACCTCTTAATCGCTGCTCTATAGCCTCATTAATTGCTACATTACCAGGGAGCATAGTAAGCGGATTAGCATGTTGTGCATGACGTATTTTTTCTTCGGTTATGTGTTTTAAAATATCGCGAAGCGGCGCTAATCCTAAATAAGCTTTTTCTCTAGTTATCACTATATGGCGGCGTATATCAAAGTCTTGCTCAGTTATTTGCTTACTTACGGTATCGAGTAATTGGTTTTCATCAACGACTAAGGGCTGCTTATCCATAAGTGCAGTAACTGGGCGTTTATCGTAAAGGGCATGTCCATAGGGCGCTGCAAAAACTTCTGTTAATTGATCTCTGTGAAGTAGCCCTATTGGCTGGTTTTCAGTACTTAACACTGCAATACTTATAAGTAATTTATCTTGCTCAAAGAGCTTATGTGCATCTTTACAACGAGTATCACTATTTATTGCAGGTTGCGTAATCGATAGGCGACCTATGGCCATTGATTGTTCTAATAATGCGTTTGATTGCACAAATGAAAGTGCCTGCAGCTGTTCTGAGCTGAAGTCCTCACTTGGCTTTATGCTTGGCTTTTCGAGTAAAAACCCTTGTACATTACTAATACCTAAATTCTCTACCAATGTAAGCTCTTCTGCGCGCTCTATGCCTTCGGCAATAACCTGAGTATTAGTAGCTCTAGCCAGAACGGTAATAGATTTCAAAAACTCTTTTTTAACTTCGCTTTCATCACAATGATCAATAAAATAGCGGTCAATCTTTACAAAGTCGGGGCATAGTTCAGACCATTGCTTTAATCCTGAATACCCAGCGCCTAAATCATCTATTGCTATAGTAAAACCGAGCTCTCGATAATGGGCAATCGTTTTTAATAACAAGAAGCCATCATCTACTTTTTCTTGCTCAGTAACCTCTATAACTACACGGTTAGCAGCTAAGCCAAATTGCTCTATTAGGTGCAGTGTTTCCCCTTTAGAGTGGCAAGGGTCTAATAGTGTTTTAGGGCTTACATTTAAAAATAATTTACCTTGTAGATTAAGCCTTACAAAGTTTTCAATCGCTTTTGAGCGACATAGTAATTCAAGCTCCGAAATTAAACCCTCCTCATGGGCAACTTTAAATAACGTATTAGGCATTTCTAACGGGCTATTTTTAGGTCCTCGACTAAGTGCTTCGTAACCCAAAATCACTTGATTACTAATATCAAAAATAGGCTGAAACAGCGTAGTTATTTCACCGCTTTTTAAAATGTACTCTAATACTTTGCGCTGAATCGTCACGTATTTGCCTAATAACTATTTTGATTGGAGCAATAAAGTACCAAGTGTGTATGACATTTTTATTGCGCAAAAAAATGCGATCATAAAAAAACCGCTCATAAGAGCGGTTTTTATTAAGTACAAACCTAGTTACGGCATAGCGTCTTGGTCTGCACCTTCTTTTTCAATTACTTCTGGTATTAAGTCTTCTTTGCTTACGCCCATTGCTATAGCAACAGAGCTCGCAACATAAATCGAAGAATAAGTACCAATAAACACACCAAACAGCAATGCAGTTGCAAAGCCATGAATGGTTTGTCCGCCCCATGCAAACAAAGCAATCAATACTAAAATAGTCGTGATTGATGTTACAAGTGTACGGTTAAGTGTTTGTGTAAGTGAAATATCAATAATTTCTACAGTATCGTCAATGCGCACTTTGCGGAAGTTTTCACGTATACGGTCAGATACAACAATCGTATCGTTAAGTGAATAACCTATTACCGCAAGAATTGCCGCTAATATAGTTAAATCAAACTCTAAACCTAATACCGAAAATAAACCCACAGTAATAATAACATCATGAAGTAGTGCACCTACCGCACCCACAGCAAAGCGCCATTCAAAACGAAACGCAACGTAGATTAAGATACAAATAAGCGCAGTTAGCATGGCAAGGCCACCCTGCTCTTTTAAGTCTTCACCTACACTTGGGCCTACAAACTCAATACGGCGCATTACTACGCTGTCGTCTGCTTTTTTAAGTGCGTCGATTACTTGGTTACCAATCACTTCAGCTTTTACATCGCTACCGCGTGGTGCTAAGCGAACTAAAATCTCTTGGCTTGAACCAAATAGCTGCACTGATGCATCAGCAAAACCATTATCAGCTAGTGCATCACGTACTTTTTTAAGGTCAGCCGGTTGTGAAAAACCCACTTCTACCGCTGTACCGCCGGTAAAATCTAAACCAAAGTTTAGGCCCTTAACAAAAATTGATGCAAACGACGCTAAAATTAATAACGTCGAAAAACCCATAGCCACTTTACGAAGAGACATGAAACGAAGGGTTCTACTACCCAAACTTAAAATTTGCATGTCAGCTCCTTAAATCGAAAGTTTATCAATACGTTTACCACCAACAAACAAGTTGATTACCGCACGGGTACCAACGATGGCTGTAAACATTGAAGTTAAAATACCAATCGCAAGTGTTACTGCAAAGCCAGCTATTGGGCCGGTACCTACTGCAAACAGTATAATGGCAGCAATTAGCGTGGTGATGTTGGCATCGAATATAGTGCTAAATGCGCTATCGTAACCAAAATGAATCGCTTGTTGAGGGCTACGGCCATCGGCCAGCTCTTCACGAATACGTTCAAAAATAAGTACGTTAGCATCAACTGCCATACCTACCGTTAATACAATACCGGCAATACCAGGCAGAGTAAGTGTAGCGCCTGGAATTAAAGACATAACACCAACAATCAGTACTAAGTTAGCCGCAAGCGCAAGGTTTGCAACCATACCAAAGCCTTTGTAGTACACAAGCATAAACACAAGTACAAACGCAAAGCCAAGTGCAACCGCAGTCATACCCGCTTCAATATTCTCTTGTCCTAAGCTTGGACCTACTGTGCGCTCTTCAACAATTTGAATTGGTGCAACAAGCGCACCTGCACGAAGTAGCAAACTTAAGTTATGTGCTTCAGCTGGGTTATCGATACCTGTAATACGGAACGAGCGATCAAGACGAGCTTGAATTGTTGCTACGTTAATAACTTCTTCTACCTTAATAGGCGGAAGCGCTTTACCGTCTGCATCTTTTTTACCTGATGGCTTATATTCAATAAATACCGTTGCCATACGCTTACCAATAGCACGTTTGGTAAAGGCATTCATTTTTGCCCCACCTTTGCTATCGAGCGTAATACTAACTTGTGGGCGTTGGTATTCATCAGCGCCAGATTGCGCGCCAGTAATATGACTGCCCTCTAGAATAATACGCTTTTTAAGTACAACAGGGTAACCGTCGCGGCTCATGATCATTTCAGTACCCGCTGGGATACGACCTTGGGCAGCAGCGCTAATATCAGCGTTTTCGTCTACTTCACGAAATTCAAGTGTTGCTGTTGCGCCTAAAATTTCTTTAGCGCGTGCTGTGTCTTGAATACCTGGTAGTTGAACAATAATACGCTCAGCGCCTTGGCGTTGTACGTTAGGCTCTGCAACACCAATTTGGTTGATACGGTTACGAATAATCGTTTCATTTTGCTTGATAGCGTAGTCACGAATCTCTTTGAGTTTTTGCTCACTCATTGTAGCAAAGAATGCTTTATCGTTACTGCTGTCATCAATGTAGACATTTAGCGGGTAGCGAGTTTCTAAGAAGCTCTCTGCTGCGTCTTTATCTGCTTCGGTACGCATTTCTACACGCATACGATCGGAGCCTGCTACGCGGCGAACACTACGGTAACGTAGTTTTTCTTCGCGCAGGTCGCTACGAAAATCTTGTTCCATTTGCTCAAGCTGGTTATCAACCGCTGTTGCCATGTCGATTTCCATGGTGAAATGTACGCCACCACTTAAATCAAGCCCTAGCTTCATAGGGTTACCACCAACCGCTTTTAACCAAGCTGGTTGAGCAGGTGCCATATTAATGGCAGAAATGTAATCGTCGCTCAGAGAATCGCGCAGTAAGTCATGCGCTTTAAGCTGTTCTTCAACATTTTTTAAACGAACTAAAATTTGTCCATCTTCAAGTATTGTCGATTTAGCGGTTACATTATTTTTTTCAAGGATTGCGTTTACTTTGTCTACAACACTGAGATCTACATCAGCGCCTTTAGCACCTGAAACTTGTATAGCCGGATCGCGACCATACAAGTTTGGAGAGGCATATAAAAGGCCAATGGCTACCACAGCTAAAACAAGTAAATACTTCCAAACTGGAAACTTGTTTAACACGGGGTCGTCCTTATTATTTTTATAGCGACTTCATTGTGCCTTTTGGCAATACTGCAGATACTGCAGATTTTTGTACTGTTACTTCTGCTTGCTCGTTTAAAGAGATAACGATGAAATCTTTCTCTTCAGAAATTTTCACAATTTTACCCACTAAACCACCTTGGGTAAGTACTTCATCGCCTTTAGCCATCATACTCATTAAGCTTTTGTGCTCTTTAACGCGCTTAGCTTGCGGGCGGTAGATTAAAAAGTAAAAAACCAAACCGAAAATAGCTAACATAATTAGCATTTCCCAACCACCGCCTGCCGCAGGTTGACCAGCTGCTGCGTGTGCATTTGAAATAAATAAACTCATGATACTTCCTCTTTAATTTTAAAGTTTAATTTTTTATATCTACTAGCTCTGGCACGTCTTGGCCTCGGCGAGCATAAAAATCTTGTACAAATTCTTCTAATTTACCTTCGCTAATCGCATTACGTAAACCTTCCATAACACGTTGATAGTAACGTAAGTTATGAATTGTGTTTAGTCGCGCACCTAATATTTCGTTACATTTATCAAGGTGATGCAAATAAGCTCGTGAATAGTTTTTACACGTATGGCAATCACACTCAGGGTCAAGTGGCCCTGTGTCTGTTTTATGCACTGCGTTACGAATTTTAACTACACCCGTGGTAATAAATAAATGGCCGTTACGCGCATTACGTGTTGGCATAACACAGTCAAACATATCAATACCACGGCGAACAGACTCCACTAAGTCCTCTGGCTTGCCTACACCCATAAGGTAGCGTGGTTTGTCTTCTGGCATTTTAAACGCACAATGATCAAGAATATTCATCATTTCGTTTTTAGGCTCGCCTACTGATAGACCACCTAATGCATAGCCATCAAAGCCAATTTCTTCTAAGCCTGCTTGCGATTGTGCACGTAATTCTGGGTACATACCACCTTGAATAATACCAAACAAAGCTGATGGATTGTCGCCATGCCCTTCTTTTGAGCGCTTAGCCCAACGAAGAGATAACTCCATAGAATCTTTAGCTTCTTTTTCAGTTGCTGGGTATGGCGTACATTCGTCAAAAATCATAACGATGTCTGAGCCTAAGTCGCGCTGTACTTCCATCGACTTTTCAGGCGACATCATAATTTCATCACCATTTACTGGAGATTGAAATAACACGCCTTCTTCAGTGATTTTACGCATTGCGCCTAAGCTAAATACTTGGAAACCGCCTGAGTCAGTTAAAATTGGGAAATCCCAATTCATAAAGTCGTGTAAATCACCATGTTGCTTAATGATTTCAGTACCTGGGCGAAGCATTAAATGAAAGGTATTACCTAAACATATTTGCGCACCAGTGGCTTTTACTTCATCTGGCGTCATACCTTTTACAGTACCGTAAGTACCAACAGGCATAAATGCAGGTGTTTCTATTACACCACGGTCAAAAATCAAGCGGCCGCGGCGCGCTTTTCCGTCAGTACAATCTAATTCAAATTTCATATCATCCTCAATGTCGGAAAAACAGTCCAACAAGCTATAATTTAACCGCTCGATTCTACCCTTTTTGCCTCATTAATACTATTAGCTGCGATAAATTCAATCTTGCTTATTACGCTAAACAAAAACCCCAGCAACGAAGCTGGGGTTTTTAATGTTTTTTACTGAGCATTAAATAACAAGCTGTTACTTGCGTGTTAAAAACATCGCATCACCGTAACTAAAAAAGCGGTACTGTTGTTCAATTGCCGTATTGTATGCGCCCATAATATTGTCTTGTCCGCTAAAAGCACTTACTAACATTATGAGTGTTGACTCAGGTAAGTGAAAATTAGTGACCATGGCATCAACAACATTAAATTGGTAACCCGGAAAAATAAATATATCGGTATCACCAAAATACGTATCTAACTTGCCGCCGTGAACTTTAGCTGCCGACTCTAATGAGCGTACTGAAGTTGTGCCAACCGCAATTACGCGCCCGCCACTTGCTTTGGTTTGTGCAACGGCAGCAACTACATCATCGGGCACTTCTATGTACTCGGAATGCATTATATGCTCATCAACACTATCTACTCGTACTGGCTGAAAAGTACCTGCACCCACGTGCAAAGTAACAAAGGCCATGTTTACACCTTTATCTTTTAGTGCCGTCATTAACTTATCGTCAAAATGTAAGCCCGCTGTTGGCGCAGCAACTGCACCTGGCTTTTCTCCATAAACAGTTTGGTAACGCTCGCGATCAGCTTCGGTATCAGGTCGGTCAATATAAGGAGGCAGTGGCATATGGCCAATATCATTAAGTATATCTAGCACATTTTGGCTATGATCAAACTCAAGCTCAAATAATGTATCGTGGCGTGCAACCATTATTGCTTTAGCTTTGCCTTCAAGAATAACTTCGTTACCAACCTTAAGCGACTTGCTCGCGCGTACATGTGCAAGTACTCGATGTTCATCTAGCACTCGCTCTACAAGCACTTCAACTTTGCCGCCAGAGGCTTTTTGACCAAACATACGTGCTGGAATAACGCGTGTATTGTTAAAGACTAACAAATCGCCTTCGTTTACTAAATCAAGTATGTCGCTAAACACTTTATGTTCTAGAGTTCCGCTTGGGCCATCTAAAGTAAGTAAACGGCTGCTAGTTCTGTCCGCTTTAGGAAAACGAGCTATTAATTCATCAGGTAAGTCAAAGCTAAAGTCAGCCACGCGCATAATTAGTAATCCACATCATTTAAAATCGCGCCAAGTGTATATGTATCGGATATTAAGCTCAAGAAATCAGCCAAACTTATAATGCCTTGTTTACGTGTTTGTCATTTAATTTTCTTGTTCTTATGGTTAAATGTCACTATTCTTGTTCGGCTGAATTATTATAAGTTACATTAGAGGTAATCAACACGTGCCAAACCAGCTTAAATTGCTAATATTAAACGCAAGTAGTGCTGAACGCCGCGCGATTAAGGCCACTTTAGATAGCTTAAATGTATTTACCTTTATTGATGCGCAAGATAGCCAACAAGCTTTAAAGCTTTTAAAACAACACCCTGTTGATATTATAATAACGGGCATTAATGTTGGTAAAATTGACGGCTGGCGCTTTTCGAGGATGATCCGCTCAGGATTATTAAAAACACCAAAAAACACCCCAATTTTACTTATCCCGCCAATTTACTGTGAGCGTATTGCCGAAACAACAGCCCGAAGCTACGGGATAGATGCTGTATTACCATTTGAACATAAAGACATGCTTCCCCAAGTGCTTGCGAATGTTCTATCTACTCACCTAGAGAAAAGTAGCCGACTAAATTTATTGCTATTAGAGCCACTTCAAAATACGGCCGACAAAATTAGTGAACAGTTAAAGTTAAACTTTGCTATTACTCACGTTACCTCAGCCAAAGCAGCACTAAACGCTTACAACCAACAGCAGTTTTCAATTGTGCTACTCGATGCCACGACATCAAGTGCAGAGAGCTCGAGTGTACTCGTTGAAGAAATCCTACAGCACAATTCCAAACAAGCTATTGTTACTATTATAGAAAGTGATGATGCTGATTACGCTGAGCAGCTTTTGCTCTCTGGTGTTACCGACTTTATTAGAGCCCCATACGACCCTTCATTTTTAAATAAAGTGTGTGACCACGCCGCACGACGTGAAGATTTTATGGTGAGTTATGCTGAGTTTGCTTACAAAGTAGAGCAACTAAGCGTGAGTGAAGTGCGTTATAAGGAGTTATTTTCGGCTCATCAGCGTATTTTATTGCATTTGAATACGGTTGTTTTAGAGCTTGATCAACAAGGTCATATTCGTTTTATTAACCCTGCCTGGGAAGCATTAAGCGGTTTTGGTGTTAAATCATCACTACAAAACCCATTAAGCGCTTATTGTAATAACGAAGATAAAGGAAGACTAAATTACACTATTAACGACATTTTACATGGTGGCGAGCAACAGCAACAAATAGAAGTAAAGCTCACCCATAAAAATGGCAATTTAATTTGGGTCGAATGCAGATTACAGCTAATCAAAAATAGTCGTAATAACGCGACCATAACCGCCACTATCGACAACATACACGAACGTAAACAAGCAGAAATCCAACTACGTCATTTAGCACACCATGACCCATTAACTGGTTTACACAACCGTTATTACTTCGATCAACAGCTTAATAAAATATGCCAAGATAAATACACGTATGATGGCATAGAGCATGCTGTTATTTATATTGACCTCGATCACTTTAAAATAATAAACGACAGCAAAGGTCACCACCAAGGTGACATAGTATTAAAAGAAGTGGCGCAATTATTTAAAGCAAATATTGGCGAAGACCATTTAGTGTGCCGAATAGGCGGCGATGAGTTTGCAGTAATACTTACCGATATGAATTTACTGGATGCACACCTTATTGCTGAAGGTGTGTGCAGCGCGATAGAAAAACATGCTTTTAAATCAGAAGATCAGATATATACAATTAGCTGCTCTATCGGTTTAACTCAAATTACGACACAAAATAATGATCCTAATGAGTGTTTAAAACAAGCTGATATTGCTTTGTATATTGCCAAAAATTTAGGGCGTAACTTAGTACATTGCTATTCAAAAGAAGATGCTCAAAACAATACGCTTCAAACAGGGCTTGAATGGGGTCACGAAATTCGCCAAGCACTGCAGCAAGATAATATTGAACTGCATTACCAACCTATTTGGGATTTTAAAGAGTGTAAAGTTGCTTATTTTGAAGCGCTCTTACGCTTAAAACTCAAAGGTGAACTTGTATACCCAAATCAATTTATTCCCTCTTTAGAGATGCTTAACGACACATTTTTGATGGATCAATGCGTTATACGTAATGCCGTTGCTTGTGTGTCTAAGCACCCAGAGTTAAACCAAGTTGCTATCAATTTGTCAGCACAATCATTTTTAGATGAACGCTTACTGCCATTAATTGAATCAAATCTTGAAAAGTATAACGTGCCCCCTTCGCGGATAATTTTTGAAATAACTGAATCAGCAAGTATTAACAATTTAAAAGCGACTCGTAAAATGATCGAGAAGCTTAATAGCTTAGGCTGTCATTTTTCTATTGATGATTTTGGAACTGGCTTTAGTACATTTAACTATTTAAAGCAGCTTCCGGCACAGCATGTAAAAATTGATGGCTCATTTGTAAGCGACATGCTTAATGACCCTATAGACTTAGCGTTAGTAAAAGCAATAAATGATATTAGTCGGTCTCTCGATAAGCGCTCTGTAGCGGAATACGTTGAAAACGAAGAGATATTTTTTGCACTAAAAGAGATAGGTGTTGATTATGGACAAGGCTACTTTATTGCACGCCCAATACCTGTTGAAAAAGTAAAAGATGAACTTGAAAAAATTTCAAAAAATAAAACGTTTTACCAACAACAAGCTAGCCCAAAATAAACAAAATTAAACAATTTGTTACTACCAATATTACCTTTCTTGCCTATACTTTCAGTATCAAATGAAAAATGTCGTACCTTTTAATGCATTTCACTTTAAAAACATGACATTACCTTTTGGCGACGTAGTACTGATATTTATAGTGGGTTTCAAAGCTATTTGGGCTTTTAAGGAGAAAGGTATGACACAGCTAGTTATGTTATTACTGATTATACATTTTGCAATCGCGTATCAGTGTTATCGTTACGCAAATATTAAAGGCTACCCAGTTAAGGTTTTTACTGTATTAGGCTGCGTGCCTTACTTTAACTTAGTGGTATGGATTTATTTACTATTTTTACCCGAACTTGAGCCTTTTGAAAGCCATCTTCAAAATCAAAAGCAGCCTTTATAGGCTGCTTTCATTCATTTCCTATTCTAATTTAGAAAAATCTAAACTACATTGGCGCTTTAAAAATACCTCAAGCTGTTGACTAAATAACTTAAAGTCGCGGATCCGCCCCGTAGTTTTACGCCACAATATGCCAATATCTCTATATGCATCACTTTGTGATGGTGTAGCCACCATATTTTTATTATCTAAAATTCCGGCGTTAATCGCCATTTGTGGTAAAAAAGTCACCCCGAGCTGATGCTCAACCATACTTAATAATGTATGCAAGCTTGCTGCTTCAAATGGGTTAATACAACTAGCACGGTTTAAATGGCATGCACTAAGCGCATGGCCTGTCATGCAGTGCTCACGCTCAAGTAAGAATACGCTAGCCTCTGGTAATAGATTAAAGTCGACTACGCCCTTTGCAGCGCTGTAATCCTTATGGTGCACTAAACTAAACTGATCTTTTGCCAATACTTGTGTATGAAATTTATCGGTTTCGTATGGCAGTGCAAGTAGCGCTAAATCAATATGCCCATGCTCAAGTTTATCCAGTAGCTTATCACTCGTATCTTCTATTAATACCAGCTCTAAATCACAAAAGGTTTCTTTACAAAAGTGATACAGAGGAGCCGCTATAAAGCTAGCAATTGTAGGTATAACACCCACCGTTAATTTACCACTCAGTGGTGTTAAAAAGCTTTTAGTGAGCTCTTTTAAACTAATTGTATCGTTAATTATTTTACGAGAGCGCTCAACAACTTCTTCACCAATACTGGTAAACATGAGGCTGCGATTTTCGCGTTCAATAAGCTGGCAACCCAAAGTTTCTTCAAGATTTTGAATAGCACTGCTTAAAGTAGATTGCCCAATAAAACAGGCACTGGCAGCTCTGCCAAAGTGCTGATGTTGATGAACAGCTAATAAATACTGTAGCTGTTTGATACTTGGAAGATTGGTCATTTTTTCTTTCCACAAATAAAAAGACCCCAACACCTAGGGCATTGAGATCTTTTCAAGCTAAAAGTCTTTGAGTACTTTTTTGTTAAACACCAAATGCGGTTCTTAGTACGTAGAAAATAACAATAGCAAGGGCAGCGCCAACTGGCAATGTAATTACCCAAGAAACTACGATGTTTCTGATAACACCCATGTTAAGTGCACCAATTCCACGTGCCATACCTACACCTAATACCGCACCTACTAAGGTTTGAGTAGTAGAGATTGGCATACCAGTACCTGATGCAATAACAACGGTAGAAGCAGCGGCTAATTCAGCAGCAAAACCACGGCTAGGCGTTAAATGTGTAATGCCTTCGCCAATCGTTTTAATTACTTTTTTGCCCAAAATAGCAAGACCCGCAACAATACCAAAACCACCTAAAGGTAGAATCCACCAAGCAATAGCGGCTTTCTTAGCAATTTCACCATTGTTTTCAACAATATTTACAACAGCAGCTAATGGACCAATTGCATTAGCAACGTCGTTAGAACCATGTGCAAAGGCCATACAACATGCTGTTAATACCATAAGAACAGCAAACACTTTTTCAACATTGTTGAACTGCATTTGTTTATCTGCTTTTGGATCGATATTTAAACGAGAAATAGCAATTTTACCAATAATAGCAACAACTACTGCAACTGCGATTGCAAGGGCATACCCTTCGGCTGCACCTAAATCAACACCAACATGCTTTAAGCCTTTTTTAATTGTAACCAAGGCCATTATAAAACCTGCTAAACCCATATAAAGTGGTACATAGCGTTTAGCATTTTTTAGAGGTGCATCTGTATTAAAAATAAGTTTTTGTGCACTCATAAATATTAAGTATGCAATAAAGCCTGATATGGCGGGCGTTATAATCCAACTACCAACAATACCACCTACTTTATCCCATTGAATCGCCTCAGTGCCGACAGCAACTAACGCAAAACCAATGATTGCACCAATGATTGAGTGAGTCGTTGATACTGGCCAACCTAAGAACGAGGCCATTAATAACCAAGCACCCGCTGCAAATAAAGACGAAATCATACCCAGAACCATAAGCTCCGGAATATCTGCAAATGGTGCCGCATCAATAATTCCTTTACGAATTGTTGATGTAACCTCACCACCTGCCAAGTAAGCGCCTGCAAATTCAAAAATCATCGCAATAAAAATTGCTTGTTTGATTGTAAGTGCTTTTGAACCTACAGATGTACCCATGGCGTTAGCTACGTCATTCGCGCCAATACCATAAGCCATAAAAAAGCCGACTGCTGCGGCAATTAAAATTAATACCGTGCCGTAAGATGCAATGATATCCATTGTAAAACCTTAATCTTTCGTGTTTGAACTGATTTTAAATTAACGAGCTAACATCAGCTCAAGACGTGATCCTACGCGCTCTGCAATATCTGCAAGCTCGCCAACCCATTCAATAATTTTATATAAAAACATTACATCAATTGGGTTTAACTCACCTTCTACATCACGTAGCTGGCGGCGTACTTTTATTTGCATTTCATCCGTGTCTTGTTCTATCGCATCCAATTCAACTAACATTTTTTCTACTAAGGTGACTTCTCGACCTTTAAAACCCGTTTCTAGCAATTCTTCTAACTCGTTAATTGCCTTTGATGCTTGTTTAGTCGCATCTACACAACGTGTTAAATAAGCTAAAAAGTCTGTTTGCATAACTTTTGGAATGGTCATTTCACGACCAATCACTCGCCCAGCTATGTCTTTCGCTTTATTGGCAATTTTATCTTGTTGAGTTACTAATTCGAGAAGATCTGTACGCTCTACCGGCATGAATAAACCACGCGGTAACTGTAAACGTATATCTCTTTTCATATCATCAGCTTCACGTTCTAAATTGCGAATCGTGATGCGAAGCTCTTCTGCCTGTACCCACTCTTCTTTAAATACGTGATTAAAAAAAGGTATCAAAGCTTTACTTGCTTGATGAACCTTCTTGATGTGTTCTTCCATTGGTTTGATAGGAGATTTTGCAAATACTCCTAAAAACGCGTTTGTAGGCATAACTGACCCTTTAATCAAATTGATATGCTTTGCAGCATGAATTTTACAGTATTAACCAAGATTGTGAACGCTTTTTATTACTTCACTAAAGCTTGCAATACACAAAGCGGCACTAAGCCGCTTTAATAGAAATACATGATGGATAAAAAATCATAGTGATTTTTCTATATCTTCTTGAGATGTATGGCGAATATCTTTGCCATTAACAAAATAAATAATGTATTCAGCAATGTTCTGACAGCGATCACCAATACGCTCTAATGAGCGAACAGACCAAACTAAGTCCATGATTTTAGGGATTGAGCGTGGATCTTCCATCATGTAAGTCATTATTTGACGTGTGATAGCTTCATATTCGCGGTCAACTTTTGCATCTTCTTTATGTACTTGAAATGCGCGTTGCACATCCATACGCGCAAATGCATCTAGTACGTCGTGTAGCATTTTTAAAACTTGACGGCCCATATTTTCAATATTTACTAATAAATCTTGCTGATCTTTAGTAAATGAGTCTAGTGCAACTTTAGCAATTCGCTCAGCTTCATCGCCAATACGCTCTAAATCAGCAATTGTTTTTGCAATTGCAATCACTAAACGTAAGTCGCTTGCTGCAGGCTGGCGACGCGCAATAATACGCGTACATTCTTCATCAATGCTTACTTCCATAGCATTCACTTTATAATCGTTCTGACGTACCTTTTGAGCAAGCTCTGCATCGTTACGGCTCACAGCATCAAGCGCACTATTTAACTGCTGCTCAACTAATCCACCCATGCTTAATACATGATTACGTACATTTTCTAGTTCTTGGTTAAAACGCCCAGAAATATGTTTATTAATATTATGTTCCATAGTTACCTTCTCTCTTTATCTTGCACAACACGCTATAACGGACTAATTAACCGTAACGACCGGTAATGTAATCTTCGGTCTTTTTCTTCGTTGGTGTAGTAAATAAGGTATTTGTGTCTGAGTACTCAATCAATTCGCCCATATACATAAAGGCTGTTTGATCAGATACGCGTGCTGCTTGTTGCATGTTATGAGTAACAATAACAACGGTAAATTGGTTTTTTAAATCGTTTATTAGCTCTTCGATTACCAAAGTAGAAATTGGGTCGAGTGCCGATGTAGGCTCATCTAATAAAAGAACTTCTGGCTCAATTGCAATTGAGCGAGCAATAACTAAACGCTGTTGCTGACCACCCGATAAGCCAAACGCGCTATCGTGTAATCTATCTTTTACTTCATCCCATAAAGCAGCACCACGAAGTGATTGCTCTACCACTTCGTCTAACTTACGCTTCTCTTTAATGCCTTGTAAGCGTAGGCCATAAACCACATTTTCATAAATTGATTTAGGAAATGGGTTAGGACGCTGAAACACCATACCTACATTACGACGAAGTGCTGCTACATCTACGCTCTTATCGTAAATATTTTGACCGTGAAGTAATATTTCACCTTCAATACGACAAATATCAACCAAATCATTCATGCGGTTAATGCAACGTAATAGAGTTGATTTACCACAACCAGATGGTCCAATAAACGCAGTTACTTGGCCTTTTGGAATGTTCATATTTACTTTATTAAGCGCTTGCTTATCACCGTAGTAAAGATCGAGATCTTTAATCTCTAGCGCTTTTTGGTCATCCGTTAAATTTTCTAGGTCTAACTTCTGGCCTATATTAGCTTGGTTTACTTTTGGAGCGACTGTAATCATTTTTGTTACCTATAAAATCTTTACTAATTAGTGTTCAAGCGATCTGAATTTTTCACGTAAATGGTTACGTATACCAATGGCCGTTATGTTTAGGGTAATAATCACCGACACCAATAAAAAGGCCGTTGCGTATACCAGCGGGCGTGCCGCTTCAACATTAGGGCTTTGGAAGCCAACATCGTATATATGAAAGCCTAAGTGCATGAACTTTCTATCTAAGTGAAAATACGGGAAGTTGCCATCAAGTGGTAATGTAGGGGCCATTTTTACGACGCCTACTAGCATTAACGGTGCAACTTCACCTGCAGCACGCGCAACTGCCAGTATTAAACCGGTCATAATTGCAGGGCTTGCCATTGGAATAATTATGCGCCATAACGTTTCCACTTTTGTTGCGCCAAGCGCTAGTGAACCATCACGTACGGTACTTGGAATACGAGATAAGCCTTCTTCAGTCGATACAATAACAACTGGCAGCGTTAGTATAGCGAGCGTTAATGCCGACCACATTACACCTGGCGTGCCAAATACTGGCGTTGGCGACGATTCTGGATAAAATAGTTGGTCTAAGCTACCACCTAACATGTATACAAAAAAGCCAAGGCCAAATACACCATATACAATTGAAGGAACACCAGCCAAGTTAATCACCGCGATACGAATCATTTTAGTGATTGCATTTTTAGCGGCGTACTCGTGTAAGTAAATCGCAGCAACAACGCCAAACGGTGTCACTATTACAGCCATCAACATAACCATAAACACAGTACCAAATATAGCAGGGAAAACACCGCCCTCTGTATTTGCTTCACGTGGATCATCAGATACAAACTTACCTAGCTGTACAAAATAGTGACCTAGCTTTGCAAAAAAGTCCATGTCGTTTGGAAACCAAACATCAAGTACTTGGTACATTGGAATCGTTACAACCTCACCGCGCATATCTTTTACAGTTACGTGGTCACGCTTAGCTTGCTTGCGTAGTGCAAATAAATCTTTTTCAAGTACACCATACTGTGCACGTAATTCAGCACGCTCTTGAGCAAGCTCAGCAACACGCTCATCAGTAAGTGCATTATCGAGTAAGTAGCCCTTTTCTTTTAAACGAAGGCGTTCAAGTGCGTAGTTAATATGCCCAATGTCACCATTTTGCAAATCAAGTGCTTCGTCGTTTAAGTCTACTGCACGCTCTACAAGCTCATGTAGCGCTTCAATCTTATCGCCTTCGACTGGTTTACCATCTTTAATTACACTTTCAACATAACCATAAAAATTACCGTTTTTACTACGCTCAAATACAGCAAGCGCCGCTGGTGCTGTTTTATTTTTTATGTCGGTTTCTAATATCCAACGAAAATCTAAATCTACATATTCGCGGTTACCTGTTTTAATAAGCAAGCGCTCTATTTCTTCTTTTTCAAATTCGCTAACATCAATACCTGTCGCGGCTAAACGCGTTTTTGGTACTAATTCACGATCGTAAACTTCGCCAATCACGGTTTGCTTTGCAATCGACCCTTCAAGTTCAAATTGCACAACTTCCGAAGGCCAAAAAAAACTTAATCCCTTCCAGGCTATCATTGCTAATAAGCCTAAAACTGAAATCAAACTGATGCTCACTGCACCACCGGTCATCCAAATCCAAGGAGAACCAGACTTAAACCACTGCTTTACCATGTCGTGTCTCTCCGCTTACATCGAGCTATATTTTTCACGCAGTTGCTGGCGAACAAACTCAGCTACTGTGTTAAAAATGAATGTGAATATGAATAGTACAAAGGCCGCTAAGAACAGTATTCTATAATGTGAACTGCCTACTTCAGACTCTGGCATTTCAACTGCAATATTTGCCGCAAGCGTTCGCATACCTTGGAAAATACTCCAATCCATAATAGGTGTATTACCCGTGGCCATAAGTACAATCATGGTTTCGCCAACTGCTCGGCCAAGTCCCATCATTACCGCTGAGAAAATACCAGGGCTTGCTGTTAGTAATACAACGCGTATTAGCGTTTGCCACTGCGTTGCACCTAATGCTAATGAGCCGTTTGATAAATGCTTTGGAACACTAAATACAGCGTCTTCTGCAATTGAAAATATGGTAGGAATAACCGCAAAACCCATCGCAATACCTACAACAAGTGAGTTACGTTGATCGAATGTCATACCCAGCTCATTTGTTAAGTACTGACGTACATTGCCGTCAAACATCCAAAGCTCAACAAATCCACTCATCGCAAACGAAAACCAACCAATAAGTAAGACGACCGGAATAAGGATAATTGAATGAGAACCTTCAGGAATTCTATGGCGAATTTTTGTTGGCAATTTAGTCCAAGCTAAACCCGTCGCTAACATACCTAGCGGTAATAGTACGAGTAACCCAACAATCGCAGGTAAGTGTTCTTCTATTAACGGTGCTAACCAGAGACCCGCTAAAAAACCCAAAATAACCGTTGGTAATGCTTCCATTATTTCTACGGTAGGCTTAACCACTTTACGTAATTTGCTCGACATAAAGTATGCCGTGTAAATAGCCGCCGAAAGCGCGATTGGTACAGCAAACAACATCGCGTAAAGTGCTGCTTTTAATGTACCAAACGAAATTGGCACTAATGAAAACTTAGACTCAAAGTCATCACTAGCTGATGTTGACTGCCATATATAACCTGGCTCTGGGTAACCTTCGTACCAGACTTCTTGCCAAAGTGCTGACCAAGTAACTTCTGGATGCTCGTTGTGAATATCTAATACGGTTAGTTTGTTATCCGCTAAAATTAACGCAGCATTTGAACGTGGTGCAATTGCAAAGTTCTCTATTGCACCTTCACTTACTTTACCTTGCCAAAGTTTTGCTTCACTTGTTGTGTAATACACACCTAGCTCACCATTATTGCCGGTAGTAAAAAAAGTACGACGGTAAAATTCAGTAAATATATTTAGCTTACTTTGCTTAGTCGTTTCAAATGAGCGAATTTTTTGATATTCGCGGCCTGTGTCAGTGTTTACTTCAAACCACTGCGAAACCTCACCGTTATCATTCGCAAGCATTAATGAGTTTGCACCAGCCAACAACTGTGCAGATACAATATTTGCATTTTCTTCGTTAGCCGAAAGTAATTGAATTTGCTCTACATCACTTGGGTCGCGTGTATCGTATACATACACTTGATTAGCAGAACGCACAAAAGTACGTGTTGTATCTGGCGACATTAATAACTCGTCTACACGTCCTTCAACATCAAGTTCTGTACGCTCAACAACCCACTCAACTTCACCAGTAAACATATTCTCTTCAGCAACAAAACTGCTAAACAGTACACGTTTATCTTCGGTAAGTGCTACAACTGCTGTTTTGTCTTCATAGTGACTAAATGCAAAGCGTTTAATAGCCGCACCTTGCTCATCTACTTCTAAAGCCATTTCCCCAAGAGGAAAACCTAAGCGAGGTGTTAATTTACGTTCGTTGTTTGGAAAGGTAACTAAAAATTTAGGTGCAACAACCATTACGGTGCCATCTTTTAAACCAAACGCATAATGCCCTTGAAAAGGCGCGCTAGTAGCAAAGCTTGTTGCATCACTAGGTAACTCTGCATTAAGCGTTTTGAGTTTTTTACCAAAACTACCTGACTCAACACTGTAAAAATCAACCTGCCCCTGCTCACTTAGTAAATAAGCTACTTCAGTTTGCTCTTCTACGCCTAAACCTACTATTTGCTGTGAATTAGCAACATGAAAGCTATCGCGCTTTTCTACTTTTGCTGATTCAAAAATTGGCTGTACTACATAAAGAAGGTAAAAGAATATTAATAGCAGCGCTACTAATACCATTATCCCACCTGCGGTTATGCCAAATTTGGCAAACCGATCTTTAAATAGACGGCTTCGATCCGTATTAAAAGTCGGCTTATTCGGATTTGAAGTCATCAAAACACCCTTAAATCTTAACGTTGCATAAATTATATTTCATCAAGATGACAGTAATGTTACAGCAGTAATAATAAGCACTCTAAAACAGCTTTAAATAAAACTAACGAGGGAAAAGTCTAAATTAGCTTCAAATAGGTGATTTATAAGTGAACTAAATTATAAAATAATTGGACAAAGTATTTATCGAGGTCAATACTAAAAGAGTACTTAGTAAATAATAATGACTATTAATACTGCGTATAGTCAACACAACTATATTCATTTTTTTAATTTATAATCAAAGATTTATAAAAAGTGCAACAACACACAATTTAAATTAGACAACATACTTAATGCCTATGCATTTACTTTCTTTGGGCTTAAAAAGAGAATTATTTATGAAGCAGTTGGTTATAACTATTTTAGGGAAAGATCGCCCTGGTTTAGTAGAGAGCATCTCATCAGTCGTATTACAAAATCATGGCAACTGGCTTAGTAGTAACTTAAGCCATTTATTAGGTCATTTTGCAGGTATTATTCAACTTGAAGTTGCTGAGGAGCATTTTCAATCATTACAAAGTGCTTTAAATAAGTTACCTAAGTTAGACGTTCGTATTGAAACCGGAAACACAGAGATTGAACCATCAACACTAGAGCAAATTAATCTAGTTATAACAGGTAACGACCGTCCTGGTATTGTTCAAGAACTGGCAAGTGTAATACGTCATAAAGGCGCGAATATTACTCACTTAAATTCAAGACAACAAAGTGCACCTAATTGGGGGGTGCCTATTTTTAGCGCTGTTGCTACCGTTACTTTGCCAAATGGTATGGATAAAGACGAAGTTATTGAAGCATTGGAATCAATTACAAGTGATTTAATTGTAGATACGGAAGAAGTTTAACCTCCATTTATGCGTGTCATGCATATGACACGCATGTCATTTTAATGTCATTAATCTGCACTATATTTTATTCAGTATCTAATTACGGAATAAAATATGAACGCTTACACAGAACAACCTCAAGTCATTGAATACTTTGCTAAGGAACTTAGCTGGCTGTCGTTTAATGAGCGCGTACTGCAAGAAGCAAAAGACAAAAACAATCCAATTATTGAGAGGATACGTTTTTTAGGTATTTTTTCTAATAACCTTGATGAGTTTTTCAGGGTGCGTGTGGCAGACGTTAAACGCCGTATTTTATTGAATAAACTACCAAATGCTAACTTTGAAGAAGATGAAGCACTACTAAGTCAAATACAAAAAAAAGTATTACAACTTGGCAAAAAGTTTAATCTAATTCATCAGCAAATCTTAAACGACCTTACAGCGCATAATATTCATGTGGACCGCCCAGAAGAACTCACTGAGTTTCATTTAAACTGGTTGAAAAATTATTTCCATGACAATGTATTGCAGCATATATCTCCTATTTTATTAGACGAAAATAAAGATTACTCCGACTACATAAACGACACAATGACCTACTTATTTGTAGAAATGAGCGATGAAAAAAGTCATTTTGCTATGCTAGAAGTACCTACAGACCGAGTGTCTAGATTCATAATACTACCACCAGAAAAAACTCGACGTCATAAAACTATTGTAATGCTAGATGACGTAATTTTATATTTTTTAAATGATGTATTTAGTAACTTTTTTACTTTTGAAACCATTCAAGGTCATGCAATAAAACTAACTCGCGACGCAGAATATAATTTAGATGATGAGCTAGAAGAGGGCTTACTTGATAAAATGTCAAAAGGCCTAAAGCAGCGAATTTACGCAGAACCAGTTCGTCTTGTATACGATGAAGCAATGCCAGAGAGCATGTTAAAGGTAATGAAAAAGCGTTTAAACGTGACCCATCACGATGCATTAATACCTGCAGGCCGCTATCGAAACTTTAGAGACTTTATTACTTTTCCAAATGTAGGCCGTCAGTATCTAGAAAATAAGCCACTGCCAGCACTTCAAAGTACCGCATTTAACAAACATACCAGTGTATTTGATGCCATAACCTGTCACGACATATTACTTTACTACCCATACCATACCTTTAACCATTTATTAGAATTTGTACGCCAAGCTGCATTTGATCCTATGGTTACACAAATAAAAGTTAATATTTATCGTGTTGCAAGTAAATCTCGGCTTATTTCTTCACTTATCAATGCAGCTAAAAATGGTAAAAAAGTAACGGTAATGGTCGAATTAAAAGCTCGTTTTGATGAGCAAAATAATATTGAATGGGCAAAGGTATTAAGTAGTGCCAGTATAAAAGTAATCTTTGGTATTCCAGCATTAAAAGTACATAGTAAATTGTGTATTATTCACCGTAAAGAAAAAAACAAAATAGTAAAATACGCACATATAGGCACTGGGAATTTTCACGAAAAAACGGCAAAAATTTACACAGATTTTAGCCTTTTCACTAAACATACTGGTATTTCTGAGGAGTGCGATAGCGTATTTAAATTTATAGAAAGCAGCTATAAACCCTTTAATTTTGAATACTTAATGATCTCACCTGTTAATGCACGCGATATGCTTTTGGATTTAATAGATAAAGAAATTCAACATGTAGAAAATGGAAAACTAGGAAAAATCACTCTCAAGATAAATAATTTAGTAGATAAGCAACTTGTCGATAAGCTTTATTACGCGGGCCGCAGAGGTGTTAAAGTACGTATAATTGTACGCGGAATGTGCTCGTTAATACCTGGGATTACTAAGTTCAGCGACAATATAAGAGTAATAAGTATTGTTGACCGCTTTTTAGAGCACCCTAGAGTGATGGTGTTTGGCAATAACGGCGATGATAAAGTATATATTTCGTCTGCCGATTGGATGACACGCAACCTAGATCATCGTGTAGAAGTGGGCGTACCAATTTTAGATGCTAAATTAAAACAGCTCATTATTGATATTTTAGAGCTACAATTTAAAGACCGTACTAAAGCGCGACTAATCGACAGTGAACAAAAAAATACGTATGTTAGACGCGGAAACAGAAAAAAAATACGTTCGCAAATTGCAATTTATGACCATCTAAAAAAATGGGAACACAATTATAATAATGAATGATCATCCCTCAATAGCAGCCGTCGATTTAGGCTCAAATAGCTTTCACTTAGTGGTTGCTCGTGAAGTTGATGGCACACTACAAATCCTGCATAAAGAAAAGCAGCGCGTATATTTAGCGGATGGCCTAGACGATAAATTTAGGCTAAGCCAGCAAGCAATTGACCGTGCCTTAATTGTACTTAAACAGTTTGCAAAAACACTACAAGATTTCCCCGCCTGCAACGTAAAAGTAGCAGCTACTTATACTTTTCGTAGAGCTAAAAATATTCATGCATTTTTAACACAGGCTAATAAAGCATTTCCTTTTCATATAGATGTAATTGCAGGACAAGAAGAAGCACGACTGATTTATCAAGGAGTTGCCCATTACGTTCATAATGAAGATAACCGCCTTGTTATCGATATAGGCGGCGGTAGTACAGAACTTATAGTTGGTAAGCACTTTAAACATAAGTTACTTACGAGTCGAAATATGGGCTGTGTGAGTTACACAAATCAATTTTTCAGTGACGGTATAATAAATTCAAAACGCTTTAATAAAGCTGAAATAAAAGCTGAACAAGAAATAGAAGCTATTTTTGCCAATTATGTAGCCGAGGGTTGGAAAAACGTTATTGGTACATCTGGTACTATTAAATCCATTTTGGCTATGGTGAGCGCTCAAAATCCACATCAGCCTTGCATAACTTACGACGACTTATTAAGCCTTAAACAACAATTTATAAAAGCAAAAAGAATTGATAATTTAGAAATCGAAGGGCTAACACCAGAACGCCAGCAGAGTATGTGTGGCGGACTTGCCATTTTAATTGCAATTTTTAGAGAGTTTGCAATCACCGAACTAACTTATAGTGATTTTTCGTTACGTGAGGGTTTGCTTCATGAAATGCAGCAAAAATTGGCTGATAAAGATATACGCAGTAATACCATAAATAATGTTAGCGACAGGTACACTGTAGATAAAGCTCACGCAACGCGAGTTTCAGATACCGCTATTTGGCTCTATGAACGTTTAAAGTCGTCTTGGCAGCTTAATAATAAAGACGATGTTGCTTTACTAATTTGGGCAGCAAAATTACATGAAATTGGTCTATCGATTAACTCATCGGGTATTAATAAACACAGCGCCTATATTGTTGCTAATAGCCAGCTCCCAGGCTTTACGCAGCAAGAGCAATTAATACTCAGCTCACTCATTCGTTCTTATCGTAAAAAAATTAAACTCGATGAACTCTCTGAATTTATAACTATTTCGCAACAACAAGTACTTAAACTCATCACTATTTTACGTTTAGCGATTTTATTTAATCAGAAACGACAAGTGAGCCAAAAACCAAATATGGAAATTAGCGCAAATAGCACCGGATTATTTATAAAGTTTTGCGATAACTACCTGCAAGTGCATACTCTACTGCAAGCAGATTTAGAGCTAGAGCAACGTTATTTGAAAAAGGTAGGTATAGCACTTAATTGCTCCTAGACCAGCAAAAGCAGGGTGACTAACACCCTGCTTTTATAGCTACATATCCATATGTCGATTAGTACTTTGCATCATTTGCTTTATACCTTGCTTTTCAAGCTCTAGTATTTGTTGAAGCTTTTCTTGCCCACTTTGGGTTTCGGCGCGTTCAAGTAAGTATTCATATAGCTCAATCACTTTTTGATGCTGCTCTGACAAATAAGCTTGGATAACTTTCTCATCGAATTGCTGATCTTTACTAATATCATCAAAGGTAATTAACTCAGGATTTTTAGCAAAGTATTCATAGCTGTATGTATCGAGCGTATTTATTTCAGTTATCGCTTTAAACCCGACTAAATCTTCGGCGAGTTTTTTTTCGTAATTTAGGTAGTAGTCCACCAGCATTGCATTATGTTCATCGAGTAAATCCTTTACGCTATAAAAATTAGCCGCCATTTGCGTATGAAACAAAACGGTCCAATCGTATACCTCTTTAATTGTTTTAACTTGCATGTGCATTCCTTACTTGTTGACTGTATAGGTAATACACTGCGTAAAGCGTGCCAATTAAAAAGCCATTTAAAAACAGTTGGTTAATTTAAATATGAGTAATAACGAGCTATTTAATAGAACAACTTACAAATTATGAGTAACTTTTATAGAGTAATACGCCATCAAATTAGCGTATTACTCTGTGTATTTATTATTTAAGTCCTTGTTTGCGCCACAGCAAGTAAACAGCAGGAATAACAAGTAAGGTGAGTACAATTGCACTGCCCATACCGCCAACCATAGGCGCTGCTATTCGGCTCATTACTTCGCTTCCGGTGCCTGTACCATAAAGTACAGGTAATAAACCGATAATAATTGTCGCGACAGTCATCATAACCGGGCGTACTCTAAGCCCTGCTCCTTCAATAATAGCTTGCTGTAATTGCACTAAACTAAGCGGTTTTCCGGCTTGCTCTGCTTCGAGGCACTTTTCTTGATAGGCTTGGTTTAAATACACCAACATAATGACTCCTATTTCTACCGCTACTCCAGCTAAGGCAATAAAGCCTACACCTACTGCAACTGAAAAGTTAAAGCCCTCTAAATACATTAGCCATACGCCACCAATCATTGCCAGTGGCAACGTAGCCATAATAATAGTGACCTCAGCAAAGCTTCTAAAATTAAGGTAAAGCAATACAATAATAATCGCTAATGTAAGTGGTAATACATAAGTCAGTTTGTCTTTAGCGCGCTGCATGTATTCATACTGCCCAGCCCACGTAATTGAGTAGCCAGCAGGTAGTATTAGGTCTTTATTGAGCACTTGCTGAGCGTGCTCAACGTAAGTACCAATATCAACACCGTCTATATCAATAAAGCTCCAACCGTTTAAGCGCGCATTTTCGCTTTTTATACCTGGCGGTCCATCTTCAATAAATACATCAGCTACATCACCAAGTGCTATACGCTGCCCTGTAGGCGTTACAATAGGTAACAACATTAACTCTTCTGGCGAGTCTCTGTATGCTTGCGGATAACGTAAATTAACAGGGTAACGCTCTTGCCCTTCTACCGTTTGTGTTACGTTTGTACCACCTATTGCAGTAGATACAACTTGCTGTACGTCGCTAATGTTTAAGCTATAACGCGCGGCTTTTTCACGATTTATATCTACTTTTATGTAACGTCCACCGGCTACGCGCTCTGAGTAAACCGATGCGGTGCCTTGCACATCTTTTAAAAGCACTTCTATTTGTTGACCAATTTTTTGAATTTCGCTCAACTGTGGTCCCGCAACTTTAATGCCCACGGGAGTTTTAATACCGGTTGCGAGCATATCAATACGTGTTTTAATTGGCATTACCCACGCATTCGTCAGTCCCGGAAACTTAACCAAACCGTCGAGTTCTTTTTTAAGCTTTTCAAGAGTCATGCCTTCGCGCCATTCGTCTTTTGGTTTTAGCTGAATAAACGTCTCTATCATTGTAAGAGGCGCAGGATCTGTTGCAGTTTCTGCTCGCCCAACTTTACCAAATACCGTTTTGACTTCGGGTACTGTGGCAATTAACTTGTCGGTTTGCTGTAGTATTTCGCGCGCTTTACCTACCGATAAACCTGGATACGTTGTGGGCATATACATTAAGTCGCCCTCATCGAGTGGCGGAATAAATTCACTGCCTATTTTGTTTACCGGGTAAAAGCCAATAACAGAAACAACCACCGCGAGTACCAATGTCATTTTTGGAAATTTAAGCACCCAGTTAAGTAATGGCCGATACGCTGCAACAAGTAATCGGTTAACTGGATTTTTTTGCTCCGAAATAACTTTACCTCTAATAAAGTAACCCATTAATACCGGCACTAAGGTAATCGCAAGCCCAGCAGACGCTGCCATAGCATAGGTTTTAGTGTAAGCCAGTGGCGCAAACATACGCCCTTCTTGCGCTTCTAAAATAAATACCGGCATAAAGCTGACGGTAATAATTAATAAACTAAAAAATAATGCAGGACCTACTTCACTCGCCGATTTAGCCACAACTTCCCAACGGTTTTCCTTGGTAAGGGGCGTTTTTTCCATATGCTTATGCATATTTTCTATCATAACGATAGCGCCGTCGGTCATTGCGCCTATCGCTATTGCAATTCCTCCTAAAGACATAATGTTGGCGTTAATCCCCTGCCAATACATAATTATAAATGCCGTTAAAATCCCGAGCGGTAACGTAATAATCGCCACCAGCGATGAGCGCACATGAAACAAAAACACCACACACACTAAGGCAACTACAATAAGCTCTTCAATTAGCTTACTTGTTAGATTATCTACCGCGTTATTTATTAAGTTAGAGCGATCGTACACAGGGACTATTTCAACGCCCTCTGGTAATCCCTTTTTAAGCGATTCTAATTTCGCTTTTACGAGCTCAATGGTTTTTTGTGCATTTTCGCCATAGCGCATAATAACAATGCCGCCGGTTACTTCGCCTTCGCCATTTAGCTCTGCAATACCACGGCGCATTTGCGGTCCGACCCGAATATCAGCTACATCACGTAATTGCAGCGCAGTACCGTTGGCGTTTACACCAAGCGGAATAGCTTCCAAGTCGGCAACACTCTTAATGTAGCCGGTGCTTGTTACCATGTATTCAGCTTCAGCCATTTCAACTACCGAGGCGCCCATCTCTTGGTTGCCTTGTTGAATAGCTGTTTGAATAAGGCTTAGCGGAATACCATATGCCCGTAATTTATCGGGCTCTACATTGACTTGGTATTGCTTAACCATGCCACCAACAGCAGCCACTTCAGATACACCGGGCACAGTTTGTAGCTCAAACTTTAAAAACCAATCTTGTAAGCTTCGTAGCTGACTAATATCGTGTTTATTTGTTTTATCAACGAGTGCGTATAAATAAATCCAACCGACCCCTGTCGCATCAGGACCAAGCTCTGGCGTAGCGCTATCGGGTAATCTACTTGCTACTTGGCTTAGGTATTCTTGTACTCGGCTACGCGCCCAATACAAATCGGTTTTTTCGTCAAAAATAACGTAAACGTACGAGTCACCAAAAAACGAAAAACCTCTTACCGTTTGCGCACCCGGCACAGAAAGCATTGCGGTGGTTAGAGGAAATGTGACTTGGTCTTGCACTACTTGCGGCGCTTGCCCCGGATAAGTAGTTTTTATAATTACCTGAACATCAGATAAGTCAGGTAAGGCATCCACGGGAGTATTTTTTACCGCGAACAATCCTCCACCCAGTAAAATGAATGTAAGCAACAACACAAAAAAGCGATTGCTAACAGACCAGCGAATAATGGCAGTTATCATAATGGCTCCTAGTGAGAACTATATTGCATAGGTTGCATAGTAGAATGATCAATCGGCTCTGCGTTTTGCGCTTTAGTAATTACAAATTCATCGTTAATAATGCTAAAAGTAAAATTAATATACTGGGCATTTTCAAACTGACTAATATCAAAATCTGGCGCTAATACAAAGTCCATTGTGGCGGCTTCTCGATTCCATTTTTCAATGGCTTCTCGGCTAATATTAATAATGCGGTTTTGTGTATCTATGGCGTTAATAGTGCCGTTAACCGTGGCGCTTTGTGGCTGCATGTTGATGTTCATATTTGAGTCTGAACCAGAATCCGAACTCATACCTGAGCTAATACCAGAACTAGGCATTTCCATTCGTTTAAAGTCAGAGCTTTTACTCGATTCAGAGTCTATTAAAAATTGCGCTGAAGTCACTACCGTGTCACCTGTCATTACACCTGACAAAATCACCGCTTCATTACTATTAATTTGCCCAACGTCGACTTCTACCGATTTAAAACGACCCTCACCTAATGCAATAACTACACGGTTTTGATGCTGCGTGCGAATTACCGCTTCTTTAGGGACTGTAAATTGCGCCTTACTCGCTTTAGCGTGAATGCTCACTTGTGCAAACATATTTGGTTTTAACCGATGATCTGCATTTTCAAACCTAAGCCTTACACGCAGCGTCCGATTTTTAGCATCAAGCGCGGGGTAAATGTAATCAACCTTACCTTCCCACTTTTGACCTTTTAAGTAATCAAGCGTCATTGTAACGGGCAACCCAACACTCACTTGTTCTGATTGGCGCTCGAACACTTCCGCCTCTACCCAAATTTCATCAAGCTGGGCAATACTCATCATTGATGTGCCTGGTTTAACGTAAAAGCCTTCTCGTACTGTTAGCTCATCTACCACACCACTTTGCTTTGCGTAAAAAGTAATATTTTGCATTATCTTTTTATTTTTTTGTAAGCGCTCGATAAATCCATCAGACACATTTAACGACTCTAAACGCGCCTTTGCAGCGCGAATTAACACGGTATTATTACGATTAACCGCCAATAAAAGCTCTTCCTGTGCGTTCACCAATTGTGGTGAATACAATGTATATAAAGGCTCACCGGCTTTAACTTCTGCGCCTTGTGCTTTAACATATAAACTTTCAATCCAGCCTTCTACACGCGGATGAATGTGAATAAGTTGGTCTTGGTTATATTGCACATAACCCACAGTATTTATATCGCTGTGAAGTGTTTTAAGCTGCACTTTGGCAGTTCTTACACCAAAGTTATTAACTACTGCAGGCGAAATAGTTACAGCACCTGGTCCATCCTGAGCGTTGCTAGCGTTTTCATACACAGGTACTAAATCCATTCCCATTGGAGAAAGCCCTGGCGTGTCACGCCTGTAATTACTATCCATAGGGGCTACCCAATATAAGGGCTGCTTGTCAGCGCTTTGCTGTTCATGCATTGGCGAGTTACTAGGTAAAAACAGCATTACTAAGCCCCCAATTAACCCAACAGCGCCTGCGCCAACTAAGGCAGCAACAAGTAACTTTAAATTAGTATTCATTGTGTAATTCTCCTGTTTGTCCTGCCATTACTTGGGGGTCTAAGCTACTTGCATAATAATTAAGGCGAGCGGTAATAATATGTTGATCTACTTGAATATTAAGCGCGTCTATTTTGGCATTAAGTTCACTAATGCGCGCGCGCATGACGTCAGAAAAATCCCCATCGTCGCGGGTATAAGCATTTAGTGTTGCTTGAGATTGCTCTGACATTTGCGGTAATAACGTATTTTGATAAAGCGCATCGCGTTTTTGCAAACGAGCGAGTTGGCTAAACTCCTTAAAGTACATGCCTTTGAGTTTTTGAAGCGCCACCAACTTTTGTGTTTTAGTCGCTTCTGCACTAGCAATAGCCGATTTAACTTGTTGATCTTGTCTGTTATCAGTAAACAATGGTAAATCAATACTAAACCCTACCGAGAGTAAATCAGCTCGCGACTCACCCATCGGGGTATCATCTCGGTAACCATAGCCCACATTAACGCCCATTTGAGGTTTGTAGCTTTGCTTAGCGAGTGCAACTTCGGTTTGCTTTGCCGTTACGGTTTTTTCTATCGCAATAATTGCGGGATGCGCCATAAGCAACTGTATTAGTTCATCAAATTCAAGGCTCGAAAAATCAACCAGCCCTGTGGTTTTAGTAAACTCGGCATTTAAAGGCTGCATAAGCATATTAATAGGTAACCACTGTGCTAAACGGCCTTTAGCACTTTCAAACTGCTGCTCAAGCATAACTAGCTTATCTTCAAGGCGGGTGAGCTCTAATTGCGCACGAATAATATCTTGCTGACGTGTTTTACCTAAGGTACTTGCGTAGCTTGCTTCGGTAATTTCAATAAGCTGAGTAAATAGCCCTTTATCTTGCTCAATTAAAGCAATACTTCGCTGAGCACGATACGCGTTTAACCACGACTCAATCACAATTGCTTTTACTTGTGCTAAGCGATCGGCGCGCTGCCAAGGATATTGTTGAGCAGACTCCTCTAGTGCTTTTTGTTTAAGCGCTAAGCTATTCCCTCGGCTAAACTTTTGGCTCAAATCAACTTTAAGCTGCGTCATCCCTTCTTGATCAAACGCATAACCGTTAGTAGGTAAGTTAAGTAAGCCAACCGTTAAAACAGGATCGGGTAAGGTGCCTGCGGCAATGCTTTGCGCTATTGCTGCATCTTCTTGGTAGCCACTTGCTTTTAGCCATGGCTCATGCGTTAGCGCATAATTAAGCGCTTGCGTTAAGCTAAGCGCTTGCTCATGACTAGTTTGCTTTAGTATTTCGGTATTTAGGTCATTTTGATTGTTTTGCGCATTAACAGCGGTGCTAAATAACACAACACTACATAATACGACTTTAATACTTACAGCGTGGTTCATCACCTGCTCCATCTAAAAATAAAAGAAATTCTTAAATTAGGAAGCAAAAAAGGTGTTTAGGGGTTACCAATAAACGGGGTTACCGCAATTTTTACATACACCTATCCTGCTATTAAGCAGACATAGGAGGACGGTAGAGTGAACGAGGTATATTAATTTGTGTAGTAAATACACGTACATTTACTTTTTCAGATTCAAGTAAAGTAACGCTAAATAAAGTATCAACATTAAGCATTGAGTTAGCAGCGCAGCCACTGATAGGGCATTTACAATCATTTTGCGGCGTACTTTCGTCGTCGCAACAATCCATCTGCATCATATTTTCAGACATACTAGCAGCCGCAGTTGCATCACTACTATGTGTCATTGGCATTTGGGCATGCATTACTGTTTTAGTTGGCATATGTGGCATTTCGCATACCATAGCTACAGACGCAACTGCCTGACCCACAAAAGTGAGCAGCAAAGTTATCATGAGTAAACTAGAGTAAAAACGTTGCAACATTATGCCTTTTAATAAACTTTAAAATGATTGTAAGGTAACCTAACGGCAACCACAAATACTTTAATTATGTAGACTGCGGTTTAGCAGGTGTTTTAATTAAGTTACTCGCAATAATTGCAAATATACAATATGCGCTAAAATACCAAAAACCCTCACCAAATTGTGCATTCATAACAAGTAGCTCACCACTTTTACCATGAGCGTTACCTGCAAGGTAAGTCACTATTAATGCAATAACAAATACATCAACCATGCTCCACTTAATTAATGCACAAATAACCAGACCGAGCTTTTGCTTAAACCCATTCAAAGGTAGGCAACAATAAAGCAATTGTAATAGCAGCTTCAAGCTTGGAATAACAATAGAAAACAACCCCACTAAAGCGGCTACAAATAAATTATTATTGCGAGCAAGCTCTTTAACTGTGCCTAAAATACTTTGTGTTTTGTTATAGGCGCTAATCTCACCTTCTAACTTATCGAGCCCTAGCATGTTAGAGAACATCATTAGCATGCTGCGAGTGCGACCATCGCCCTCTTCAGCCAGCATTTCAATACCCGCTTGCGCTAGTTTTGATTTATCTATGTTGCCCTCTATTGTTAATACTGGTTTTGTAATACCAGGAAACAATAAAAAAAGAGCAACCACTACACTTATAACCGACAACCAATTACGCATATTTATTCTGCTATCGCCTCAATAATATCATCACTGTATAAAACAGCATCCAGTAAAAAATTAAACATATGCCCAACATGTAGTTCAGGATTTATTTTAGCCAACTGAATCATCGCTTTATCAAGGTTATCAACTTCAAACTCTTTTACTAATGATAAACATTCACCTAAAATACCTTTTTCAAGTAACAAAGCATCTGATATAGCTGCATCCAAGGTAAATTCATTAACTATATCTTTTAAATCAGCATCTAAAATAGCATCAAGCACAGAAAATAGACCGACTAAGTAACCTTGTTCTGTCAAATCGCTGTTGTTTTGCTCCAAAATAAGCGACATAAATTGCGCTCGCGTTAAAGCAAGCTTAGTTAATTCTGTTGGCTTTTCGACCCCCAACTCACTAATTGCTAAAACACGTACAAATTGCCTAATTGTGTCTTCACCTAAATAAATAACAGCCTGCGAAATAGAAGTAATGACTAAATTTGCTTTACCTGAACGCGCATTAGCTAACTTTAAAACTCGCGCTGTTATGGCGACATCTCTGGCCACACGTTGATGAACTTCTTTAAAGCAAAGTGTTTGTTTTGCTGTAAAACGCAATAGATCAAATACAGTTAACTTTGAAGGCTCTACACCTTTATATGTAATCATTTCTGGGCGAGAGAAAAAGAACCCCTGAAATAAATCGCAGCCTGCCAATTTTAATATATTAAATTGTTCATGCGTTTCGATTCGTTCAACAATTATTTTTGCATGTGGATTTGCACGTTTTATTTTTTTAATGCGTATATTGGTTTTAATAACCGGATCATCTATCTCAATTTTTATGTAATCAACATGCGCTAACAGAGGCTCCCATTTTGGATCGCCATCGTAATCATCAAGTGCAAAAACATAGCCTTCTTTTTTAAGTTCTTGCACACGCTCAGCAACCGCAGGAATATTACCTGTTCGCTCCACTATTTCAATAACACTATTTTCTGGCAATAAAAGTTTGGGAAAGTTATCGAGAATAGTTTCTGATGACAAGTTTATAAAAGCCAAATGATGCGCGGTAAGCCTATCTAAACCTACCAACATTAATGCATTAAAAAACAGCCGGCTTGTTGCATGCACATCAGAAGTGCCCACAGGAAACGCATTATTAGCAGAGTCTCGATAGAGCAGTTCGTAAGAGAATACATTCTGGTCTATATCAAAAATAGGTTGCCGCGCGACAAACTGAGTTATTTTTTGTACCTCATCAGGTATGTTATTTAATTTCACTTGGCTCTAAACCTATAAATAAAAGATGGCAAAACAGCCAATAATATGTGTACTTTAATGCAACTCACATAAGATAAACATAGTCGTCATTGCAAAAATGTTAAAATTACACAACACTAATATAAAAATATTAATATAAAAGGTGGAGATTTGGCTAACTTTATTCGGTTATTACTACTGAGTCCTCTGCTATTTATATTTTCTAGCTATGCCAGCATTAATCCTACTCCCCTCAAATATAATGTTAGCGCGTCAGGTAGTCATTATCCATATTATACAAATGATCCAGAAAAGCCTGGTGTATTACCCGAAATTATTGAAAAAATTCTCGATGATGCAAATATTGCAGCTTCTCATATCGACCTACCCACAAAGCGTATTACCAAATATTTACAAGATGAAATAATCGATTTTGATGTTATTTCATTAGAATGGCTCCCAAAGAGTGAGAGAAATGATCCTCGTTATTTTTTTTCAGAGCCGCTTATTTATGCTTCAGAAATGATTGTTACTCTGCCTCAAAATGCCCAGAACTGGCAAAGCGCTGATAGCTTAAAGGGTAAAAATATAGGAACGGTACTAGGTTACTATTACTTTAATGACAACACCTTTGAGCGTGTTGACTTTCCATCCGAAAAAGAACTTATGACCGCTCTATCAAGAAACCGCGTAGAAGCTGCACTAGCAGGCAAGTTAACTGCGCTATATTGGGCAAAAAAGTTAGGGATAAACATTACATTTGGCGCACAGCATTCCCATGGGTTTTTAAGAATTCGTTTATTGAGCAAACATAAAAAATTATTGCCACAAATAAACCTAGCAATTAAAAACCTTCATACTCAAGGTTATATAAAAAGTATTGAAGATAAGTATATGAGCAATATACCCACACAAAATTAAGGGACTAATGGCGCAGAGCTCGTGTTTTGGAGTATAATAGCAGCAAATGTTAACTCGACCAGAACCAGAAAGAGCCCCATGAGTATTGAAAAAGCCTTAATCGAACGTAGTAGTAATCAATGTGAATTGTGTGCAGCCACCGAGAACTTATCTGTTTATGAAGTACCACCGGTAACTGAAACCCACTCAGATAAATGCATTTATACGTGTCAAACATGTAAAGATCAAATCGAGAATAACAGCGAAATAACGCCTACACATTGGCACTGTTTAAACGATAGCATGTGGAGCCAAACTCCTGCAGTACAAGTTGTAGCTTACAGAATGCTTTCTCGTTTAGCGCCTGATAATGGCTGGGCACAAGATGCGCTAGACATGATTTACCTTGAAGAAGACACGCTAACGTGGGCTAAAAAAGCACTTGCCGAAGATGACGATTTAAAGCATGTAGATAGCAACGGTGTAGTACTTCAAGCAGGCGATACTGTTACCCTAATTAAAGACTTAGACGTTAAAGGCAGTAGCCTTACCGCTAAACGTGGAACAGCTGTTCGTAATATTGGCCTAACCAGCAACCCTGAACATATTGAAGGGCGTGTTGACGGCCAGCGCATTGTTATTTTAACTAAGTTTGTTAAAAAATAATCGTTTGTTTTTAATTATTAAAGGCGCTAATGCGCCTTTTTTATGTTTAAAATAAGTTAAGGAATGATTAAGTAACTAGGTAATACACTAAGGACATAATATTGAGTAAGGATAACCAACATGGAAAAGCATCAAGCAGTATCTTCGCGCAAAAAGGCAGTTGCAGGGATTGGCTTATTGGCGCTTAGCGCTTTTGCAGTAACTGGCTGCGGTGAGCAAACTAAGCCAACTGAAAATACAGAGCAAGCAAAAGCAATATCCACCCTAACTATTCAAGTTAGCTATAAAGATCGCAGTATGCTTCGCCCTGGCTCGCAATTAATAGTTACGCTTTCCAATGTATCTAAAATGGATGTAAAAGCCGATATAATCACACAAGAAGTGATTGATGTTACCCAAGCCCCGCCATTTACCGTTGAGCTAATTTATGATGCCAGCAAAATTAGCGATAAACATCGCTATAGCCTAAGCGCCAGAATTATAAATAAAGACAAAGTGCTTTACACAAGTACAACAAATCACGACCCGTTTACAGAATCACAGTTAACTACCCCCTATAAAATTGAGCTTTCAAAAGTGTCGACTCAAAAACCCGATGTAACACTCACAAATACTTACTGGAAAGCAATAACAATAAATGCTCAAACTGTGAATATTACAACTAAAGAACCGTTCATTCAGTTCAATAAAGACCACCGCGTTAATGGCTTTTTAGGCTGTAATAATTTTAGCGGAAGCTATAGTACCGAGCAGCAAACAATTACACTTAGTCAGCTAGCAAGTACAAAAAAGATGTGCTCGGATAATATGAGCCAAGAAGCGGCTATGTCTGACGTACTTAGCAAAACTTCAAATTGGGAAATAACAGGTGAATCACTAAAACTTAAAAACAGTCGCGGTAATACGCTTGCTACTTTTAGTGCGGTTTATTTTAATTAATATTTAGCTCCCTTATATAAATATTACCTAACACATTCGTATTGATTTTAAATAAAATGCCCAGCAAAGCTGGGCATTTTATTATTCGTTATAAGCGCTATTTAAAGTTACTCATCAACGAGTTGCTCACTTCTGTAAAAACCACTTGGCTCACTTATCAAACTAACAAGTTCAGGCATTATTGCATCCATTGTTTGCTTTAGCTTCCACGGAGGATTAATTACAATCATGCCCGATGCTGTCATACCATGTACGTCAGTATCCGCTTCAGTGCCTAATTCAAATAACTGAATGTTGCGCATTCCTGAGTCAATTAAGCCCTGTTCCATATTATCAATGCGCTCTCTGTCTACAACCGGATACCAAATCATGTAAGTACCTGTAGCAAAACGCTGATGAGCTTTAACTAAGGTTTTTACAACTGTTTCGTAGTCATCTTTAATTTCGTATGGAGGGTCAATTAACACACACGCTCTGCGAGATGCTGGTGGTAATAAACCAACTAAACCTGCAAAACCATCCTCTCCACGCACACGAATAGATCGCTTACCTTGCATGTTTTCTTCAAGCAATAATAAATCGCGCGGGTGCAGTTCAAAAAACCAACCCTTATCTTGGCGGCGCAAAAAATGCTCTGCAATTTTTGGTGAACCCGGATAAAACGCAAGTTCGTCAGTGTCGTTAAATGACTTAATTAATTCAATGTATTCATTAAGCTCAGCATGCTCACTTTTATGTTGCCAAAGTTTTTCAATACCATCTTGATACTCTTGCGTTTTTTGCGCGTCGGCAGCTGCAAGTTCAAAAAAGCCAGCACCTGAATGTGTGTCTATATAATCAAGCGGTTTATCTTTAATTGTTTGATAATTTAGCACTTGTGCCAGTACTAAATGTTTAAGTACATCGGCAGGATTACCCGCATGAAATGAGTGTCTGTAACTAAGCATTATTTATTTTCGCCATACGCAATTTAATATCGTAAGTGAACCATAAGCACTAGGCTTTGGCAACTTACACCAAGATAAGAGAGTGTTTAAGTGAACCATTTCTGAATGAAAAAGCTCATATGCTGAATTATCCCTTAATGAAGAAGAAAAATCAGCTAAAACCACCGTAAATGCTGGCAAATCAACACACTTTGCTTTACATTTGCATGACATTAATTACAGTTATATGAGCGCCTTTATGAATAACACTACTCTTCAACAACTCGAACAACTGATCGATTCTTTAATCGAACGTAATAACCAATTACAAACAGATGTTGTTACTTTAAAAGAACAGAACACTAAACTAAGCGATGACAACGAATTGCTACAACTTGAAGCTTTAGAAAATGAAGAAAAGCAAAAAGATGCCAGCACTACTTTATCTGGTCTTCTTGATAAGTTACAAAGCGCACAACAGGCTAGCTAATGTCTGAGCTGCAAAACCAGCGGGTCACTGTTGAGTTGCTAGGTAAAGAGCAGCAATTTGCTTGCCCTGAAGGGCAGGAAGATGCATTAATAGCAGCAGCTAAAAATCTAAATGACTTAGTTGAGCAAATGAAGCAACGCTCAACCGTTAGAAACGATCAAAAAGCCCTACTAATGGCAGCATTAAACTTAAGCCACGAATTGCTAGAAGCAAAAACACAGGCTACAGTTGAACAACAGCATCAAGACCAATTGATTGATAAACTCAGTCAGCATTTGGCAAATGACCCCAAACACCAAAAATAAAAAGCGCATACTGCGCTTTTTGTTTATTATTAAAGTAATTAAACATCAGCGTAGAGATAATAAATGAAGTTAAAACTTTCAAACATAGCCTCTTCATGTAAGCACTTACTATTAGCATGCACTTTATTATCAATAGTACCTAGCACCTATGCTGCCGTCACTTGGAATACTATAAACCCTCATATTCAGTTTTTAAAGCAACAAGACAAGCTTCGCTTTTACGACTCTAACCAAGTGTTAATTGAAGGCGAAAAATGTGCCCTACTTGTTGATACGAGCGCCAATTTTGCTGCAGTTGAACAACTTGCTGAAGATTTAAAGAACCGCCTTAAAACACCCTTATGCTATTTAGTGGCTACCCACTACCATGACGATCACTTGCTAGGTATGGCGGTTATGCAAAATTTTTATCCTGATGCCAAGCTCATTGTTCATCAACAGGTAAATAAAAATTTTAACCTTTATCAAACAGCATATACCGACAAACTAGACACCTATGAAAAGAGCATTGAGCTGAGCTACCAACGATTAGCGAATGTGCCCAAAGAAGAGCAAGCTAAATGGCGAAATAAGTTAGAACTTGCAAAAAAACGACTTTTTCGCTGGCAGGAGTATCAGCTTAGCAAACCCAAAATAGTAATTGATAGTCGTAAAGTTATCGACCTTGGTGATTTTGAGGTAACGCTTGAGCCGCAGCAAGCCCATACTAACGGCGATTTAACTATTACTACTAATAATGGCAGTGTGCTGATTGGTGGCGATATCGTTGACTGGCTTCCTTACCCTGGACACGGTGAACTTAAAAGTTGGCAAGCGTTGCTTAAGCAATATATTAACGACGAAAAGCTCACTATTATTTTACCTGGGCACGGCGGTACATTAACAAAAGAGCAACTGAAACAGCCTCTATCATTTTTAACAGCCATAACAGAGCACGTTAAAAACAATAAAGATCAAAGTATTGAGCAGTTAATGCTGTCGTTTCCTCAATCAGTTATTGAGCCTTATAAACAAGAAGCGCTTAATATAAAATCGAGCAACTTCTTTTTACAAGCTGGCCTAAATCGCGCAAAAAGCGCAGAATAACTCAACACAACGGATTGTGTTAAAATAATAAAAGGAATTTACAAAAGTGATCACTATGCGCAGTTTGGTTTTATGTTGTTTGGGTATTTTGTTATTTGGTTGTCAATCAACGGAGCAAGAACCACTAGAAGCTCCACAAATATTTACTCATTTTGAGCCTGACTATACTTATGATACTGATGATGAAGTAGCTCAAACGCCCCAAGTTAGTGAGCACGTTACGCCACTTCAATTCAAAAAAACAATCGTAAAAAAGCGCCCACCAAAAACCACCGATCTGTGGGTGCATATAGCCAACAATCTACACTTTACGGTTTATCAAAATCGCGCGTTAAAAAAGCGTATCAGCTGGTACGCTAAGCAACCTAACTACTTACAAACTGTGAGCAAACGCGCAGCGCCTTACCTGTATCACATCGTAAAAAAAATTGAACAAAAACAACTACCTATGGAGATCGCTTTACTACCATTTGTAGAAAGCGATTTTAGACCAACGATAGCCTCATCACAGCAAGCTGTTGGTGTTTGGCAGTTAGTTGGCGCAACAGCGCATCACTTTGGAGTTAAGTCAGACCAATGGTACGACGGTCGCCAAGACGTACTTGCTTCAACAGATGCTGCACTTGATTACTTAAGCTACTTACATAAACGCTTTGATAGTAATTGGCTACATGCTTTGGCTGCTTATAACAGTGGTGAGGGCCGCGTTAAACGCGCAATCGAAAAAAACAAAAAACGCGGTAAAAGCACCGATTACTGGTCACTCAGTCTACCAAAAGAAACCGCCGACTACGTACCCAAGTTACTCGCTTTAAGCTATTTAGTTAAGCACCCACAAAAGGGCATTAAACGCCCAAAGCTTGCATATAAGCCATTTACCACACAAATGAACATAGGCCAGCAGTTCGACTTTTCAGTCATCGCTAAGCTCTCTGGTATAGGTTCAAAGCAGTTACACGCGATTAATCAGGGATATTTAAAAAATCAAAGCTCACCTAACGGGCCGCATACTTTACTGCTTCCTATAGGGCAAGAGGCTTTATTAAAAAGTCAGTTTTTTAAATCAAACTTTGCTGGAGAGTACATCGTTAAACAAAACGACACGCTTTACGGTATCGCTAGACGTTTTAGTATGTCGGTAAAAGCTTTAAAACAACTTAATAACAAAAATAATAATTTAATCGGCGTTGGAGAAAAGTTATTAGTTGGACAACCTAAAACCCTACCAAGCACATTAACAGTTGATTACAAAATTAGCCCTTATTTAGAACACCAAGAGATTGCGATTCCCACCATTGAAATAGATTACGAAGTTAAGTCGGGCGATAGCCTTTGGAGTATAAGTCAGCTTTACGATGTACCCCATAGCGACTTGGCAAAATGGAACAAACTCTCTGCATCAAGTATTTTAAAGCCTGGCACTCAATTAGTACTGTTTATACCACAGGCTGAAAAGCAAAAAGCAGCCCCAACAAAAAAAGATTTTCTGCTAAATTTACAAAAAACACTAAATCAGCCACGTTAAGTTTATAAACAAGTATATTTCGCGTAAAATTGCGCCCTAACATAGTTATTATTTGAAGAGACAAGCATGCAAATTAGCAAAAATTCAGCGGTTGAATTTCATTACACCCTTAGCGAAGCGGGCGAGCAAATAGAAAGTAGCACAAACGAAGCGCCACTTACTTACATTCATGGCAGCGAAGGCATGCTTCCTGGTTTAGAAAAAGCACTTGAAGGTAAAGAAGCAGGCGAAAAATTTAGTGTAACTCTAGAGCCAAGTGAATCATACGGCGAGCGTGTTGATGACTTAATTCAACGCATTCCGCTTAAGCATCTACAAGGCGACGTTAAAGTATGGAAACCAGGTATGACAGCAATGGTTAGCTCTAACCAAGGTCGTCATCAGGTTACTATAGTTAAGGTTGGTCGTTTTAACGCAGATTGTGATTTAAACCACCCATTTGCTGGTAAAACGCTAACGTTTGACGTTGAAGTTATATCGGTACGTGAAGCAACAAGTGAAGAAGTTTCTCACGGACACGTGCACGCTGAAGGCGGCTGTGGTCACTCTCACTAGTTAGCAATAAAGGAAGTAAGTATGTCTAAAGTTGCAGTAGTTACAGGTGGCACAAAAGGTATTGGCCTAGCCGTAGTAAAGCGTTTGCTAAACAATGGCTATGAAGTACATAACCTTGATATAGAGCTAAGCGAAATCGGTATATTTCATCAGTGTGATGTAAGTGATGTATCGGCGGTACGCAACTGTATCAACGCTATCTGTGAACAAAGCCAACGTATTGATGTACTTGTTTCTAATGCTGGTAAACACTTAAGCGCAAATATAGAAAGCACCGACGAGCAAACTCTCGATGCACTTTTTGCGCTTAATGTTAAAGGCGCTTATGCTGCTGTACAAAGCGTATTGCCAAGCATGAAAGCGCAAAATAGCGGCGCTATTATATTAGTCGCTTCCGATCAGGCAATTATAGGTAAGCAAAACTCTTTTGCGTATAACCTAACAAAACATGCCCTTGCTTCAATGGCTAAAACAACAGCGCTTGATTACGCGAGTTTTAACATTAGAGCAAATGCGGTATGCCCAGGCACAATAGAAACTCCGCTTTTTCATAACGCAATAGATGCGTACTGCGCAAAAAGTGGCGCAAACAAAGCTGAAATAGTTGCCGAGGAAGCAAGCCTTCAACCGCTTAACCGATTAGGTCAAGCCCACGAAGTTGCTGCTCTTGTGAGCTTTTTAGCAAGCGACGATGCCAGCTTTATTACTGGCAGCCTACAAAGCATAGACGGTGGCTACACTGCACAATGAAGACTGTTCAATGAGTAATGCGCAATGAGCCTAAAAATTATTGACCCTCATGTGCATTTTTTTAATCTTTGCGAGGGTCAATACTCATGGCTACAAGGCGCTAACCCTCCAGCATGGCCAAATTTAGAAAAAATAAAACAGCCAGTAACTGCACAGCAACTTGTTAAAAGTACTGACTTTGAACTCGTAGGGCTTGTTCATATAGAAGCTGGGTTTGATAACATCTCCCCTATTAACGAGTTAAACTGGCTAAGCTTGCATTTAAAAGGTATTCCATTTAAAGCCATTAGCTACAACCAAATTGACTCATCGGCTGATGAGTTTATAAACTCGTTGGAAGCTTTAGCTCATCCGAATTTATGTGGCATTAGAGATATAACCGAAGGTACTGACGCAAAGCGTTTATTAGATGCTAATAGCTTTAAAAACCTAACAACATTATCAGATACCCGACTGCATTTTGAAGCTCAGTTTGATATTGAAAATGGCGAAATAACCAAACAAATAGCTTACTACGCTAAGCAGCTACCGCAACTTCAAATTATAATTAATCATGCAGGACTGCCAAGTAATTTAAATACTTGGCAACAAGGTGTTGAGTTACTTGCTCAGCATGACAATATTGCAATTAAGTTTTCTGGTTTTGAATTACTACAACTCACCAGCGAACAACAAGCGGCGTGTTTTAATTTTCTTTTTAATCACTTTGGCCAGCAGCGTATTATGTTTGCCAGCAACTTCCCTGTGTGCCAAATAAATACAAGCTACAACAATCTATGGCACTGCCATAAGGCACTATGCTCAAACGATAAGACATGGCATGACCTTAGCTATGTAAACGCTAAGCACTACTACCAAGTGTAAGTAAAACTAGTTATATTAAACTCTATTTTTATGATAATACGGCCAATTTATGAAAATGTACTTTTTACTAATCGTTGTATTTTCAGCGTTTCTTCTCAATGGCTGCATATCGCAAAGTCCAGACCCTACACCCAAGCTGCAACATGCTCTACTGGCAAAGCCGGATAAAACAGCCGTTAGCAAGGCAATTAAAACACTGGTACATATGCAAGAGACTCAATTAGCTGATGATGTGTTTACTACCAGCAGCACAGTAACCATTAGCAATGTAGATGGTAATAATATTATCGACACGCAAAGTCGCAATACACCCGATCAGTTTGAATTGATGATTAAAGGCAAGCAATGCTATATACGCCACCTTGATAGTAAAGCAACTATTGAGCTTAAAGATGTCGAATGTAAAATTAACGAGTTATAACAAGCTTTTCCCCCCCAAGCAAGTAAAAGCCGGTAAGTGACTAATCACTTACCGGCTTTTATATAACCTAAACTCAGGTTAAAAAGTTACTTAATTTCTACACGCTGAGAACGCATGACAATCTCATCGTTTAACTCAATACCCAACCCTGGCTCTTCTGACACTTCAAAGAAGCCGTTTTTAGGTTGTGGATCTTGTAAACATAACTCGCGGTTCCACTTTTTAATCGCATAAGTATGGTGCTCATGAATTAAAAAGTTAGGGATAGCCGTTTCTAAGTGCAGTGATGCTGCTGTTGCAACAGGCCCGCCACATACATGAGCTTGAATTCGCACATCAAAAATATCTGCGTAGTCACATACCTTTTTAGTTTCGGTAAAACCACCACATAAACCAATATCTGGTTGTAGAACATCAATACTTTGATCTTCTAAGTACGGGCGCACACCCCAGCGATTATACAAACGTTCACCACCAGCAATTGGCACATTAACTTTATCTGCTACTTTTGCATGTAATGAATGGTTTAAATAGTTAACTGGCTCTTCAAAGTACATACAGTCAAATTCTTCTGCAATTTCACCCAACTGAATGGCTGTTGTCACACCTGGTAAACTGTGGCATTCAAAAATAATATCCACTTCGTCGCCTACTGCTTCGCGAATAGCTTGCATACGCGCACGATATAGCTTCATTTCAGTACGTGATATTATTTTTGTACGGTCGTAATAAGTATTACCGTCTTTATCGTACTGAATTGGATCTACTTTTACTGCATCGTAACCTTCGGCCATCGCCTTTAAAGCCGCTTCTGCATATTCTTGCGGCTGTACTAGCGCTTTAAATTCGCTATCCCAGTCAAACTGTAATTGCGATGCGTACGTACGTAGTTTGTCGTTAACTTTACCGCCTAATAATTGATATACAGGTAAACCAAGCGCTTTACCTTTTATATCCCAAAGTGCAGTATCAATTGCGCTCATTGCAGCATATACAACAGGTCCACCACCTAAGCCCCAAAAGCTCTCACGTAACATACGAGACCATAGTTTTTCTGTCTGAAATGGGTCGTGGCCGATTAAAAAGGCATCTGCCATTTCCTTAATCATAGCCGCTGCAGCACTGTGACCTAAATCGTATGCAAGGCCCGCTTCGCCAACACCACTAATACCTTCGTCAGTATGAATACGTACAAACACAGGTGTCCAAGAAGGTCTATCTGGACAGTGAATATCAAATACTTCAACGCGATTTACTTTCATTAAAATTCCTTATTAACCGCTATGGGTTATTTTGCAAAACCAGGGTCAAGTCGATACGCTTTACGTAACATCGCAGGCCACGCAAGTTGCCCGCCAGTGCTACCACTGTGTACTACGTTTGCTTGATTATAAATATTGTCGATTATAGGTTGCGGTACTTCAATAACCTCTTGCGAGCTTGATTGTAGCGCTAATTGAATTTCACACGCTCGCTGTAAATCATAAAAGCGCATAAACGCATCGCCTACCGTTGGGCCTACCGTTAAGCCACCATGATTTACCAATAACATATGGTTAGTGCTGCCTAAATCGTCTTGCAACACTTTTCGCTCGTCGTCGTTTACCGCAAGCCCTTCGTAGCCATGATAAGAAAGCGATGGCAGTGAAAACATTGAATACTGGCTAAGCGGTAATAAACCATTTTTTTGTGTAGCAACAGCGATTGTTTCTTTAGTATGAAGGTGAATAACACAATGAGCGTCTTCGCGTACCTCATGAATAGCGCTGTGAATAGTAAAACCAGCTGGATTAATACTAAATGGCGTATCATCAATAATGTTACCGTCTAAGTCGACCTTTACTAAATTAGACGCAGTTACTTCATCAAAGGTTAAACCAAAGGCATTCACTAGGTAGTGATCGGTGCCAGGCAAACGTGCTGATAAATGCGTATAGATTAAATCCCCCCAACGAAAGTGCTCTACCAGTCTATAACATGCGGCTAAATCAACACGAAGTTGCCACTCTTGTGCTGATACTTTATTTTTTAAATTGAGTTGGGGTAAATCAAACATAATAAGCCTTTTAAAAACGTACATTACTAACCTGCACGAACAGATGTTTAGAAGTCTAAAGCAGTCTCTATTTTATAGCAAACACCAAACAAAACAGCCACACTATTGTGTGGCTGTTTGTAAAACTAAAATACCAATTGCATTAAAATGGTATAGCTGCGTAAATTATTTTACGTTAGCTAGGTAATCTGCAATTGCTTCAAACTCTTCATCAGTTACCGTTGCAACCATTGCTTTCATAGCCATGGTCATACCGTTATTACGGGCACCTGATTTGATGTCTTTCATTTGCGCTACTAAGTAGTCTTTGTTTTGACCGTTTAGCTTAGGATACATACCCATAATTGGTGCTTTACCTTCAGCGCCATGACAAGTTTGACAATTTTTAGCGGTATAAAGTGTGGCGCCATCGGCCGCTGCTGCATTAAACGAGAAGCTTGCGGCTAAAGTAATACCCGCGCCTAATAGTAGTGTTTTCATCTTGCTCATTGTATTTACTCTTCTTTTTTGACGGTTAGAAAAACTGTTCTATTGATTGTAGTAAACAATCAAATAAAAAGCATACGTACGAAACGACGCTAGACGATCAACTTAGCCAAAAACCGCTAACTCGTTTCTGTCTCACTTTTATATACTTTAGCAAATAAAAATGAGCTTACCCTTAATAAACTATTACCACACTATATCATCTGGTACTTCAAAGTCTGCGTACGGGTCATCTTCATCTTTTGGTTTGTTTTCTGGCTCTACATGAAAAACAATATACTTTTCGTCAACTTCAGCCACTTTGCGTGCTGGTTCGTCGTCTAATACGTAAAATTGCCCTTCTAGTACACAAATAGCTAAACGACCGCCCGATAACGCTTTTTGCGTTTTCTCGTTCACGTCGATATTTTTTACTTTGTTTTGATAAGTAAAATTAAATGTGCGCTCACCACGAATAGCGTCTTGGTTGTGGTGCTCTAAAATTTGTTTAACACGCGCTTCTTGTTCGCGCTGCTTTAAGCTCACTTGGCGTGTTTGGTTAAGCTCTTCAGCTTTTTTTTGCTGTTCTAGCTTGGTTTGTTGAATATGCTTTTGCAGATCACTTGGGTTGCTAGTAGCCCCTTTCTTTTGCTTTTTTTGTTGCTTACGCTTTTCTGATTTAGCAACTTTAGCATTATGCGATGTTGTTAATCCTGCTTGAAGCAATTGGTCTTGTAATGAACCCATGGCTTTGTTCCACTAAAAACTAATATTATCGCTATTTTAATCACCAACGAGTTCAAATAACAGCGCTATCGACATTAATCTAGCAAACTAGTTAAAACAAACCATGATATGACGCAAAGAGCATGGTTTTAATTATCAATTAAAAACAATTTTTAATACAATACCAGACAACCAATCAGCAAATGTATAAGCCATATAATGCGTTTACCTCATCTACTCGTTTGCTCGGTATTTATATTTTTTGTACTTTATGCACCACAACCTCTACTTAGCCTTTTTGCGAGCGAATTTAATGTAGCCCCTGCGGTAGCTGGCAGCTTAATGACTGCAACTATGCTGCCCTTAGCCATTGCCCCGCTCGTTTACGGTTTATTTTTAGCAAAAATAAACCCACTACTTATATTACGTATTGCAATGGTGCTTTTAGGCCTTAGCTGCTTACTTTTTATTTACGTACCTAGCTTTGAGCTTTTATTATTAGTCCGATTTTTACAAGGTTTAACGCTCCCTGCAGCTTTAACCGCAATGACTAGCTATATAGGTATGAGTTATAGCGCTGATACACTTCAAAAAAATATGACCCTATATATTGGTAGCAGCATAGTTGGTGGTTACTTTGGTCGTGTGCTCGCAGCTTTGTTTAGCGACTTATGGAATTGGCAGAGCTTTTATTACGTAATTGCTTTTATGCTTATTTTTTTAGCTTTAACAATCAAACATTCTCAATTTTCGAACCCAGCAACAAAGTCTCAGCTTTCACCACTGGACTACATTAAACAGCTTAAAGAAGGCGCTGTACTTAAAGTTTACGGTGCCGTTTTTTGTATGTTTTTTTGCTTTGCTGCACTACTTAATTACTTACCGTTTATATTGCAAAACACCTTTTTAATTACCAATACTCGTGACATAGGTTTAGTCTACAGTGGTTATTTAGTTGGTGCCCTCGCCTCTATTGCTGCACCTTGGTTACTTAAAAAAGTCGCTTCGCCTTGGCATTTATTAACTGCGGTATTTAGTTTTTATAGTGTGAGTATTATTTTATTAATGAGCCACCAGCTTAGCTTATTTTTAATCGCATTTACTTTGTTTTGTGGTGCTATGTTTGTGATTCATTCAACTGCCGCACCACTCGTTAATAAAATAAGTAAAGCCCCGCCAAGTGTAACCAATGGTGGATATGTATCGTTTTATTACAGTGGTGGTGCATTGGGGTCGTTATTACCCGGTGTGGTATACCAACATCATGGGCAAACAGCGTTTATGTTTACGCTACTTGCGGTTTGCTTATGTGGTTTATCGTTAATTATGTGGGCTTATTTTGAGGGTAAAAATACAACGCGCGGTTGATGCTTTGTGTGATTAAAAAATGCTTCTAAATCAGCTTTACTAATCAACCATGTTTGGGTGTTTTCAAACGGATGACAATGAAACAAATCACCACCCCAAATATCTTGATCGACCCATAAGCTCACTTCGTTTTGCTTATCATTTAAAAGAGCCAACATAGATACACACCCAGGAGCCACTTTTAAATACGTTGCTAAGCGCTCACTCGATGCAAACCCTAAACGCGAAAGCCCTTGTTGCTTTGATAGTGCCTTTAAATCAAGTTGCTTATTGTGCGCGGTAATAACTAAAAAGTGTCGCTTACCTTCATTATCGCGTAAAAATAGGTTTTTAAGACGAGTACCAGGACGCTCAATCATAAACTCATCAGCTGCTAAGCTAGTATGTAGCGGCGGATGCTCTATTCCATCATAGTCAATATCTAGGTGCGCTAAAAGCTCTGCTAACTTAGTTTTATCCGCATACATATTACAAACAACGCCCTCTTAATTGCACGCTTAGGTCTCGCCATAAAACTTCACTTACTTCGTGTTTATTATCGCAATACTGACGCTCTTTTAACTCTTCGTTTAATAACTCAACAGCTTGATCTTCTAACTGCAATTTTAAAACACTCGATTCTTCAAAATGCTCTTGTTCAATATACTGCTTAACCTCACCACGGCTTGGTCTCTTGTTTGGACCACGGTCTAAGTTAAAGTTTTCACGATGCTTAGCTTTTACCGAAACAACATAAGCAAAAAGTTTATTACCTTGCTCATCTTGCTTTTCGTGAAACTGTTTATTATTTATTTCAAAAGGCGGCTCGTCATTTGAGGCACAACCAGCGAGTAAAACCATAAGCGCTAGAACACATTTTTTCATTGTTTTTTATCGTTTTAGTTTTGAATTAAGCCGAGTCTAACAAAAATTGACGTAAACAGTGAAAATTTACGAAAAAATACTTGACCAAATTTATAAAAAAACTTAAAGTTCGTCCCGCTTGGAACTCAGCAGTCAAGCAGTTACATTATATGTAATTTAGGAATGTGGGGCTATAGCTCAGCTGGGAGAGCGCCTGCCTTGCACGCAGGAGGTCAGCAGTTCGATCCTGCTTAGCTCCACCACTTTCCTACTCCTTTTCAAATTCGTTCTACTCTTCTATTTTTCCATTGTTTTTATTATTTTTTGTTATCCTACTATTTTAATTTTTCATTCTATATAATTTTAAATTTATCCATTCAACTTGTGTCTTTACAAGTTCTTAGCTATACATAATGTCACACATTAATACTTTAGGCTTAACATGGACAACCCTAAGCGTTCAACGCTAAAAAAGCTAGCTGCTATAGGTTTAACAGCTAGTGCGATAACACATGCGCCTTATGTTTTTGCCCGAAAAAAAGTCACATTAAGAGTACTTGGTACTCATGTAACACTCCAAGAGGCTATCCGCAAGCAAGCGATGAGTGACTTAGGTATTAATATAGAATTTACTCCAGCAGGCAGCGCTGCTGTTTTGCAAAAGGCATCAATGGACCCTAGCTCCTTTGATTTATACGAACAGTGGTCAAACAGCATTAATGTGCTTTGGGATGCAGGTTCTATTCAGCCAATAGAAAAAAAGCGACTCACCTACTTTAATGAGATAAATCCACTCACTAAAACGGGAAAACTAACCGAAACTGCAAGTATTGGTGCAGGTGATGCCCCCTATAAATTATTAAATGTTCAACCCGATGGCACATTAAGCGCTCAAGAAAGCGATCATATTAGCTTTTTGCCTTATGTGCATAATGTTGACTCTTTTGGTTACAACACCGACTTTATTAAGCCCGGTATAGCATACGAAACAGAAAGCTGGAGTTGGCTGCTTGATGACGAGAACCGAGGTAAAGTAGCTATTGTAAATGCGCCTACCATTGGATTATTTGACCTAGCCCTAGCAGCACAAAGCAAAGGACTTATAAAGTTTAACGATATAGGTGCAATGACCCGCCCAGAACTTGATAGATTGTTTAGTATATTACTCGACTTTAAACGCCAAGGTCATTTTAGTGGCTATTGGAACTCGGTCCCTGAATCGATTGAGTTTATGAAAAGTAAGCGTGCCCATATAGAAAGTATGTTTTCGCCTGCCGTCTCTGCGTTAAACAGTCAAAATATTAATGTTCGTTTTGCCGCGCCAAAAGAAGGCTACCGAGGCTGGCATGGTGTTATGTGTTTATCGTCACAAACACAAAGTAGCGTAAAAGATGCAGCTTACGACTATATGAATTGGTGGCTTTCAGGCTGGCCTGGTGCATTTATTGCTCGCCAAGGTTATTACATTAGTAACCCACAACGCTCTAAACTACTTCTATCTCAGGCCGAATGGGATTACTGGTACGGTGGAAAAGCAACAAACATAGATTTATTAAATACAAATGGCGACGTAGCAGTAAAAGCGGGTGAGCAACGTAATGGCGGTAGTTACCATAAACGCTTTAGCAATGTAGCAGTATGGAACACCGTTATGCCAACCTATGACTACAGTCTACAAAAATGGTATGAGTTGATTAGCCGATAATGATAATAAATTCAATTAAATCAAAAATAATATTAGCTTTGTGTCCGCTGATTGGATTACTTCTTTTGCAAAGTTACTTGTTTAACTATTCGCAAACGACCTTACTAAACTTGCAAAAGTCGCAGCATAACGCGCTTATTCAAAGCGAAGCTGTGAATCACTTAGAAAACGATATTATCTCTTTGCAAGCGTATGCAGTCTCATTTATTGACAATGCAAATGAAAATACAATTACCAAATTTAATTTTTATTTAAATAAGGCAAATCTAAACCTGAAGCAACTAAAAACAAATACTCTACACCATCCTCTTGAATACAAAAACTCACTAATACGCCTTGGCGAGTATTTAAGTAACTACCAAGATACATTTGGCCAAGTTGTCGTAAACAGACAAAAACGCGAACATCTTTACACTACTCAGTTCAAACAGCCTATTGATGACTTACAAGTAACAATTAGTAATTTAGAGGAGTCTTCAAGCGACAGTAACAAGGTTATTTTCAACGATGTTTTACTCACAATAAGTAATTTACAACACGCAATTATAAGCTACCTCTATAAACCTAATTTTGATGAAGCACAAAATGTAAAACAAAACCTAAATCACTTACATAAAAAACTAACGAGCACCTCTGTACTAAATGAATCTCTCTCCAGTAAAACAACAAGCTTAAAACAAGCTTATAACCAACTTGTATTACTCACCCGCAGCTATACTTTTTCTGTAAATGTTGTACTAACAGGCATAGAAAACGAATTGCTGTATTTAACAAATGAAATTAAAAATATAGAAAAAAACAAACTAACTGAAACAGAAGAGCAACTAAGTAATCACCTAACAAAAAACACAGAGCAGGCAAATATATTTGCCGTTTTAATTATGTTAATCATTTTATTTTTAAGCTATTTTATTTTTAGATCAGTTATAAAACCGATTACTCAGCTCACTTTACTACTTAAAGATATGAATAACGAAAAGCCAGTAACTATTTCAAATAACAACCAAAATCAAACAGAAATAGCATCGGTAATAAAAGCCGCTAACGCTTTGTATCTAAAAAACAAGCAAACCAAAGAACTGCTCAACGAAACTCGTGTATTAAATACCCAAATGGAAGCAATGAATGCCGACCTAACGAGTGCTATGGAGCAAACTGATAAAGCCAATAAAACAAAAATAGATTTTGTAGCCAACATGAGTCATGAGCTTCGCACCCCAATGAATGGCATATTGGGCATGTTGCAACTGTTACAAAGCAGCGAGCTTCCTTTAAGGCAAAAACACTATGCAGACAAAGCTTTTTCAAGCGCTCAAAATTTATTACAGATTTTAAATAATATTCTGGATTTTTCTAAACTAGAATCGGAAAAAGTCCAGTTAGAGAAAATTCCATTTACCTTACATACTATTGTTTCTAACGTACAAAACTTGTTCTCAACCAATGCAAAGCAAAAAGGTTTGTTATTAAACTTTACTTTGCATGTTGATGCAGGGCTTGAACTTATTGGCGATCCCATGCACTTAAGCCAAATAATAAATAACTGTGTAGGTAACGCAATTAAGTTTACTGAGCATGGTGAAATATCATTAATTATAGAAGCGACATCTCAACACGAAAAAACAATAAACCTTCGCTTTAGTATAAAAGACACCGGTATTGGGATGACCGAAGAGCAATCAAAAATTATATTCCAGTCTTTCTCGCAAGGTGATTCAAGCACAACAAGAAAGTATGGTGGAACCGGTTTAGGACTCACTATTAGCAAACAATTAACTAAACTGCTTGGCGGAGATATACAAGTAAGGAGCACGATTAATCAAGGTAGCGAGTTTTTCTTCACTCTACCTTTTACCTTATCTGAGCAGCAAAAACTTAAAAAACATGCCCTATTAATTAGCCCCGATAATGAGCAAATTAAAAAATTAATGGACTTGCTAAGTGATATAAATATAACAACAGAAACCACACAAGAACCATTAAGAGCCATTGCTAAAATGGCTCAACCTAATAGCCCATTTAGTATTGTAATAATGTCGATAAAACAAAAAGAGCTCAAAGATAACTTTATATTACAACAACTGTATGCTCAAAATAAAAATACTAATGAAAAATTGACGCTTATTTTATTGATCACTGATGAAGAGTCTCCTGAGCCAATTGCAAAAAATGAAAGTATAGACATTACAATTATTGGTAATAAGAATAGTGAAGTAGAAATTTTAAGGAAGCTTTCACCTGATAATTTTAAAGAAAAGCAATTAAGGCCTCATCCTAAATTCTCGGGTTTTAATGCATTGGTGGTTGACGATAATAAGATTAACCAAGAAATAGCTTCTGCCCTTTTAGCAAGGTTAGATATGGCCGTGATCATTGCTAATGATGGACATGATGCATTAGGTAAAGTAGAGACAAATGACATTGATATTATTTTTATGGATGTTCAGATGCCAGTTATGGACGGCTTAGAGGCAACAAGTATATTAAGAGAGCGGGGCTACAAAACTCCCATAATTGCAATTACAGCAGCCGCAGATCCTAATGATAAAAAAGCAGCGTTTAGAGCGGGTATGGATGACTTTTTAGTAAAACCAATTATTTTTGATGCTCTTTTCGAAAGTATAGAAAAACACCTACAAAGTAACAAACCATTAAATACAATTAATCTGCAGCTGGCAAAAGACAACGTAGAAAACAATGATGAATTGTTAGCTAAATTATTTACTCAGTTTGTCAACGATTACAATGACTTTTCAACTAAAGCTGATATATTAATCAAAAATGGAGAGTTAGAAAGCTTAATTCGACTAGTACATACACTTAAAGGATTGGCCGGAACATTAGGCTTGGAGCTACTGCAACAAAGCACGCAAAGTATTGAGAAAAACTTAATAGATGAGAAGAGTATTAACTTATCTAGCTTTAACGAGCAATTAACTCTTACACTTTTTGCTGTAAAACAATTTTTGATAGCTGACGGCTTTAAAAAAGAGCATAAGCAACTAAATCAGTTAGAAAACGAAGACTCGGTTATTGATAATATATACTCATTAGCATTAACAGCTCGCCCTGTACCTAGCAGTTTGATTAGACAGCTAGAAATGAATCAATATGATAGAGGGCACTCTTTATTTAAACTCAAAGAAGCAATTGACCATTTTAACTACGCGTTAGTAATTGAGCTTATTGATAAGTATAGAAACGATAATAAAAATTAGGCATAACCACTAACCTGAACTAGATTTAATACTGCAAAGAACGCAAAGAAGGATAGATAGTGCATTCAAATTATCTCGCAAACAGTAATGGATTAACCACAGAGAAAAAGCATAAACCTTTAATTCTTATTGTTGATGACGAACCTAGTAATTTACACGTATTAGTTGAAGGACTTTTAACTGATTACGATGTACGTATTTCGACTAGTGGTGAACAAGCATTAGTATTTGTTGAGTCAACTCGCCCTGACTTAATTTTATTAGACATAATGATGCCAGGCATGGACGGCTACGAAGTATGCAATATACTCAAAGCGAAACAAAATACTAAAGGGATCCCTGTTATATTTGTCACTGCGCTTACCGAAGAAGAGTCTGAAGAAAAAGGCTTTGCTATGGGCGCAATTGACTACATACACAAACCTTACAAGCTAGCGCTCGTTAGAGCACGTATCCGTACCCATATTACCGCACAGGGCATGCTTGATAGGCTTATAGAAAAAAACTTTGACCTACACGATAAACTACTTGAAATAGAGTCACTGGCGAAAGAACTAAGCCAGCGTGAAGAAGAATTAAAAGAGCTCTCTTCAAAACAAAAGTTATTTTATCAAGCCCTAACGGGAACCGCCGATGGCGTTGTTATTACCGACAGTAACGGAAAAATTATTGCCGTAAACCCTTCATTTTGCCGCATTACTGGTTACTCTGAATCTGACTCCCTGCAAATGCAGTTGCACGACATTAAACAAAATAACCACCCTAGTATTAGCTTTGATCAAGTATGGGAGCATGCGAATCAAGCTGGATATTGGAGTGGAGAACTTGTAACCAGACGCAAAAATGGCGAGCTTTACCCTGAGCTACTAACTCTAAGTATGGTTAAAGGCGATCAAGATACTAATGTGCATTATATTGGTGTGTTTAGTGATATTTCGAGCGTTAAAGTAACACAAGAAAGAATACACTACCTCACATGGCATGATGAGCTTACGGGTTTGCCAAACCGAAATGGCTTTTTAAAACAGTTAGAGCAGCAACTTCAGGTTTGTAGTACCGAAAATAGTTATGCCTATATTTATATTATTGACATAGACAGCTTCCACTCAATAAATGATGGATTAGGCCTACTTGCTGGCGATAACATTTTAAAAGAATTAACTAAACGAATTCATTCTAAGGTGAGTAAAAAAGATGTTATTGCTCGCTTAGGCAGTGATGAATTTGCGGTACTGTGTACAGTTGAAAAAGGCGTTGGTAGAGTTAGAGCCCAAGCTATGGCAGAAAATAAAGCTCAAGAGCTGCTTATAAGTGTAAACCATCCTTTTAAGGTAGGTGAGCAAGACGTTAGCTTAACGGTAAGTATTGGCACGTATATTTTTCCTCGAGAAGATCAGTGGGAAAGCGCTATTGAAACTATTCGTAACTGTGAGGCAGCTTGTTACAAGGCAAAAGAGAAAGGCGGTAATAGAGTTACCTTTTTTGATACTTCGTTTGGCGAGCAAGCAAAACGTCGTTTTGAAATAGAGCAAGATTTACGCAAAGCTATCTCAAATAATGAGTTATCCCTATATTTACAATCCCAATTTGATCGAAGCCAAACCCTTAAAGGGGCTGAGGTTTTATTAAGATGGGAGCATCCCCAAAAAGGCTTTATTAGCCCTGGTGAGTTTATATCTATAGCCGAAGAATCAGATATAATTTATGACTTAGATTGCTGGGTAACTTCAAATGCACTTGAAATATTAACGCAACTTAGTAAAACTCACCCTGAGTTAAATTTATCGATTAATATAAGCGGCAGGCACTTTCATGAAGCTCGTTTTTTAAGCTTTATTAGCCAACAAATAAAGCAACATAGCATTAATCCTCAGCAACTCACTATTGAGATAATTGAAGGGACATTGCTTAATCATATGGAAGCGGCTATTGAGGCTGTTCACTTTCTCAAGAAGCTAGGTATTAGGGTATCAATTGATGACTTTGGTACTGGATATTCGAGCTTAACTTATCTAAAACAATTACCTATACAAGAACTAAAAATTGACCGCTCTTTTGTATTGGAAGCACCGACTGATAATAACGATAAGTTAATTATTGATATGATTGTAAGCTTAGGCCGTTTATTCGAGTTAGAGATTGTAGCTGAAGGCGTAGAGAACCAATCCCATTTTGATTTATTGCAGGAATATCCAGAAGTTATTCTTCAAGGCTACTATTTACATAGACCTGAACCTGCAAGCGATTGGCTTGATAAATTAAAATAACCGTTGCGTAATTTACAAACTAAAAAGCCGAGCATGAATATGCTCGGCTTTTTATGAACCTAAGTTTGCAGTTACTCGCGAACTTGGCCCACTCCATTAACTAAATACTTTTCTGTGGTCAGTGATTCAAGACCCATCGGACCGTACGCATGAAGCTTAGAGGTTGCTATACCAATCTCTGCACCTAAACCCAGTTGTGAGCCATCAGAAAAACGAGATGATGTGTTAACCATTACTACAGAAGCGTCAACACTACGCTGGAATAACTCTGCAGCAGCTGCGTTCTTAGTACAAATCACTTCAGTATGGTTGGAACCAAACTGAGCGATATGATCCACAGCAGCGCTGAAAGTTGGCACCACACGAATAGCAATTTCAAGGTCTAGGTATTCTTCACCAAATTCGTTATCGGCTAACACAGTTGCATTATCAAAATATTTAGCTGCAAAGCTGTCGGCATTTATTTTTACACCTTCTTGGCGTAATACAACTGCGCAAAGATTTAAAAACTCATCTGCAACATCTTGATGAACTACTAAGCCCTCAAGTGCATTACAAACACCCGTACGTTGCGTTTTACCGTTAAGTAGTAAGTTAAGCGCAATTTCTAGGTCTGCATCTTTATCTACATATAGATGACAAACGCCTTTGTAATGCTGAATTACTGGGATCGTACTGTTTTCAGTAACAAAGTTAATTAAGCCTTCACCGCCACGTGGAATTATTAAGTCAATGCTTTCACGTTGCTGCATTAATTCCATTAATAGTGCACGATCTGGATCTGGAATCACTGAAATAAGTGATACTGGTAAGTTATGCTTTTCAAGTACGCTGTGCATTACACTTGCGATAGCTTGCGAACTTTTAAGTGCTTCTTTACCGCCACGTAAAATAACGCCATTACCTGATTTAAAACACAATGCGCCAGCGTCTGCTGTTACATTTGGGCGTGCTTCATAAATCATACACACAACGCCAAGAGGTACGCGCATTTTACGAATTTTAATGCCATTTGGACGCTCTGTGATATCACGTAGCTGACCAACAGGATCATCTAGGCTTACTATTACTTCAATGCCTTCTGCCATTGCTTCAATGCGCTCATCGTTTAGCGTTAAGCGGTCTATCATTGAGGCTGCTAAGTTATTGTCGCGTGCTGCGCTTAGGTCACTCTCGTTTTCTTTAATTATAAATGCTTTTTGCTCTCTTAGTGCCGCTGCCATTTCAACTAGTACTTGATTTTTAGTCTCGGTGTCGAGTAAAGCAAGTGTATGGGCAGCTTTAGCTGTCTGGCGTGAAATGTCCGTAATTAAGCTCATGACTTCTCCAATAATGCGATATGTTTTTCAGATATAACTGGTCCAATTGAATCCTGCATTTTTTCGCTGAATTCACTCTGTTCGTTGTCTGCAATAAAGTTTAACAAACAGCTACTATAATTTGCGGTCGCTTTAGCTAAACGCGTACCGTCTTCACTACGTACTAAAATAGTATCACCAACAGCAAATTCACCATGGACTTCCATGATTTCATCACCGCGAATACAGCCACTTTCCCCTTCCAGGGATTCATCAAATGATCCATCAACAACAACTTCACCTTGCTCGTTTGCTGTGTGTGTCATCCAATGCACAGAATCCTGCATCGGTTTTTCGTACGGTAAAAATACGCTACCAGGATTTTCCCCAGCTAGCAATTTCGTAAATGTTTCTTCTTTAAAGCCGTTTATAATATAAGTTGCTATACCATGTGACGTTGCTTTTTCTGCCGCTTCTATTTTAGTTTTCATACCACCAGTACCAACGGCACTTGTAGCACATCCTGCCATAGCATAAATAGATTCATCAATTGATTTTATTTCAGGCAGTAGCACCGCATCATCATGCAAGTTAGGGTTTTTATCATACAACCCGTCAACATCTGAGAATATTAATAAAGCATCGGCGTCGGCAGCTGCTGCAACCATTGCTGATAAGTTATCGTTATCACCCACTCTTAAGTCGTCGGTAGTTACAGCATCATTTTCATTAATGATAGGAAGAACACCATGCTCAAGTAAAGTAAACACTGTTTCACGAATACTTTGGTAACGCTCGCGATCACGTAAATCGCCGTGCGTTAATAATAGCTGCGCAGATGGAAAGTCAAAAAAGCGGTCCCACATGGCGATCATTTCTGTTTGACCTGCTGCTGCCATTGCTTTTTTCATCACCACAGAACGAGGTTTGTCTGAAGGGAATAAATGCGCTCCAGCCGCTACAGAACCCGATGATACTAAAATCACCTCAATTCCACGGGCACGACAACGAACAATGAACTGTGCGATGGTTAATATGTAACGCGAACGGCAGCCATCTTGATCTGGTGCAATTAATGCACTACCTACTTTAAGTACGATACGTCGCCAATTTAACTTTTGCATAAATGCTCAACTTTCCATTTTATCTGCGCTCATCTTAATTAGACGAGCTAAAACTAAGTAGCTAGGTTTAAAACATAGCTTCGAATTTTGCTTTTCATTTAGGCAACACTTTTTTACACACACGCAAAAACCATATCTAAAACAAGAAGCTTAGATTTGAGGTCAAGTGTAAAGTAGCAACAACCCAATAATATTGAGCAGCACTAATCAAAAAATTTAAAAGTGTTGTTTATGCATCGCTGTAAAAAGCTGTGTGTGGCTTTTTTATTAACAACATGCATAGAGCCTCTAAAGTCTGATACACCAACAGATAGGGTGAAGACCAAAGGACCGAGATTTAACCGCCACGATGGGGGTTAAACATTGAAAGTAATAGTTCAACTCAAACCTTTATTTACTTAAATAATTAAATAAACTTGTTTGGCAAAACCATACCAAGAATTCGGCAAATGATATTTTTTTAATGTTCGAACACCAGAAACATTACTAACTCCTGATTATAAAGATTAAAAATGACGTTAAGATTAACAAGCCTGTTTTATCTTCAATAAACTTCGTTAGATGACTAATTATTAGAACACGAAGCATAATACACTAAATACCCCTTTAAAATCAAGGTTAAAAATCGAACTAGATTATTACAAAACACTCACATTTTTTATATTGTTATTAAAATTCAATAAATTAAACAATTAATACACATTAAAATAAGCTAGCTAAGCTCTCGTTAAATGATTTAAGCGTACTAATCTTTTATAAGCAGCTAAAATTGATTAGTAATATTTGAGTTTCCGGTGTATACCCCTGTATTAATAATTAACAAAAGTTATACTTTCTAAACATATCGTCATAAATAAGGAATTCTTAATCTATGTCAGCAATTTACATAGCCGGTATCGCACTTTGCTCTGTGCTTGCCCAATGGGTCGCGTGGGCTTTTAGAGTACCCGCTATTCTTTTTTTATTGCTTACTGGTCTTTTACTTGGACCATTTAGCGGTGTTTTAGACCCTGATGCGCTTTTAGGTGATTTACTGTTTCCAGTAGTATCTCTAAGCGTTGCCATCATTTTATTTGAAGGTTCCTTAACTCTGCATTTCAGGGAATTAAAAGGGATAGGAAAAGTCGTAAGAAACCTCTGCTCAATCGGTATGCTTACTACCTGTATTATTATTAGCCTTAGCGCCTACTGGTTGCTTGAGCTTAATTGGCGTGTAGCTGCAGTATTGGGCGCAGTGCTAGTTGTAACAGGCCCTACCGTTATAGCACCGTTATTAAACTCAATGCGCCCAACACAAGATATAGACCGCATACTTCGCTGGGAAGGTATTGTAATAGACCCTATTGGCGCATTATTTGCTGTATTGGTATTTGAAGCCGTAATGCTTGTAGGCCAAGGCGAAGTATTTAGTCATACTATTATTGCTTTAGTTAAAACCCTAGGTGTTGGTTTAAGTATTGGTGTTGCCGCTGGTTGGCTAACAACACTATTAATGCGTCGCGAGTGGCTGCCATTTGAATTACATAAGTTTGGGATTTTAGCGCTAGTACTTATTAGTTTTTCTGTATCAAACTATTTAAGCCATGAATCAGGTTTATTGGCAGTGACTGTATTTGGTATATGGCTTGCGAACCAAGACGATTTAGAAATAGATTCTGTACTTGAGTTCAAAGAAGACTTGTCGATGATATTAATATCAACGCTGTTTATTTTACTTGCAGCACGCTTACAGCTTTCTGATTTGATGATGCTCGACAGCGACGTATTTATATTTTTAGCTATTGTGCTTTTTGTTGCACGCCCACTGTGTATTGCTATTTCGACCTTTGGTACTGACCTACCAATGAAGTCTCGCTTGGTACTTGCTTGGATTGCTCCTCGGGGTATAGTTGCCGCAGCCGTTGGGTCGGTATTTGCACTAAGCATGATGGAAGCTGGCGTTGCTGATGCTGAAAAAATGGTGCCACTCATATTTACAGTGATCATCATTACGGTTGTACTGCAAAGCTTAACAGCCATTCCTGTTGCTAAGCTATTAGGTGTTCGCCAACCATCACCAAACACAATATTAATTATTGGTGCGAACCATGTATCACGTGCAATTGGGCGTGGCTTACAAGAGCAGAATATTCCGGTTCACCTTTCAGATCCTGCATGGGAAAACTGCAGAATGGCACGTATGGATGGCTTAGCTTGTTATTACGGTAACCCACAGTCAGAGCATGCTGAACGCTATTTACCTCTGACAACTATTCGCAGTGTCTTAGCGCTATCGCCAAATCGTCATCATAATGCGCTAGGCGTTCAATACTTTTCGCATTTACTTAATGAAAAAAATGTATTCTCGCTTCGCTCATCAACGTCGCATGCTAAAGCAAATAAAGACAGCGCAACGTTTTTATCCAGACAAATACTGTTTGGCGACGAAGGTTCATATGCACGTTTGAGCAGTATTATAGCTAAAGGCGGTAAGGTTAGTTCAACACGTATCTCGGATGAGTTTAGCTGGGAGCAATACCTAGAAATGAACCCTGAGGCTATCCCTTTATTTATTCTTAAAGGTGATAAAGACAGCGACGACGATACGCCAATTAAACTAAGACCATTTACAATCAACATGGAAAAACCGCCGCAAGAAGGCGAGCGTGTTGTTGCATTACAGCCGCCTAAAATGTCGGTTTTAAAAGACCCGCAAACAAAGGCTAAAGAAGAAAGTTAAACACTTTTACTACCTGTAAAAACTCAAAAAACCCTAACTTAAAAAGTTAGGGTTTTGTTTTTTAAGGGCCATTAAATAGGAAGACGAGCTCGCGCAACCACACTATCTGGCATTTTTTGCGCTAACTTAGTCAACGCTCGCTCAATTTTTTTATGAGTCGATTTATCTGCCACCATAGAATTAAATAGCCAACGATAGGCATCTTCAAAATCACGCGGGCTGCCATAGCCATCATTAAATAATTTAACTAAACGTAATTGTGCTTTTAAATTGCCTTGCGACGATGCCTCACGCAAATACGTAATTGCCATTGCTTTATCTTGCTGAACTAAACGCCCTGTGTCGTAGTAACGCCCCAATTGCTCTAGCGCTGCCGCTAAGCCTTGCTCAGCCGCTTTTCGCATGTAATACACACCTAACTCTACATTTCGATCGACACATACGTTATAAGCCAGCATATCGCCATACAAAAACTGATAAGACGGCAATGCCATTTTATTGGCTCGTGCTTCTATATCTTGTACCAACTGGCAATCATCTGCCTTTACGCGCGCTAAATGCGTGTTTTTATTTATTAACGCAATTAGCTCAGATTCTGTATACAGCGGTACGGCTGCTGGACTTTCCGTAGCTAAGCTATTGGTTGATATAAATAAAGCTAATGAAATAAATGAAAGCTTTAATACGCAATTACGAGAAAATAAATGCATGTTCACCACTTTTAAAAATAAACCTACTAAATAGTATACAAAGATCGTTCCAAGGTGAATTTTAGATATAAAAAAAGCTGCACTAAGCAGCTTTTTTCAATCTAATAGTAATTACGCAAACGGGTTGCGAAGTACCATAGTTTCTACACGGTCTGGACCTGTAGAGATAATATCAATCGGAACACCCGTAATTTCTTCAATACGCTTGATGTAGTCAATCGCCGCTTTTGGTAAACCGTCTAGGCTTGTTACACCAACAGTGTTTTCTGACCAACCTGGCATTTCTTCGTATACTGGCGTTACTTTATCGTAACCTTCTGCTGCTAATGGCGTTATGTTAGTAACAGTGCCATCTTCAAGCTTATAACCAGTACAGATTTTAAGTGTTTCTAAGCCATCTAAAACATCAAGCTTAGTTAAACAAAAACCTGAAATACTGTTGATTTGAACTGCACGGCGCATAGCCACTGCATCTAACCAACCAGTACGACGAAGTCGACCTGTTGTTGCGCCAAATTCATGACCTTTATCACCTAAGTGCTTACCTACTGGATCTTGTTTTTCAAGACCATCATAAAGCTCTGTAGGGAAAGGACCTGAACCAACACGTGTCGTGTACGCTTTAATAATACCTAAAACGTAATCAAGGTTTAGTGGACCAAAACCAGCACCAGTAGCAACGCCACCGGCAGTTGTGTTTGAAGATGTTACATAAGGATAAGTACCGTGATCGATATCAAGTAATGTACCTTGTGCACCTTCAAATAAAATGTTTTCGCCTGCTAAACGCGTTTGATCTAAAAGCTCAGTTACATCTACAACCATTGCTTTTAAGATATCTGCAACAGCCATTGCATCATCAAACGTTTTTTGAAAATCTACAGCATCTACTTTGTAGTAGTTAACTAAAGTGAAGTTATGGTACTCAAGAACTTCTTTTAATTTAGCTGCAAAAACTTCAGGATTAAATAAATCACCTACGCGTAAACCACGGCGCGCCACTTTATCTTCGTACGCTGGACCGATACCACGACCAGTTGTACCAATTGGCTTATCGCCACGAGCAGTTTCGCGGGCTACATCTAATGCAACATGGAAAGGCAAGATTAGTGGACATGCTTCACTTATTAAAAGACGCTCGCGTACTGGTACGCCACGTTCTTCAAGCATGCCAATTTCTCTCATTAGCGCTTCTGGTGATAAAACTACACCATTACCAATCACACATTTAACATTGTCACGTAATACACCCGATGGAATAAGGTGTAGAACCGTCTTTTCACCTTCGATAACTAAAGTATGACCCGCATTGTGGCCACCTTGATAACGAACTACTAAAGATGCTTTGTCTGTAAGGAGATCAACTACCTTACCCTTTCCTTCGTCACCCCATTGGGTGCCTAATACAACAACGTTTTTACCCATCGTAAATTCACTTAGAGAAAATTAGGACGAGATTTTACCAGAAAACTAAAGTAAAGATCACCCCTGTTCAGCTTATTTTTTCTGCGCGTAACTGTTCTACCGAAATATCAGCTAATAACCACATAAATAACAGTGATTTATGATTACAAATAGCATTTAACAAAAAGCCCCGCAAATGCGAGGCTTTTTAACTTTTAAATAATTAAGGTAAAGCTTATTGAGCTTTAGCACCTTTCATATATTGAAAGAAGTCGCTATCTGGTGAAAGCACCATAACGTCTTGCTTATCTTTAAAAGTCTTTTTATAAGCTTCAAGCGAGCGCACAAAACTAAAGAACTCAGGGTCTTTGTTATACGCATTAGCATAAATACCAGCAGCGTCAGCATCACCTTGACCACGTACAGAACGCGCATTACGCTCCGCGTCGGCAAGCATTACTGTGACACGACGGTCAACACCAGCACGAATGGTCTCAGCTTTTTCCTGACCTTCAGAACGGTGCTCTTTTGCAACAGCAGTACGCTCAGCGCGCATACGTTGGTAAATAGAGCTACTTACTTCTTGTGGTAGGTTAATTTGCTTAACACGTACGTCTAGTACTTCAATACCAAGCTCACGCGCACTTTCAGAAGCTTGTACTAACGCTTCTTCCATCAATTCGCTACGCTCACCCGATACAATTTCACGAATTGTACGTGTACCAAAGTTTGTACGAAGACCATTATTTACTTTTTGTTTAAGTAGCGTTTCAGCGTATTGCTTATCGCCACGTGCACGTAAGTAAAAAGCGCTAAAGTCGTTAACACGCCATTTTACAAACGAATCAACAATTAAGTCTTTTTTCTCACTAGTAACAAAACGGTCTGGCGCACCATCTAGCGTTTGAATACGTGCATCAATGCGACGTACTTGGCTAAAAAATGGCACCTTAAATTGTAGGCCTGGGCCATATACAATCGCTTTGTCGTCGCTATCTTTTTGTACTTTACTGAATAACATTACAATTGCTTTTTGCCCTTCAGGTACAACAAATACCGATGAGAAAGACATAACAATGGCAGCTAATAGTATTACTAAACTAAAGTTTTTCATTATGATTATCTCCCATCATTAAAGCGGTCGTTGTTAAAGCGGTCATTGCCACTGTTAACAGAGCTATTACGCGACGTATTTACTTTATTACGTAAATCTTGAATATCACTAGAGCTTGGAAGTGCAACACGTGTTGCTGTCCCTTGCTTATCCATAATCTTATCAAGAGGTAAATAAAGCATGTTATTACCGCCTTTAACATCAACCAATATTTTAGAGCTACTGCCTAGCACTTCTTCCATTGCATCAATGTATAAGCGCTCACGAGTAACTTCTTTAGCTGCTTGATATTCAGGTAATAGCTTTTCAAAGCGAGCTACCTCACCTTGTGCTTCTAATGTTATACGCTCTTGGTAACCTTCAGCTTCTTGAGTCATACGCGTTACTTGACCACGAGCACGAGGCTCAATTTCACGAGCATATGCTTCTGCTTCACGGATGAAACGTTCTTCATCTTCTTGTGCAGCAATCGCATCATCAAATGCATCTTTAACTTCGGTTGGCGGACGAGAGTCTTTAAAGTTCACGTCAGTAACAATTAAACCTAAGTTATATGGTTCGATAATCTTATTAAGCTCATCCCATGTATTTTGACGAACAACCTCACGGCCATTAGTTAATACTTGGTCCATTTTTGCATGGCCCACAACATAACGTAGTGCACTGTCTAGCGCTTCTTCTAAGCTACTATCAGCGTTGGTTACGCTAAACTCATAAAGATATGGGTCAATAACACGGTATTGCACCTGAAACTCTACGCTCACTACGTTTTCGTCTTCAGTAAGCATAAAACCAGAAGCCGATAGTGAACGAACTGCTTCAATATCTACTGGGATTACCGTTTCGATGAAAGTCATTTTCCAACGCAGGCCGGGATCAGCAATTCGGTCATATTTACCAAATTGTAGAACTACACCACGCTCGGCTTCTTTAACCGTATAAATACCACTTAACGCCCATACAATAACGGCGATAATAAGTATGAATGAAATACCGGCTCCGCCAAGTCCACCGCCGCTACCATTGCCGGATTTTTTCCCGCCAAATAAGCCGCCGAACTTGTTACTAAACTTGCGGAACACCTCGTCTAAATCAGGTGGGCCTTGATCACGTCCGCCTTTATTATTCCACGGATCTTTGTCATTGCCATTATTACCCGGTTCATTCCAGGCCATAGCTATACTCCATTGTTATCTAAATAAATTAGGAAATTGTGTTAAATCTAACAAATCTACCGCGTTTCTCATACAAAAACCGACATTAAAACGTCAATTTTTAATTACGGTAGATAAAACCAGCAATTTCAGGACCAAATTCTTTAATTAAACGATTCCACTCAACCATTGGCATTCTAACATCTAACAGCCAATTACCTTGCTCATCAAAGCGTTCTTCATGTACTGCATTTAAACTAAACAATGCAGCTCTTAGGCGACCATACAATGGCGTAAGAAATAATGTTTCGTTAAACATCTTCTTAGCAAGTAGTTCACTAATAGCCTCACTAAGTAATTCACACCCTTCACCAGTCTGAGCGCTAAGCCACACTCTTATAGGTTGGCCTTCGTCATCTCGATCAATACGTGGGCTTACGTTATCCAGCGCATCAATTTTATTATAAATTAATAACTGTGGTACTTCATCGGCTTCAATTTCTTTAAGCACCGATTGTACTTGTTCAATATTTTCTTGAAGACGAGAGTCTGCTGCGTCAATTACATGTAATTGTAAATCAGCTTCACGAGTTTCAGTTAGCGTTGCTTTAAAAGCAGCAACTAAGTCGTGCGGTAAATGACGAATAAAGCCCACTGTATCAGCTAAGATAACAGGACCAACATCACCTAATTCAAGCTTACGTAGAGTCGGGTCAAGCGTTGCAAACAACTGATCGGCGGCGTATACATCTGAATTCGTAATTCGATTAAATAATGTAGATTTACCCGCATTAGTATAGCCAACTAACGATACCGTAGGTATTTCGTTACGAGTACGAGCTCGCCTACCTTGTTCGCGTTGCACTGCTACTTTAGCTAAACGCGCACGAATATTTTGAATACGGGCACGAAGTAATCGCCTATCGGTTTCAAGTTGGGTTTCACCAGGTCCACGTAAACCAATCCCGCCTTTTTGGCGTTCAAGATGGGTCCAGCCACGAATTAATCGAGTCGACATATGGCGAAGTTGTGCCAATTCAACCTGCAGCTTACCTTCATGGGTACGTGCACGTTGGGCAAAAATATCAAGAATTAGCGTCGTTCTATCAAGCACACGACACTGACAAACACGCTCTAAATTACGCTCTTGTGACGGCCTGAGTTGATGATTGAAAATTACGACATCTGCATTGTGGATTTTAACAATCTCAGCTATTTCTTCTGCTTTACCGGTACCGACGAATAGTTTCGGATGTGGTGCTTGACGGCTGCCTTGCACAACCGCCAAACTACTAACACCAGCAGAAGATACCAACATCTCTAATTCATGAAGATCTTCACGATCCCCTTCTTTAGGTAGGTCGATATGAACTAAAATTGCCTGTTCGCCGGATTCATAGCGGTCAAACAAACATTATGCTCCTAATTAAAAGTTACCAGCTTCTGGCTCTTCAGTTTCTTCACTCCCTTGAACTGCTTGGAAGTTAACTGCACGAGCAGGGACAACTGTTGAAATTGCATGCTTATAAACCATTTGATTTACGGTGTTCTCTAGTAAAATAACAAATTGGTCAAATGACTGAATTTTGCCTTGTAATTTTATGCCATTTACCAAAAAGATTGATACTGGAATGCGCTCACGTCGTAGTGCATTCAAAAATGGGTCTTGTAACGATTGGCCTTTTGCCATGTTATTGTTCCTTCGTTCTAGGTGTTATTATAATTAAGTGGCTGAACTTATTTGATAAAAAACAATATTCAACTACTACTAGCTTAGCGAACTTACTACACGATGCAAGTTTTCTTCGTCACCTGTTGTTAACCACGTAACATCAGGCCAGCTACGAAGCCACGTTAACTGACGTTTTGCCAATTGACGTGTTGCTGCGATGCCACGAAAAACCATTTCATCATGGTTTGTTTCACCCGCAAGGTAATCCCACATTTGTCTATAACCAACACAACGAATAGAAGGCATATTGGGGTGTAAATCCTTACGTAGATATAGGGTCGAAACTTCATTTTCAAACCCCTGATCAATCATTATTTTAAACCTTTCTTCAATTCGGCGGTGTAATTCGCTGCGTTCTTGCGGTGCAATCGCAAATTGATGAAAAGTATAAGGTAAAGCCGGCTGCTTTTGCTTTTGCAACTCAGTCATGGTCTTACCAGTTAATCTATAAACCTCTAAAGCTCGATTAATTCTTTGTGAATCATTTTCACTTATTTTTTCGGCTGCTTTTGGATCAACTTTAGCTAATTCTTTATACAAATGAGGCCAGCCAAATTCTTTAGCTTGTACTTCTAACTCAGCTCTTATTACAGGATCTGCTTCAGGTAAAGGCGATAAACCATCAATTAAAGATTTAAAGTACAACATTGTACCTCCAACCAATACAGGCACTTTACCTTGTCTATGAAATTCGTCAATTTTTTGTACTGCATCACGCCTAAAATCAGCAACTGAATATGTTTCACTCGGATCGAGCAAGTCAATCAGATGATGCGGAGCTTTAGCAAGTTCTTCTGCATCGGGTTTTGCAGTACCAATGTCCATATCTTTATACACTAACGCTGAATCAACGCTGATTATCTCTGTATTTAAATGCTCGCACAGTGAGATTGCCAATGCTGTTTTACCAGCAGCAGTTGGACCCATTAAAAATATGACTGGTAAATTACTCAACACTGATACCTTAATCTAATTGCGTTAAATAGTGATTTAGCTCTATTTTAACTGCTTTTTCGCGCAAGCGTTCAATAGTTTGCGGATTATTTTGTAAGCGCATTTGTTGCGCTAAAAATACATTGCTCAAATAAAATCGAGTTGGTACACATTTCATCTGCCACTCTAACCAACTCTCTATATTTTCAAGCTCCGCTTTACATCCATTAAGTAACTCACCTATCGCGGTACTTACATCAAGTAAATATAAGCACGCTGGCAATTTTTTAACCATTACAAACTGTTTTTCTATTACGAGTTCAAAACCAAGTAAAGTAAACCATGATTGCTGTGCTTTTATGAGCAAGCAATCTTCTTTCGATAGGTTTACTCTTACGGGCAGCAAAAGGGCTTTCCCTTCTAAGCTACCAAGCTCCTTGATTTGTGTATGCCAATCATCTACTAATGCATATTTGAAATGTGAGCAATACAATTGCTGCTCTTCACTAAATACACACACACCTTCATTAATACTGATGATGGAAACAACCTTTAAAACATTATGCGCTGACTCAAACTGCTGCTGTGTTGCTGGTATATTTGCTACGTTATCAAAATGCGCAGCGTGTTGCTCACTTACACCTTGATAAAACGCATTTACGTCATGATGGCTCGTACTTGGTGTAGCACGGTATGCACCGCTACCGCCAACACTTCTAGTACCTGAGGACGAACTTGAGCTACCAGCACTTCCAGAGTAAGAGGGCTGTAATTGCGATTTAGGGTAATCAAACACACCTTCGCTTTCTATATTATTAGCGCTAATATGCGTTGACCCCATTAACACAGGCGCAGATTCCACCTCAGAGCCAAACGGTTCATTCGTAAACTCACCTTGCAGCGGCACTACCACTTGCTTAATAGCTTGCAATATAAAGTCATGAATTAAGCGCCCTTGATGAAAGCGCACTTCATGTTTGGCAGGGTGAACATTTACATCAACCTGTCGTGGGTCAATATCAATATAAATAACAAACCCTGGAAGCTCTTGAGTGCCACTTACCTCTTCAAATGCTTGGCGTATAGCATGCAAAATAAGCTTATCGCGCATCATGCGATTGTTTACATAAGTATATTGAGTCGTATTAGCTGAACCGACAGGTAACACCCAGCCATGCAGCTGTAGGCCGCCCTCGCCTGATTGAATATGTAAACCTTGCTCTGCAAAGGCCTTACCTGCAACTTGTGCCACACGTGTAATAGCTTGAGAAGGATCTGTCTTCGCACGATATTGCCTTACTACTTTTTCGTTGTGAGTTAGTGTAATAGAAACATCAAAGCGACTAAGCGCAATACGCTTTATCAATTCATCAATATGACTGAATTCAGTCTTTTCGGTACGCAAAAATTTACGACGAGCTGGGGTGTTAAAAAATAAATCTTTTACTTCAATGGTTGTGCCATCAGGGTGCGCTACTGGCTTTACTTGCACGGCCATATCGCGACCTTCTGCAAATGCTTGCCAAGCTGCTTCTTGATCTTTTGGTTTTGAACTCAGCGTTAAACGCGATACGGAGCTAATTGACGCAAGCGCTTCGCCTCTAAAGCCAAGTGAACAAATATTTTCGAGATCATCAAGTGACTTTAATTTACTGGTAGCGTGACGAGAAAGTGCAAGCGTTAGCTCATCTTTACTTATCCCTGAGCCGTTGTCACGAATACGAATAAGCTTATGACCACCACGCTCAATATCTATTTGAATACGTGTAGCGCCAGCATCTAAACTGTTTTCGACCAGTTCTTTTACTACCGACGCGGGGCGTTCAACCACTTCGCCTGCGGCAATTTGGTTAGCTAAACGCGCGGGTAGTATTTCAATATTCATGAGATTTCCTAGCAAGCATTGCGCTAATAATAATGACTAACTTTGCGGTATATCTAGCTCTTGCCCAATAAATAAAGTATTAGAGCTAAGCTTATTAACTTGTTTTAATTCAGTAATTGTAACGCCATAGCGACTCGCCAGCATACTTAAAGATTCACCCGGGCGTACCTTGTGCTTTGTTGGATATTGCGATTTTAATTTAGCAAACAAAGAATCATCCGGTGGATTTTTTAAATAGTAATTTTTAATTGAAGTGAATATAGCTTTAGCCAAACGTTCTTGATGGTTAGCGCTTTTAAGCAGCTTTTCTTCTCGTGGATTAGATATAAACCCTGTTTCTACTAAAATTGACGGGATATCTGGTGATTTAAGTACAGCAAGACTCGCATGTTGGGGATCTTTTTTATGCAATTTAGCAACTTTACTGAGCTCTTTAACAACTTCGTCAGCTACGTTTAAGCCGGTTTTCATAGAGTGATCCATCGACATATCAAGCAATGCTTGAGCTAAGTATTTTTCGTTAGCGGCATCTTTCATTACATCAGCAGCGCCACCTAAAAGCTCAGAGTGTTTTTCTTTATCTTCTATCCATTTACCTATTTCTGAATTAGCACGCCTTAACGACAATACCCAAACAGAGGCACCATTTGGTCCAGGGCTTGTAAATGCATCAGCATGAATAGAAACAAAAAAGTCAGCTTTTTTTTCACGAGCACGGTTAGTACGCGTATTAAGTTTTACAAAATAGTCACCGCTTCGTACCATGCGCGAAATCATCCCACGCTCGCCATCAATCATGCGCTCAAGGCGTTTTGCAATTTGCAGTGTTACTGTTTTTTCGTACGTGCCAGATGGACCAATTGAACCTGGATCTTCGCCGCCATGCCCTGCATCAATTGCAATAACGATATCTCGTTCTTGGCTTAATTGGCGATTTTTAGCCGCTGTTTGTGCAGGTGATACAACAGTTTTTGCTTGGCTCTTATTATATAAATCAACAACGAGTCTATTTTTATAAGGATCGGTAGGCGCTAAAGCAAATACAACAGGCTTTGTTGGCGCACTTAATTCAAATACCAAACGCACGCTTTGTTTATTTTTAGGCTTTGAGTAACGTAATTTGCTTACTATTTGATATTTTGGCGGCACACCTGGCAATATTTTTAACTCGCTAGTGTTCTCTAAGTCAACCACTAAACGGCTAGGATTTTTAAGCATAAAATAGCTAAAGTCGGGCTTATCATTTAAATCAAATACCACACGAGTACTATCCGGTGACGGCCAAACGCGTACACTATTAATTGTATTTTTGGCCCACAACGGCAAGCTTATGGTAATAACCATAAGATAAATAAAAAGTTTAACTGCACCTCGGCTCATTTGATTATTACTGCCTTAACTATATTATTATTTGTTATTTAGTTTTTCGACAATTGTTATACCGCGCTCACTAGCACTATTAATAACAATTTTACGTTCGTTACCCACATAGCTTAGAGTAATATCTAAATCAGGCACAGGAATAAACTCACCACCCTTTTCAGGCCATTCAACAACACAAATTGCATCTGTTGAAAAATAATCGCGTATACCCATGTATTCTAATTCTTCAGGATCACCTAAACGGTATAAGTCAAAATGATAAACATTTGCGCGCTCAAGTTCATAAGGCTCTACGAGTGTATACGTTGGGCTTTTAACCTTCCCTGTATGGCCAAAACCTTGTACTACACCACGTGTAAACGTTGTTTTACCCGCACCTAAATCACCATGTAAATAAATAACCGCACCTTGCTCGATAATATCAGCAACGCAATTCCCCATTGCAACCGTGGCAACTTCATCAGTTAAATGAAATTCAAAACTACGCGTCATTACTACCTCAAAAATTCATTCAAAAGCGCATATTAGCTAATCATACCAGAATATTAATTTAAGGCGATAAATTGAGGTTTTAGACATAAAAAAACCAGATTCGATGATGATGAAAGTTGTATATGGATAACTACTTTCGATACTTTGAAACTGTATTAATGTAATAAAATAAGATAAGTGAGTTTTAAATTAAAAGAGAGTAAGGTAAAAGCAACATAATGAATTAGATGACTCTATGTTGTCATTAAATTAACTGAGATGTGTAATTTCATTATCTTATTTTTGATCTAGTAGATAATTCGTCTACCAAAAAAAGTAACTGGCACATGAAACTCTCAATCACTACTTTACACCACTTTATATTTTCAGATAAAGACAAAACCCAAGTGCCCCGGCTCACCCTAGCTTGTTGCTTGCGAGTGCTTTAAATACAAAAAGCCCCAGCTAATGCCGGGGCTTTTTACAAAACTAACTTAATTAAAAAATTAAGCTTGTTTTGGACTAGAAATAACGTCCACTAAAGTCCAAGATTTATTCTTAGAAATTGGTGCGCATTCACGGATAGTAACTACGTCACCCGCTTTTGCTGTGTTATTTTCGTCATGTACGTGTAACTTAGTCGTACGTTTAATGAATTTCCCATAGATTGGGTGCTTCACGTAACGTGCGATAGCGATAGTGAAAGATTTTTCCATCTTGTCGCTGATTACACGGCCTTGAAGAGTACGAATTTTATCGCTCATTATTGACCTGCCTTCTGGTTAATAACTGTTTTTACACGCGCGATATCGCGGCGTACTGTTCTTAGCGTGTGTGTCTGAGCTAACTGACCAGTGCTAGCTTGCATGCGCATATTAAATTGCTCACGAAGTAGTCCTAGAAGTTCAGCATTAAGCTCTTCTACGCTTTTATCTTTTAGTTCGCTAGCTTTCATCACATTACCGTCCGAGTTACGAAAGTTGTTTTGAATGGCAATTTACGAGCAGCAAGGTCAAACGCTTCACGAGCAAGCTCTTCTGAAACACCTTCCATTTCGTAAAGTACTTTACCAGGCTGAATTTCAGCAACCCAATATTCAACAGAACCTTTACCTTTACCCATACGAACTTCAAGAGGTTTTTCTGTAATCGGTTTGTCAGGGAAGACACGAATCCAGATTTTACCTTGACGTTTCACGTGACGCGTCATAGCACGACGAGCTGCTTCGATTTGACGAGCAGTCATACGGCCACGGCCAGTTGCTTTCAATCCGAAAGTACCGAAGCTTACTTTGTTACCGTTTTGCGCTAAACCGCGGTTGCGGCCTTTGTGCATTTTACGGAATTTTGTACGTTTTGGCTGTAACATTACTCGCTACCTCTACTTAGCACTTTTCTTGGCTTTCTTTGGTGCGCGTTTAGCTGGCTTCTCTTGCTCTTGTACTAGTGGTAAACCACCAATAACTTCGCCTTTGAAGATCCAAACTTTAACACCAATGATACCATAAGTGGTTAAGGCTTCAGAAGTTGCGTAATCGATATCAGCACGAAGAGTATGTAGAGGTACACGACCTTCACGATACCATTCTGAACGTGCGATTTCAGCGCCGCCAAGACGACCGCTAACTTCAACTTTAATCCCTTTAGAACCGATGCGCATTGCATTTTGTACCGAACGCTTCATAGCGCGACGGAACATAACACGACGTTCTAGTTGAGAGGCAATGCCGTCTGCTACTAGTTGTGCATCTAGTTCTGGTTTACGTACTTCAGAGATATTAATCTGAGCAGGTACACCAGCGATTTTAGTTACCGCTTGACGTAATTTTTCTACGTCTTCGCCTTTTTTACCGATAACAACACCCGGACGAGCCGTGTGGATTGTTACTCGGATTGATTTTGCTGGACGCTCAATAACGATTTTAGACACAGAAGCCGTTTTCAATTCCTTTGTAAGGAATGTACGAACTTTGTGATCGCCAAAAAGCTGTGCAGAGAAATCTTTTGAACTCGCGTACCAGGTAGAAACCCAAGGTTTAGATATACCTAGGCGAATACCAGTAGGATGAACTTTTTGTCCCATTACTTATACTCCTAGCTATCTGAAACCATAACAGTGATATGGCTTGTACGCTTAAGGATGCGGTCTGCGCGTCCTTTAGCACGAGGCATAATACGTTTCATTGTAGGACCATCGTCCACAAAGATCGTTGTTATACGAAGCTCATCAATGTCAGCACCTTCGTTATGCTCTGCGTTAGCAATAGCAGACTCAAGTACTTTCTTAACTAATACAGCGGCTTTCTTAGGGCTGTACGCCAGGATTTCTAGTGCGCGATCTACAGGTAACCCGCGGATCTGATCTGCAACTAGACGTGCTTTTTGCGCCGAACCAGAGGCGAATTTATGTTTAGCTAATGCTTGCATTTATCTTCCCCTCTTATCGTTTCTTCGCTTTCTTATCCGCAGCATGGCCACGGTAAGTGCGAGTTGGTGCAAATTCACCTAGTTTGTGACCGATCATTTCGTCAGAAACGAAAACTGGTACGTGCTGGCGACCATTATGGACAGCAATGGTCAATCCGATCATGTTAGGTATGATCATTGAACGACGGCTCCAAGTTTTAATTGGCTTTTTCTCACCGCTTTCCAAAGCTTTCTCTACCTTCTTCAGCAAGTGTAGGTCTATAAAAGGACCCTTCTTGAGAGAGCGTGGCATGGCTATTCCTCAATATTACTTAGTACGACGACGTACTATAAATTTATCCGTACGCTTGTTCTTACGCGTCTTCGCACCTTTAGTCGGTTTACCCCATGGAGACACAGGATGACGACCACCAGATGTACGACCTTCACCACCACCGTGTGGGTGATCTACCGGGTTCATGGCAACACCACGAACTGTCGGACGAATACCACGCCAGCGATTTGCACCTGCTTTACCAAGTGAACGAAGCATATGCTCAGCATTGCCTACTTCACCTAGAGTCGCACGACAATCAGATTCAACTTTACGAACTTCGCCTGAACGAAGACGTAATGTTACATATTGACCATCACGAGCAAGGATTTGAACGTATGCACCAGCAGAACGTGCTATTTGAGCACCTTTACCTGGTTTTAATTCTACGTTGTGAACAGTCGAACCTACAGGCATATTACGCATTGGTAATGCATTACCAGGCTTGATTGGTGCATCAACACCAGACTGGATTGCATCGCCAGCTTTTAAGCCTTTAGGTGCGATAATGTAACGACGCTCACCGTCTGCATATAATACAAGAGCGATGTTTGCGCTACGATTTGGATCGTATTCTAAACGTTCAACAGTAGCTGGAATGCCATCTTTAGTACGTTTAAAATCGATTAAACGGTAGTGTTGTTTATGACCACCACCGATATGACGAACCGTAATACGACCATTGTTATTACGACCACCTGATTTAGAGTTTTTCTCTAAAAGTGGTGCGTATGGCTTACCCTTATGTAGATCAGAGTTAACCACTTTAACTAGGTGACGACGGCCCGCAGAAGTAGGCTTACACTTTTGAAGTGCCATAATTCTATCCCCTTATTACTCGGCGCCGCCGACAAAGTCTAGCTCGCTGCCTTCTTTAAGAGTAACGTAAGCTTTCTTCCAGTCGCTACGACGACCGAAACGTGCGCCAGTACGTTTTGTTTTACCCTTAACGTTAAGTGTGCGAACACCAGTTACTTCTACTTCAAAAAGCTTCTCAACTGCTACTTTAATTTCAGCTTTAGTTGCGTCATTTACTACTTTAAAAACAATAGTATTGTTTTCTTCAGCAGCAATTGTGCTTTTTTCAGAGATATGTGGAGCAAGGATCACTTTTAAAAGACGTTCTTCGCGAATCATGCTAGCGCCTCCTCAAGTTGCTTAACAGCAGCGGCTGTAATAAGTACCTTATCGAAAGCAATTAAGCTTACAGGATCGATACCAGCTACATCACGTGTGTCAACCTTATAAAGGTTACGTGCCGATAAGAAAAGATTTTCATCTACTTCTTCAGTCACGATAAGAACATCTTTAAGCTCAAGTTCTTTAAGCTTAGCAACTAGTTCTTTAGTTTTTGGTGCTGCTAGAGCAAAACTTTCAACAACGATTAAACGCTCTTGACGAACTAATTCAGATAAGATGCTTTTAATCGCACCACGGTACATTTTACGGTTTACTTTTTGGCTGTGGTCTTGTGGTTTAGCTGCAAAGCTAACGCCACCTGAACGCCAAATTGGGCTACGGATTGTACCGGCACGTGCACGGCCAGTACCTTTTTGAGCCCATGGTTTTTTACCACCACCGCTTACTTCAGAACGTGTCTTCTGAGCACGAGTACCTTGACGAGCACCTGCTGCGTATGCAACAACTACTTGGTGTACTAATGCTTCGTTAAACTCACGTCCAAAAGTAGCTTCAGAAACTTCAAGACCGCCAGAAGCGTCTTTAATTGCTAATTCCATCACTAAATCTCCAGGACTTATGCTTTAACAGCTGGTTTAACGATAACGTCACCGCCAATAGCTCCAGGTACTGCACCCTTAACTAAAAGCAAATTACGCTCAGCGTCAACGCGAACTAGTTCTAAGTTTTGAGTCGTTACACGCTCAGCACCCATATGACCGGCCATTTTCTTACCTTTAAACACCTTACCAGGTGATTGGTTTTGACCGATTGAACCAGGAGCACGGTGAGATAGAGAGTTACCATGTGTAGCGTCTTGCATGCTGAAATTCCAGCGCTTAACACCACCTTGGAAACCTTTACCTTTAGAAGTACCGGTTACGTCAACCTTGTTGATTTCGTTGAATAATTCAACAGTAAGCTCAGCGCCTACTTCAAAATCGCCTTCACCACCGTTAAGGCGGAATTCCCACAGACCGCGACCCGCTTCAACACCAGCTTTAGCGAAATGACCCGCTTTAGCTTTGTTTACACGACTTGCTTTTTTAGTGCCTGCGGTTACTTGAAGCGCGTTATAACCGTCTGTTGCGTCAGATTTGATCTGAGCAATGCGGTTAGGTGTCGCTTCAATAACTGTCACAGGGATAGATACACCATCTTCAGTGAAGATTCGTGTCATACCCACTTTACGACCGACTAGACCTAATGCCATTTTCCTAAAACCTCTCTAATCTTTCGATTAACCCAGGCTGATTTGAACATCAACACCAGCAGCAAGATCTAAACGCATAAGCGCGTCTACAGTCTTGTCAGTTGGTTCTACGATGTCTATCAGACGTTTATGGGTGCGGATCTCGTACTGATCACGCGCATCTTTATTAACGTGCGGTGAAGTTAGTACAGTAAAACGTTCAAAGCGTGTAGGTAGTGGGATTGGACCACGTACTTGTGCGCCAGTGCGTTTCGCAGTTTCCACGATTTCTGCCGTTGATTGGTCAATCAAACGGTGGTCAAAAGCTTTTAGGCGAATACGAATGCGTTGATTTGACATTCTTAACCTCAATATAAAGAGCATATAAAAGAGCATAAAAAAACGACCGAAACAATCTTAAAACTTAAGATGCCGGCTGTTTGATTATATCTACGTTGAGTTCCAAATCGGAACTCCTGTTTATTAGCTTGAAATCCAAGCTTAATTTATCCTTCCTAGTTCCCAGAGGAATTTTGAAAGCCTGCGTATTATAGAGGTATTGGTGATAAATGCAACAACTATTTAGAAACAATACTATGCCAGTAAATTTGATTAAATAAGCACCCATACATACTTACTAGCTATACTTGAACTAATACCTCTACTGTTAGTCAATAAAGCAAGTTAACACCTTAATTACGCAAACTAAGGGATTTTTAGATATTATGATATCCTACTGCGCTAATTTTGGCCTTAATACTCTCAATATGGTGAGTCGATGCGTATTTTTAATTATTGTTTAAATGTTATGTCTGCTGGATTTAGTCGCTTATTTGTAAAAAGTAAAGTGCTGCCAGAAAATCCTATTAAACAGTATGAGCTAAACCCTGAGTACCCTACATTTTATATAGTGCGTTTAAATTCACGATTTGATTTAGCGGCCCTTGCCCATGCGTGTAAAAAAAATGGTCTACCTAGCCCAACCGAAGAGCAAGTATTAGGCAACCAAAATTTAGATCGTTTTATTGGTATTAAAAACCCGCCACCACTATTTGGTGATGAAGCAAAACCAACCAATGCTTTAGCTCAAGGTAAACAAATCATTGAGTACTTAATAGAGAGCGGACAGCAAAACGTACAAGTTGTTCCGGTTACTATTTTATGGGGACGCGACCCAGGTAAAGAAAAGCCAGGATTACGTACTCTAATTACACACTCTCTAACTCCTAGCTGGTTTAGAAAGATTTTTGTGGTGTTGTTTTCAGGTCGCGATAACTTTATTCGCTTCAGTCAGCCTCTCGACTTATCGCTTTTAGTAAATGAAAAAGCTGACGTAAGTGAATTACCCCATAAGTTGTTACGTGTTGCACGCGTACACTTTAAACGTCAAAAACTTGCAGCAACTGGTCCTAAAATGCCCTCTCGCGAGCAATTATTTAATTCATTATTAGCGTCACCAACAATAAAAAAAGCAATTCAAGATGAAGCTAAAGCTAAAAATATTAGCCAAACCGAAGCCCGTCAAAATGCACTTAAACTACTTGATGAAATAGCAGCTAATTACTCTGAGGCAATGATACGTGTGGCCGAGCGATTTTTAACTTGGTTATGGAATAAGCTTTATAACGGTATAGATATTAAGCACGCAGAGCAAATTCATGAACTAACAGATAAAGGCCATGAAATTATCTATATGCCGTGCCATCGCAGCCATATGGATTATTTACTACTTACCTACTCTATTTATCATTTAGGTTTAGTGCCGCCACATATTGCTGCAGGCGTAAATCTTAATTTTTTTCCTGCCGGAGGCATATTTAGACGCTCAGGCGCATTTTTCATTCGTCGCTCGTTTGCAGGCAATAAACTTTACTCTGCCATATTCAAAGAGTATTTAAGCCAGTTATTTATTAAAGGTTACTCTGTTAAGTTTTATACAGAAGGCGGTCGAAGTAGAACTGGGCGTCTGCTTCCACCTAAAACGGGTATGCTATCAATGACATTACAAGCAATGCTACGTGGAATAGACAGACCAATATCTATCGTTCCTGTATACATTGGCTACGAGCACGTAATGGAAATTAACACCTATCTTAAAGAGCTGGATGGAAAAGATAAAAAAGGCGAATCTATTTTTGGAATTTTTAAGGCAATCAAAAACCTTAAAAACTACGGTCGTGGTAATTTAAACTTTGGTGATCCAATCTCCATTAACCAATATTTAAATGATAACCAACCTGATTGGCGTGACTCAATACATCCTACCGATGTACAGAAGCCACAATGGTTAGCACCACAAGTGACTAAACTTGCTGACCAAGTAATGGTTAAAATTAATAATGCAGCGGCGCTTAATGCGGTTAACTTACTAGCGATGATATTGCTGGTTAACGATAAACAAGCATTGAGTAAACCAAAGCTATTAGCACAACTTGATTTTTATCTACGCTTACAACGCGACGCCAGCTACAGCGATAAAGTAACAGCCCCAGACGAAACACCAGAGCAATTACTAACGCATGCATTAAAGCTTAATAAGTTTGAAGTTATAAGTGATGAATTTGGCGAAATTATTACTATTAGCGATAAAGAAAAGGTATTGTTTAACTACTACCGAAACAACATATTGCACTTGTTTGCAGTTCCAAGCTTAATTGCACTACATCTATTTAAACAACACAGCACAACTATTGAGCAATGCCAGCAACTTGTAAAAACGTTTTATCCGTTATTTGTTAAAGAATGGTACTTACAGCCTCTTGATGAAAACTATATAACGCGTATTTTAGCTAATTTTGCTGATCAAAATTTAATTGAGTTTGATGGCGATAACATTCATATAACGAACAGTAATGACTGCTTAGCTAAGCTAGAAATGCTTGGACGAGCGCTTAGCTTTACTCTGCAACGATACGCTATTGTAATTGGTTTTATTCAAACAAGTGATGGTATTGAAAAAGCAGAATTAGAACGAGAGAGCCAAGTGCTTGCACAGCGTTTAGGTACACTGCATGGTATTAAAACACCTGAGTTTTTTGATAAAAAAGTACTTGTTAGTTTTATTGAAAACTTACGTGGCGAGTCATTAATAACAGAGGGTGATAAAGGTTTAGTAGGCAGTACACAACTATGCGAAACCTACGCACACCTTAAAACATTACTGCCAGCACGCGTCTGGCAGTCAATCAGCGATATAGTACAAGATCAGTGTAACTAGTACTATATCTATAGAAGGCGGTTAGCGCTGGCGCATAACCCCTTCTTGCATTGTTGAGGCAACTAAGTTGCCTTGGCGATCAAAAAACTGTCCACGTACCAAACCACATCCATTACTCGCACTTGGACTATCAATTGAATACAAAATCCAATCATCCATTCTAAATGGGCGATGAAACCACATTGCATGATCAATAGTAGCTACCTGCATATTTGGCTGCATAAACGATACACCATGGGGTTGCAATGCTGTTGGTAAAAACTCGAAATCAGAGGCGTACGCTAATAAGTAATTGTGGATGCGCTGATCGTCCGGCATTTCACCATTAGCTTTAAACCAAATATGCTTTACCGGCTCCATAACTTCTGGTTTAAACGGGTTATGAAAAGTAACTGGTCGCATTTCAATTGGCATTTCACGCGTAAACTTATTACGGATGACTTCAGGGATATGCGAAGCGTTATCTTGATAAAACTCAAGCGATGAACGTAACTCTTCAGGTGCAGGTACATCAGGCATTGTTGCTTGATGCGACAAACCATTTTCTTCCCCCTGGAATGACGCTGTCATATAAAAAATTGGCTTACCGTACTGAATCGCTTTTACTCGGCGAGTACTAAAACTCTTTCCATCGCGAATAGTTTCTACGTCGTAAACTATAGGTTTAGCTGGATCGCCTGGGCGTAAAAAGTAAGAATGCAATGAGTGAACTATACGCCCCTCAGGTAGAGTTTCTTTAGCGGCAGAAAGCGCCTGCCCCATAACTTGACCGCCAAACACAGCACCAAAGCCTAAATCTTGGCTTTGTCCTCGATATAAACCTTGCTCAATTTCTTCAAGTGTTAACAACGACAATAAATCATCTAATACTTGGCTCATTATTTCTTCCTCATTACCCTAGTAACCAAATGATACTATACAATAGTGGGAAGTAAATATTTGTTAGGACTACTGTTATGGCTTACTGGCTTTTTAAAACCGAACCCGATGCCTTTTCGATTGATGATTTAAAAAATGCACCAAAACAAACTACACTATGGGAAGGCGTGCGTAATTACCAAGCGCGAAACTTTATGCGTGATGGCGTTAAAGTTGGTGACTCAGTCTTGATTTATCATTCAAGCTGTAAACACGTAGGCGTAGCGGGTATTGCCGAAGTGACACACGAAGCTTACCCAGATCCTACTCAGTTTGATTTAAGCAGCGACTATTACGATGCCAAAGCCACCAGCGATAAACCACGCTGGGTTGTTGTTGAAGTTACTTACCAAAGCCATTTAAACAAGTTGGTTAGCCTTAAAGATATTAAAGCGAATAATAATATTACCGAAATAGCACTTAAAAAAGGCGGACGATTATCAATAATGCCTGTTACTAAAAATGACTGGGATGAAATAATCAAAATTGCGCAGTAACGCCCTCTCGGTTTGACCTGATTTCATTGAGTTTGATATGATCTACGCTGACTTATAGCTGGAGGATTAATGAAATTACTGTATTGGTTAGATGAATGGTTAACTCTCCCGAGCAATGAGCAACAAACTCAATTACCCATGACGGGTAGTGACTTACTCGGCGATGTATTTGTAAAATATGAGTTTATTGACGTTAATAAACCCCTGCTTTTCACTTTCTCCCCTGCAGGCACAAATGTACAAGAACAAGATCTTCACCCTGATTTTGCTCCATGGGGTTATCACTTAGCTCAAAAACAAAACGTAAACATAATCGCTTTTCAACATTTAGGTAAAAGTAATTGGTTTCGTAATCGTAATTTAATCTTTTTTCTCGAGCAATTATCAACATTACTTACGCCGTTTAATTGTCGACTAGGCTATGGCTTAAGCCGTGGCGGATTTGCTGTTGGCGCTTTTGCTAAACTATTAAAACTAAACCAAGTACTGTTCTTTCACCCGGTAAGTACTAAAAATAAAGAATTAGTACCGTGGGATGACCGCTCTAGTACCGATATAGCTCAGCAGTTTGACTGGCAACAAGATTATCACGATCTAGATTTAGGAGATGCCCAAGGCTATATTATTTACGATCCTACTAATCGTATAGACCGAATGCACGCTAAGCGCTATAAGCAGCTAACTCACTTACGAGTATTTGGTATGGGACATGGTACACACGCCACATACTTGAATAAGTTTGGGTTTTATAAGCAAGTAGCCGTTGATTTCATTCAACATCAGCAAATCGATATTGCACAGTTTCGCCTGCAAACCAAAACCTTACGCTTAAAAGAGGATTATTATCAAAGTCTCAATTCGGCTAATGCAAGCTCACCGCATCGTTTAGCATTATTGAGTACAGCGCATAAAATTTTAGCTGATGAAAAAGAAGTGCATGTACAAGAGCATCAGGCAAAAATTGATATTCAGCCCTTGATTGATGTGGCGCTTAAGCACCAAGATGAACACCCTAATGATGCTATCCAGCTATTAGAAGTCGCCCAGCAACTTTTACCTGACGACCCTCTAATTGAGCATAAACTCAAACAGCTAGAAGAGTAATATTCCAGCAAAAGCGGCTATAAAAACTAATGACTCTATTTTGCCTTTTTCTTTTTGTGCCCATGCTTGGGCACAATAGCAAAGTACATCATTAATCCTAACCACGAAAATATAATGATTCCCATCAGCCAGCCGTTCTTTTCATGGCCTTTTGAACGCTTACTATTAAGTATAATAACGACAGGCAAAATGTAAGCACTTAAAACAACAATTAAAAATACAACTTCATTCATTATTTTTCTAAACTCGACCAATCTACTTCACTACTTAATACTCGTTCTACCGATATATAATGCAAAATATCACCCTCATTTACTTTGTAATCTAATGGCGGGTTTAAATCCATATTTTGCGCACTTAAATTATGAGCTACGCCTAACAGTATTGCATCATGCTCAAGTTTAAAGTGATGAAACAAAGTACCAAACTCCATATCTTTGCAGCCACTTGGTACTTTCAAGCTAAATTGTGTATCGCCGTGTAAAGTAGATAGCAGCTCCTCTTGCACACGGCTCGAACCTGGATCTTGCATTGAGCGTACTAATATCTCAGCTGATTTTGCACTACTACACTCTACATTTTGGCAATGCTCTAACATCATCTCAACTTTGGTTTCATCTAAAAAGTGAGCGCTTATATGGCAATCGTCTTTTACTAAGCGACTAATACGCAGCGCTGTCGTAAATGTTTGGTCGTCATCTTGCCCATCAATAATCACCTTATCGGCACGGCGAATAGCTACACGCTCTAACTCTCCTATGTTTGTAAAACTAGTTAAACGTGCAAAATCGACGCTTTCGTTAGCTAAAAAAGGATGATCCATTTGCTCGGTTACCGCGAGTAAAATACGACGATCGGTTCGCTTCGTATCTGCCAAAATGTAATCAATCATCTTTTTTGTACGAGTGTCGTGCCAACCAAAAATAATAATATGGTGGTTACTGTGGGCAAAGTTTTTATCACCAGTCATAGCGCGCCTAATTAAGTAAGTAACTGTCTGTCCTGCTTTTCCTAGCAAGACACCAAATAAAGCTAAACCAAATGGAATTTGTATTAATGCAACCACCCAACGACCAAGATCAGTAGTTGGACTAAAGTCACCATATCCCACTGTTGATGTTGTTACTGTGTAATAGTAAAAAAAGGTAGTAAGCGAAGTTAACGCTTTCTCATTCGCTATAAATAGCAAGCTCCATGTTAATAGCATATGAGTCAAAATAGCTAATGCCACTGCTTGCCAACTCAACTGATCTATATGAGCGCGAACAAGTAACGCTAGCCTTTTAAATATCACCGGCATAATACAAAGTCTTCGTTAGTAAATTATCTATAAACAGTACGTTACTGTAAGCGATGCTTTTAAGCAATGTTTAAGCTTTTAACCGCAAATATAAGACTAAATGCTGTTTGCCAATGGTGATTTTTCATGATTAATTAGCGTTAAAATAATAACCAAAACAGTTGTGCTTATGCTTAATAAAATAGCCCGCCCTTTTACTAAAATTGTAGAGCGCTATCTTCCCGACCCTTTTATATTTGTAATTTTACTTACAATAATTACTCTTGTCAGTGCGAGCTTATTTACAACCGCAACCAACATTGAAGTATTACAAGCGTGGGGAGGTGGTTTTTGGAACTTATTAAGTTTTGCTATGCAAATGCTACTAGTGTTAATTACAGGCTATATGCTGGCAAGTACGCCACCTATAAGTAAGTTATTAGAAAAACTAGCAACATTTGCAAGCACCGCACCTAAAGCAATTATATTAGTAACGCTTATTTCGCTTTTAGCGAGCTGGATAAATTGGGGATTTGGCTTAGTTATTGGTGCCCTTTTTGCCAAGGCAATTGCTAAACATACTCGTGTTGATTATCGATTATTAGTAGCCAGCGCTTACTCAGGTTTTGTTGTATGGCATGGCGGGTTAGCCGGTTCGATTCCTTTAACTATCGCAACCGATGGCCACTTTTCAGAAGCCAGCATTGGTATTATTAGTACAGAGCACACCTTATTTGCGGGCTTTAATATAGCAATATTAGTTGGCTTATTTATTATTATGCCGCTCGTTAATCGCTATATGCTGCCAAGTGAGCAAGAAAGCGTATATATCGACCCAGCTCTTTTACAAGAAATAGCACCTAAGTTGATAACAATAACCAGACCCGCCCAACATTTAGAACAAAGTAAACTACTCGGTATGACAATTGGCTTATTAGGTTTGGCATATTTAGGCTATTACTTTTTTATTACTGGCGGAAACTTAAACCTTAATAGCGTTATTGCCGTATTTTTGTTTTTAGCTATTACGCTGCATCAAACACCCCATAATTTACTTAACAGTCTGCAACAAGCAATTCCGAGTGGTGCGGGAATTGTAATTCAGTTCCCTTTTTATGCCGGTATTATGGCGGTCATGGTCGATACAGGATTAGCACAGCAGATATCACAAGGCTTTATTGCCATTGCAGATGCTGATAGCTTGCCATTTTTTAGTTTTATAAGTGCAGGACTCGTTAATATGTTTGTACCCTCTGGCGGCGGCCAATGGGCTGTACAAGCGCCTATTGTTATACCCGCAGCACAAGAGCTAGGTGCCGATATATCTCGTGTTGCTATGGCTGTTGCGTGGGGTGATGCGTGGACTAATTTAATTCAACCTTTTTGGGCATTACCAGTCCTTGCTATCGCAGGCTTAAAAGCAAAAGATATTATGGGGTTTTGTGTTGTGCAGTTGTTTGTAACTGGGGTTTTTATATCGCTGGTATTGAGCTTTTATTAACTGTAAACATAATAAAAAGGCGTGTAATACACACGCCTTGATTGTTTTATGCACTCTCGCTCTGCTGTTGTAGCTCCACCAACCTACCCTCTTTCAGTTGATAGACTTTGCTGGCCATGTTAATGGTTCCTTGGCGATGAGCAATCATAATCCGTGTGATGGGTAAGTGCTGAATTTGTTCACTTATTTTGGCTTCGTTGCCTTTGTCTAAATGACTAGTCGCTTCATCCATAAACAACACGCAGGGCGATTGATACAACGCTCGCGCTAATAATAGCCGCTGTACCTGCCCGCCCGATAAGTTTGATCCCATATCACCTACTAATGAGTTATAACCCATAGTCATTTTAGTAATATCATCATGAATAGCTGCATGTCGGGCACATTGCTCTATTTTTAAGTAATTGGGCTGTGGGTCAAAAAAGCTGATGTTATCGGCAATAGAGCCAGCTAACAATGTGTCATCCTGCATCACTGCAGCTATTTGTTTACGGTAGTTTTTAAGACCAAACTGGGTGATATCTTTACCATCCAGCAGCACTTTACCCGAGGTCGGCTGTAATAACCCCAGCATAATTTTCATTAGCGTAGTTTTACCCGCGCCAGATGGCCCTGTAATCGCAATCGAGTCACCGGTATTCAGCGTTAAATTAACATTATTTAAAATAGGCGCTTGCTCTTCACTGTAACTAAAGCAAATATTCTCGAGCGTAAGCTGGCCTTTAACTTTACCTTCGTCATCACCGGTATAGGCCATTTCACCCTCACGATTAGCTTCTTGTTTCGTGAGTGCTATATCTGCAATACGATCTAAGTGTAAGCGCATCATTTTGAATTGAATAATTTGCTCAATTAAGTTGGCAAAGCGGCTGGTTAACTGGTTTTTATAAGCAATAAAAGCCAGTACCATACCAACAGACAAGCTATTGCTCATAACTAGCAATGCAGCAAAGTAAATCACCAATACATTTTCAAGGCCAAATAACAGTTTATTAAATGAATCAAAGCTAATGTTTAAACGCCCTAAACGGATTTCACTATTAATGACTTCAGCATAACGGTTCTGCCAAATGCCTTGGCGCTGCGATTCATTGCCAAACAGCTTTATAGTTTGCATACCGCGAATATTTTCTAAAAAGTTCGATTGCTCTTTGGCAGATGATTGAATCATTTCTTCAGTAGCTTGGTGCAGCGGCCTATACAGCGCTAAACGTACTAAGGTGTAAAGCACAATTGCACCTACAACTATTGCAGTGAGCTTTAGCGAATAAATTAGCATCATAATCAATACGGTAATAGCCATCACGCCATCGACCAGTGTTTCTACAAACCCCGTGGTAATACGCTCACGTATTTGCGCTAATAAGCCAAAGCGCGACACAATATCGCCGACATGACGAGACTCAAAATAATTCATCGGTAGCCGCAATAAGTGCCGGAGTAAGTTCACACCCATTTGCATATTCAAAAGGCTGGAAAGACGTAAAATTAGCCAACTTCGTACCGCATTAGTCACCACCGAAATAATAGCAATCAGCGCAAAACCCATAGCAAGTACCGTTAATAACGATTCATCAAAACTAATGAGTACTTCATCCACCACCCACTGCATATAATAAGGGGTCATCAAGGCAAATAATTGCAATACCAGTGACAACGCAATCAGTTTTATTAGCCCTTCTTTTAAGCCCTTCATTGAGCTCCAAAGTTGGGTAAACTTCATTCTTGCTTGTTCTTGTTTGGCTTCAAACTTGCTGGTTGGAGTCAGCTCTAAACAAATACCGGTAAAGTGCTTACTAAATTCATCACTACTTAAACTGCGTTTACCAACAGCTGGGTCGTTAATTGCAAATTTAGCTGAAGATCCTTTACCAGACACTTTTGTCAGTACCACAAAGTGATTTAAATCCCAATGCAAAATACACGGCGTTTGTAGTTTATGGACTTCTTCAAGCGGGCATTGCAGCGCACGGCTTGCCAGCCCCAAATTATCACCCAACTCAATCAACTGCTGTAAGTTCATCCCTTTTAAATTCGCCGAAAAACGCTTGCGTATCGCTGGCATATCCAACTTGTAGCCATGATAACAGGCCATCATAGCCATAGAGGCAAGACCGCATTCGGCTATTTCGGATTGAAGGATTAGAGGAGCTTGTTTAAAGCTTGAAAAATTTAGCTCGCTATTCATTTGCAGTCATTACTCAAAAATAACAGATAGACTAGTCTGTTCTTTAGAAATTGAACCGCTTTGATTAAGTTGAAACTTATAAAGAGAATGAGCAACAATATTTTTTCGTTTTACAGGTCCATAGTGCCTAGAGTCGAGACTATTGGAAAAATTATCACCAACAAGAAAATACTCTTCTTCGCTAAGCTTAAAAGCCGAGCCATTACTGCAGTTTTTATCCGACTTTAATTCTTCTGCTTTCCAGTTTGTTGTAATATTACGTGTAAAACCATTCACATATACTAAATCACCGCAGACTTGCACTTTATCATGTGGACCAGCAATCAGTCGCTTTCTATGCAAGTCACCTTGTTCATTTATGAAAGCATACATAGCACCTTCATCAAGACTAAAATCAAAATGTTTGGAGACTATATAATCATTTGAAGAAATAGTAGGCAAGTTTGACTTTGTTTCGTTTTGGTCAAAAGAATAACCTGTAACAAAGGGTAAATTTATTGAAAGCATAAACATGGTAATAACACTAACACCCACCGACGATAGTAAAGCATTTCGTTTTTTTTTCTGCATTAAATCTGCTATAAAAAAGGTTACAAACAATATTAAAAAACCATAAAACATATATTCAAATGAGTATAAATTAGAGCCAATCTCACATAACCTAATGAAATATAAGTAAATAAAAACAATTAAAATCTTACATAAAATGTTTTTCATTGCTTCAAACTACTCCCGTATTAAAGGTATAGCGCATAAACGCCATACCTAAATTTCAAAAGTTTTTATGGGTAAACAGGCGTGGCGCCTTCCACAGGGACTATGGAGCAAGAATCACCTGTGTCCCAATAACTTGGCATTTCACCATTACCCATCTTTGTTGGCCTTAAATATCTCAACCAGCCCCAGCCACCATTCACTTGTTCAATTTCTTTTACGTTTAATTCACGCATTTTGTTATACTCCATAAATCCGATGCTTTTTAGTTAAGTCATCGGGTTGCTAATGTGTTAACTCAACTGTTTGAGCTAATGGTTAGTAGGCTGGCTTTAGTTGTTCTCGCTAAAGTTTGACTAAAGTCAGCCACTCTATTCCCTGCTTAATATTGCTTATTGCAGCAAATTAAACAGATGAATTTTTGCTTGTTATCGGAATAAATTCCGACCTACAATGAACTATTAACTCACTCGCCCCTTTAGGCTGTATAGTGGCTCGAGTAACCATTCAATTAATGTGCGCTGCTCTAACATAATATCCGCTTCAAACAACATGCCGCTTTTTAGCTCGAACGCTTTACCATAGGCCTGCATTTGCTGTTGGCTGAGTGTTGCTCGCAAACGGTACACTGGCTCTTGCAGTGAAATGGGCAAACGTATTTCATTTGGGGTAATGAGTGCTTTGTCGATGCGGATAATTTTGCTGTTAATAAAACCAAAGCGTTGATAAGGGAAAGCATCAAAACGCAGGCGCGTATCGTTACCAAGCGCAATAAAACCTGCTGAACGTGTAGGTAGCAGCAACTCTGCTACTAGCTCTGAGCCTTCGGGAATAATATGCAACAGTGGTTTGGCTTGAGTAAGTGTTTCGCCTTCAACCACTTGAATGCCAGTAACAACACCGCTGTTACTGGCTGTTATGGTATATTGATAGTTACTTTTAATTTGTGTGAGCTGGTTTTGAATATCCGCTTGTTGGCGTTTAAGACTATTTATACGCAACGTATACTGCTGGGGCACGTTGGCAATATTAAAGCTAAGTTGACTTAATTGGTTTTCTTGCTGCATCAGCAAGCGCGCTAGGTTTTGTTTTTCTTGCTTAACATCTAACAAAGCTTGCTGCTGTTGCTCTCGCTCGATGTTTGATAAAAAGCCATTTTTATTAAGTTGATTAAAGTTGCTTTGTTGGCGGTTAAGTAGCCCTAATTTTTCATCAACCAGAGCAAGTTGACTTTGTAATGCAGCTTGCTCATTAGTAAGTGCACGTTTTTGCGCTTGCAAGTTAAGTGACTCTTGCTTTTGTAGGGTGTGGTTTTGTGTTACCTCATCATTGAACAACTGTATTTGCATACTTAGCTGCTCAACAAGCTGGGTACTCAAAGCTATGCCTTGGCTGTTATTTTGCTGCACAATAATGGTCGCCAGCGGCTGACCTTTAGTAACGGCATCACCCTCTTGTACAAATAGCTGCTCAATCATACCACCTTGATTAGCAAAGCTTTGGATTATCCCTTTATTGGGTATTAAAAACCCCCGAACTGTTTCCTTGCGTGAATATTCTGCTGTAAATAAAAAGGCTATCATTACAATCGAAATACATACCAAAATAAATACGGTAAGTTTTATTGATAGTGGTTGTGCGAGCGTAATCACTCCTGTTAAACGCTCTCTTTGCTGAGCGACAGCTTCCTTTCTAAATAACATCCAGTTGATCCGCTAAGATTGTTCTAATTTATATTACACTAGAATTCAATTAACAGTAAATCAACATAAAAGTCTAAAAATAAAATATTAATGCAAAAAACTAACTTATTTAGTTAGGCAAAATAAAAATACTAGCTCGATAAAATAGTCATCGGCAGACTCAATATTGGATTTTCTGAATCGGCAAAGTGCATCATTACAGCTACATGCCCAGCTACTACAACTGCATACATAACCGCTGAAAAGCCTTGGCCATATTTATCTAGTGGCATTAAATGTGAATAGTGACGGCCTCGCCATTCAAATACAATTTCCAGCGCACCAACAAACAAAAAGAATACCAATAACATTAAGCCAAAGGTGTAGCTTAGCCATAAGCCAAATAGTACGCCTAATAAGCATACGCTTAGGCCAATCCATGAACGCATTGAAAAGCTGATACTTTTTAATACATGCCCGCCATCAAGCGGCAAAATTGGTAATAAATTAAATAAATTTAATAACGCACTAAGCACCGCAACACCTGCAAATATTTCCATTTCGGTGACGTAATATAAAACGACACCCAACACCGAGGTAATTAAACCAAATGCAGGCCCCATTAGCGATATAACGACATCTTGCCAACGAGTCGTTATTTTATCGTCACTGACAGCTAGCCCACCTACAAATGGGATTAAATAAATACCTTTAGTTTTTATGCCAAAGTATTTCATTGCTCGCACATGGCCGTATTCGTGTACAACTAAACACCCAATTAGCATTAGTGCAAATTCAATACTAAATAACCACGCGTAGCCTGCAACAGAGGCCCCTGCAAGCACTACTTTAATTACCTTAGCACTTTTAAAAAGCTTAAAACCTAATGCAGCCAGCCCTAAAAAGCCTTTTTTAGGTGAGCCATTTGTAGGTGCTGGTAACGCAAGTTGTGTTGCAAATTGCTCATCAACAAAGAGCGAAATACTTTGCTCTTTCACCGCCGCTGTATCAATACCTATTACTTTGTTGTCGTAAGTAAACTGATAATAGTTTTCACGAGGATTATCGAAGGTAATAGCTTGTTGAGCATGAAACACCTGCACAATTTTTTGCCCAGACACCATAAGCGAAAATGGCTGCTCGGCTAAAGTAAGATCTATTCTTATCATAATTAAGACCATTTAAAATAATGGCGCTAGTATACCTAATCAACTTAAAAACACGAGTGAAGGTGTTCTATAACTATTTTCAAAATAAAAGCATTTGATACTGACAAAATAAAAAAACACTACTACTTTTATAGTAACCATAAGCTATACATTGAAAGGGATAACAGTGAACAAAATAGTGCCTAACATTTTAGTTGTTGACGACTCAAAAGCGATTTTGATTGTTATGGAAGCCATATTAAATGAATTAAATATGTCTGATAATGTAGTCACCTGCTTGAGTGCTGCTGAAGCCCTCGAAAAAGTTGCTTCTGATATAAACTACTTTGATGCTATTTTTACTGACCTTAATATGCCCGAAATGGATGGTATGGAATTAATCCGCCACTTAGGAGGGCTGCATTATCAAGGCGGTATTATTATTGTTTCTGAAATGGATCATAAAGTTATTAGTTTAGCTGCCAGCCTTGCCAAGCAACATAACGCTCACCTCATTGGTAATATTACAAAACCAGTGCAACTATCTCAGGTAAGTAGGTTACTTATTAAAGTAGCGCAATTAAATAGCCATACTTTATTAAAAGAGTCAGCCATTTCAAAAGATGAGCTTATTGAAGCATTAAAAAATGATGAAATAACGCCTTTTTATCAACCAAAAATAAACGCTGATAATAATAGAATTGAGAGCGTTGAAGTATTAGCGCGTATTCTATCAAGTAAAGACGGCAATATTATTTTACCTAACCGTTTTATAGGTATTGCCGAGCAACATAACTTAATTAATCAAATTACATTTTCTCTTTTTGAAAAGGCCACCAGCGAATTCAAAAATATGAAAGCGCAACTAGGTCATGATTTTAAGATGGCATTTAACTTATCGCCAACTCAGCTCGACGACTTAAACTGCCCTAATAAATTACTACTCATTTTAGAACTAAATCAACTCACGCCTAGTAATATAATTATAGAAATAACAGAACAACATGCACTCTCAAGCCTCATGCAATTAGAAACACTAAACAGATTAAGAATGCATGGCTTTGGTATATCGCTAGATGACTTTGGTGTTGGTTTTACTAATATGAATCAACTTCGAAACCTTCCTTTTACTGAAATTAAGATAGACCGCTCACTCATTAGCCATATAGAAACAGATTTATTTTCTCAAGTGGTTGTAAGTTCGTTATTTAACATTACGAGTAAAGATAATTTAGATTTAGTGGCAGAAGGTGTTGAGCGCCCAGAAGAGCTCGTTTATTTAAGGCACTATAAAAGAAAACTAGCCATACAAGGTTTTTTATTTAGCCGCCCTAAACCACAAGACGAATTTATATCTTGGGCTAAAGATTGGCTGAAAACTGATGGTAGCCCCGCTTAAAGCGGTATTAATATTTAATCGGGGCTGGTTAACTAATTATCACCCCGAGTGTGTTTATCTTCTTCGCTGACTATATGTGCACTACTTGCTAAACGTTTGTGCCAACGCTGCCTTGCTACTGCGCGCATATTAGTAGATTGGTCACGCTCATCTACAATCTCTAGCCCCATTAAAGCTTCAATCATGTCCTCTAGCGTTACAATACCCTGCACGTCACCGTACTCATCTACAACTAGGCATATATGCGTGCGCTTTGTTAAAAGAGTTTGCAGTAACGACGATACATTTTGAGAACTCGGCACCGTATAAATAGGCTTAATCAATTTGCTAATTTTGTAATCGGTACCTAAGCGGTGAAATGCCAACATAATATCGTTTTTATGCACAAACCCTACAATATCGTCGCTGTCTTTATCAAATACCAATATACGAGAAAATGACGACGAACCGTGATCGTTTAAATACTGATTCACGGTTAAGTCTTTGTGGATTTTAAAAATTACAGTTCGAGGCGTCATTAAGTCGCATAATTTTGCATGTCTAAAATGCAATAAATTACGAATTATTTCGGACTCATCCTGATGTAATGCACCCGACTCCGTACCTATATCAGCCATTGCCTCTATCTCTTGACGAATATAGTAAGCCTCATCGTGCTTTGGACCCATTAAATTTGTTAGCTTTTGTGCAAACCATACAAAAGGCTTTAGCGATATAACTAAAAACCTCAAAGCGTAAGTAACACTTGGCGTTAGAGCTCGCCAGTAATTAGCCCCCAAGGTTTTAGGAATAATTTCAGAAAGAATTAATACGAGGAATGTCATAATGGCTGATGCAATGCCTACAGCCGCATCGGAAAACACGACAGCTGCCTGTGCGCCTACCCCAGCAGCACCCGCAGTATGGGCAACCGTATTTAAAGTTAAAATAGCAGCTAAAGGCTGATCTATATTGTTTTTAAGTTTTTCGAGCTGTTTAGCAAGCTCAGGATGATCTTTCCTAAGTGATGCAACATAGCTGGGCGAAATACTTAATAACACAGCCTCCATCACAGAACATAAAAACGAAATAACAATCGCCACTACCATATAAACTATCAGTAAAGTCACTTTCTCTCCTCTATATTGGATATGTGAGCATGGTATCAATACATGCTATATTTGGCCAAACTTCCAATAATAATAGGCATAATAATGAAATTTAGCGCACCATGGTGTCATCAAAATAAGCTATTTAAGCATGCAGCGGCTCTTTTGACGCTTAGCAGCTTAAGCTTTGCTGCAATAGCCGCACCATTGGATAAATCAAAAATTCAGTTTATCGGCCCACTTGCCGAAGACATGCAGTTAAAGCCTTTTCAAACACCTCATGGCAATGCCATTATTAGTAACCTATTGCCGCAGCTACAAGCAGACTCAGATAGTTTTTCTGTATTTGGGAAAAAACAAAATTGGCAGCCGTTTAATAAAATCAATGCGCTCACTTTAGGTGGGTTACAGGCACTAAAATTTAATATTGAAACAACCCGCTTTACACAAGGTACACTTACCTTAAAAGGGATTGAGCAAGGTCAGTTATTTATTAATGGCGAACTACAAACAGGCGATAAAAATAGCTATAAGTTAGCTTTAAATAACAGTACTCACTCTATTTTAATAGTAGCCCAACAAGTAGCTAATTGGCACGACGTAATGCTTGATTTTGCACCTAAAAGCGACGTTGATAAAATTACGCTTAGCGCCTCACAAACAAAACGCTTATCTGCAAAACAATTGTTTGATGCCCCTACAATCAGTCAATTATCACTCGCACCTAATGCTAAGCAGTACGTTACTACTACTCGCACTTATAGCGATAAAACACAAAACCAAGCAAATACAGTTACTGTACTTAAAGATTCAGATAATCAAACGCTTTATCGCTTCGAAGCAGGCCAACCAAGTAACATTATTTGGAGTCCAGATAACCAATATTTAGTGTATTTGTTAAATGGTGAGCTTAAACAACTTAGCCGTAAAAACTTCTCAATAAAAACATTAGCAAACGATTTAGAAGGAGCCAATGGCTTTACCTTTTATAACGACACCAGTCTTTTGTTTAGCTGGTCTAAATCACCTGAGAACACTAACAACTTAACTAAGCACTATAAAGGTCTACAAGATCGCTGGTCGTATGCACGCTCCACCAGCCAAATTTATATGCTTGATACTAAAAGTGGTTTAACAAAAGCACTTAGCCAAGGCCCTCTTTCTTACAGCCTTGAAGATTCAAATAGTAACCGTGGCAAAATATTAATGAGCCGCCCAGTAATGGCAATGCAGGCATCAACACACCCAGAAACAGAGTTAGTCGAACTCGATTTAAAATCAAATAAGCTTTCATCGCTTGGTAAATTTAAAACGTTTAATTTAGCTAAATATGCAAATAAAGACATTTATGTAGTTGCAGGCCCTGACTTTAAAAATGGCGCAGGCAGAGCTCTACCAAAAGCAATGCTTGCCAATAACTACGACGGGCAACTTTATCTACTTACTGAAGGCGGTAAAAACGTAAAAGCACTTAGTAAACAGTTCGACCCCGCTATTGGCCAACTGCAAGTTTTAGAAAACGGCGATGCGCTCATTAAAGTAACAGAGCAAGACACTCAACCACTTTACCTATTTGATTTAAGTAAACAGCGCTTTAAAAAGTTAAATACAGGATTGGATATTGTTGAACAATTTAGTTACTCATACGACCGTAATACCGAAATTTTACTAAGTGGTACCAACGCTTTAGCTCCACAACAACTAAAGCGCCTTAACGTAAGTAAAAATAAAACAGATTTAATATGGGATTCAAAACCAAGTAGCTATGCAAATACACGACTCCCTACATTAGAAGAGTTTAATTTTAAAAATAAACATGGTGTCGAAATAACGGGTCGTGTGTACATTCCTAGCAACTTAGATAAAACTAAAAAGCACCCTGCGCTCGTGTATTACTACGGCGGTACTTCACCCGTTACGCGTGGTTTTACAGGTCGTTACCCGTTTAACTTATGGGCAGAAAATGGCTACGTTGTTTATGTAGTACAACCTACTGGCGCAACAGGGTTTGGACAAAAGTTTTCAGCGCAACATGTTAATGCCTGGGGCGACTACACCGCAGACGATATTATCGAAGGCACGCAAGCCTTTTTAAAGAAATACAACTATGTTGATAGTGAAAAGGTAGGAAATTTAGGGGCATCATACGGTGGATTTATGACCATGCTACTAGCAACTAAAACCGATATATTTAGTGCCTCCATTGCCCATGCAGGTATTTCTAACATTACCTCATATTGGGGTGAAGGTTGGTGGGGCTACTTATATTCTGGCGAAGCATCAAAAAATAGCTTTCCGTGGAATAACCCTGAGCTTTACAGCCAGCACAGCCCTGTGTTTCATGCCGACAAAGTAACAACACCTATGCTACTTCTTCATGGTGATAGTGATACCAATGTACCTGTTGGCGAAAGCTTAACAATGTACACTGCGCTTAAACTGCTTAATAAGGACGTAGAGTTAATCGAATACAAAGGCGCCGATCATCAAATATTTGCACGCGATAAACGATTTGATTGGTGGAACACCATGCTCGCATACTTTGATAAAAAGCTAAAAGATGAACCTCAATGGTGGGACTCAATGTATAAAAATGACTGAGTCTGCTTCTTCTAAATAACGACTTAATACAGATTTATTAATTGTAGTATTAATTACTTAGCACCTTTTAATTAGTTTAAAGGTGCTAATCTCATCCTCTAATAACACCTTCTACACCTTTGAAATATTAAGTTACTTAAAACTAATAAACCCCCTTCTCAGCATTTACCTAATGGTGCTACCATACAGAGCTATAAGCATTCAAAATAAAGTACTATGGCTATTAATGTTTTATTGGTTGAAGACGATGAACTACTCGTTAAACGCATCCAAAATCACTTTTCAGATACCGAATTTACAATAGAGGTAGACCCAACTGGCGCTGATGCACTTAGCATTGTAAGGCAGCGGGTAAACCTGCGCGGTGCTATATCATTAGCCATAATTGACATTGTTTTGCCAAAGCGCGATGGGCTTCAACTCGCAAAAGAATTAAACACACTTACCGATATTGGCGTTATTGTATTATCGAGTCGTGACTCCCAAGCCGATCGTATTGCAGGCCTTGCACAAGGTGCCGATGACTATATTTGTAAGCCTGTCGATTTACTTGAGTTAGAACTTCGCATGCGCGCGCTCTATAAGCGTGTTGCCGTTAACCTAGAAGACGACGAAAGCGAAGAGTTTATAGAATATGCTGACTTTAAGCTTCACCCCGATAACCGCACATTAATTACTGCTGCAGGCGTTGAATCACGCTTAACTGAAGCCGAACATAAAGTGCTTATTTGCTTAATTAGTAATGCAGGTAAAGCTACATCCCGTGAAAAAATATCAGAAGAAATAGGCCAGCCCGATTGGAGTCCAAACGATCGTACTGTTGATGTGCTTATTGGTCGTTTACGTAAAAAATTAAATGACGAAAAAGATCAAAAACGTATTGTTACCGTTCGCGGTAAAGGCTATATGCTCTCTATTTAATATTTAGTTAATTGCGCAATAAGGCGCTCAAATGCACGGTAATTAAGTGCTTCCTTAAGCTCATTTAAACTAATATTTTCAGCCCCGTTTAAATCACTAATAGTCCGCGCCACTTTAATCACTCTATGGTAAGAGCGTGGCGATAAAGACAACTTTTCGCTTGCTCTGGCTAAAAACTGCAACTCTGCTGGCGCCAGTACACAGTGCACACTCATTTCTTTATTATTAAGCCTCGCATTAACCTTACCTTGGCGTTTTAACTGTAGGTAATAAGCCGCTTCAACTCTTGCTCTAACCTCAGCACTACTTTCCTCTGGCTGAGTACTTTGTAGTTCAACGCTCGTTAGACGAGGCAGTTCTATTTGCAAATCAATACGGTCAATAAAAGGCCCCGACACGCGCGATAAATAACGCATAACTTGATCGGGAGTTGCCCGCTTATCTGTATGACTTCCTGTTGGACTTGGATTTAATGCTGTAATAAGCTGAAACTGCGCCGGAAACTCCATTTGCCTAGCGGCACGTGAAATAGTAACCGTACCGGTTTCCATTGGCTCACGCAGTGAATCAAGTACCTTGCGTTCGAACTCCGGTAACTCATCTAAAAAGAGCACACCGTTATGTGCCAGAGAAATTTCACCAGGTTTGGGATTCGAAGAGCCCCCCACCAAGGCAACAGCTGAACAAGTATGGTGTGGATTACGAAACGGCCGCTGTCGCCAATTAGTTAAATCTATGGATTGCCCAATAATAGAGTAAAGCGCAGCTGTCGAAATAGCTTCATCGTCCGACATAGTAGGCATTATAGTTGCCATTCGCTGGGCCAGCATCGATTTACCAGTACCTGGAGGACCTAAAAATAGTAAATTATGCCCGCCAGCTGCAGCAATTTCGAGTACTCGCTTTGCACCGGGCTGACCTTTCACATCGCTTAAATCGAGTAAAAAGTCAGGGGCTTGTGTGCAGTCGGGATACTCTATATTTAATGGTAAGGGTTGTTGATTAAGTAAATCCCCCCACACTTCTTGAATAGAGCTTACGGCTTTGCGTTTAACGCCATTAACTAGGCTTGCTAGGCTGTCGTTTGCAAGAGGTAAAAAGCAGCAACGATCTTGCTCTTTTGCAGCAAGTACCGAAGGTAAAATAGCGTTTACACCACGCACCTCACCATTAAGAGCAAGCTCACCATAAAACTCGTACTTATGAATATCAGGACACACTATTTGCCCAGAGGCGACTAAAATACCCACCGCAATAGCAAGATCAAACCGGCCACCATCTTTTGGCAAGTCAGCTGGGGCTAAATTTACGGTTATTCGTTGGTCGGGAAAACCAAATTGAGAGTTTTCGAGTGCGCTACGCACTCTGTCTTTTGATTCTTTAACGGACGCTTCGGGCAGGCCTACAATATGAAAAGCGGGTAACCCATTTCCTAGGTGAACCTCTACAATAACTTCTGGGGCATTTATACCCACTTGAGCACGAGAAAATATACGAGCTAACGACATTCCTTATCCTAGTAAATGGTGTGATTACACCAGTTTAGTCAGGATATTTAAAAACGTGTAATGTGATTTGCCATTTTATAGCAGCCAAACGAAGTAATAAGGTCATTAACATACCTAATACCATCGCCATTTCGGTTGCTAACGAAAAACTAATGCCAAGCGTATAAACAGTGCCACCCGCTATACAGGTAATAGCGTAAAGCTCACCTTTTAATAGCATAGGGATTTCGCGTGCAAGCACATCTCGAATTAATCCACCAAAGCAGCCTGTAATTACAGCCATAATTACCGCAGTCATATCGGGCATACCAACAAGCTGCGCTTTTTGCGCCCCCATTACTGCAAAAAAAGCTAAACCAAACGCATCCGCTGTTTGTAAAATATAATGAGGTATCGGCTTTTGTTTATTTATAAGGCGCGTTGTAACAAATACTGAAGCTAGTATGGCAAAAAAGTAACTTTGATCGTGTAACCAAAAGACAGGAACATCTAAAATTAGATCTCGCACTGTACCACCACCAATAGCAGTTACCGTCGCTAAAACTACGACCCCAAAGCCATCCATTTTTTTTTCGTACGCTAGTAAAGTGCCCGATACAGCAAACACCGCAATACCTATTAAATCAAACCAGTGGTAAAGTTCAGTCATATTTGTAACAACCCAAAAATATTTGTGCCGTTTTAACACAAACTAAACAAAGTTTTAAGTAATAACGATTTATTTTAAGTCGTTTATAACTTTTGTGAAGTGTATCTCAGGGAAGCGGGAGCTTGTGCTTATGAGTAGTGAATGCCTCATGCTGTGAAGAGGATCTTTAACCTATAAGCTAAATCACCACACTCATCAAATTTCAGGCATAAAAAAACACGCTTTAAGTGTGTCGTTTCATTCTTATTTATTTCAATGGTTGCGGGAGCCTGAGTTTGTAAAAAGTGAACCGACGACCTTCGGGTTATGAGCCACAATATACACACCAAATTTTAGACATAAAAAAACACGCTTTAAGTGTGTCGTTTCATTCTTATTTATTTCAATGGTTGCGGGAGCCTGAGTTTGTAAAAA